>URGL01000004.1 GCA_900547405.1 uncultured Eubacteriales bacterium
GAGATGCTCAGGAGTCTCGTGGGCTCGGAGATGTGTATAAGAGACAGCCTCTGAGGAGCTGGGCGCTGACTACGGCTACATGTTCGAGAACGTGAAGGGCTATCCCAACGATCTGGCTGTTGAGGCTACCGACGACAAGACCATTGTTGTCACCCTGAACAACGCCGTTGCCTACTGGGATGAGCTGCTGGCCTTCCCCGCCTACTTCCCTGTCCGTGAGGACGTGGTTGCCAACGAGGCCTGGTGCAGCGACGCTTCCACCTTCGTTTCCAACGGCGCTTACAAGATGACCGGTTGGGATCACAACTCCGTCATCACCCTGACCAAGAACGACCACTACTGGGATGCCGAGAACGTCACCATGAAGGAGATCAAGTTCTACCTGTCTGATGACAACAACAACATGCTCACCAACTTCAAGAACGGTGACTGGCTGCTCATCGACGATGTGCCCACCAACGAGATCGCTACCCTGAAGACCGAGTACCCCACTGAGTTCGTGGTGGCCGGCCAGATCGGTACCTACTACGTCTGCTGGAACATCAACGAGAACCTGCTGCCGTAAGGCAATACAGGCCGGTTGAACCGGCTCCATACCGCCTCCCGGGGAAACCCGGGAGGTTTTTTTAACGATTTTTATATATTCTCCCTATTGCCAACGGCACCGGAATCCGCTATAATAGGCAGGATAATAGATAAGTATACCATAGCCTTATATGGGATCTGAAACAGTTGACATAAAAGAGGGGTAAACCATGGAAGCATTGCAAAACCTGTTGCAGCCGGTGACCAGAATGCAGTGGACAGATTATCTGGACATTTTGCTGGTCGCCTTCCTCATATACCGTTTGCTGCCCCTGATCCGGACGCCGAATACCATGCGTGTGGCAAAGGCTGTCGTTGTGGTCATGGTCATTCTGGGCCTGGCCGAGGTACTGCACCTGTACGCCATGTCCTTTATCCTGAATCAGTTTCTGTCCATTGGCCTCATTGCCCTGGTGGTGCTCTTTCAGCCGGAGCTGCGGCGGATGCTGGACCATCTGGGCAGCGTCCAGCTCCGGGGCCTGCTGGGAGGTGTCAAGCCGGTGGCCGAAATGGATATGGTCATTTCCCAGACCGTGGCTGCCTGCGACTGCATGAGCCGGGAAAAGGTAGGAGCCCTCATCGTCTTTGCCCGGGAGGCCCGGCTGGATGACTTCATCAAAACCGGCACCATCATCGACGGCCAGGTTTCCGAGCAGCTGATCCGGAATATTTTCTTCCCCAAGGCGGCGCTCCACGATGGAGCCATGATCATCCGGGAGGGCCGGGCCACTGCCGCCGGATGCGTGCTGCCCCTGTCCCAGAGCGATCGGCTCTCCGCGGACCTGGGCACCCGGCACCGGGCCGGTGTGGGTATGAGCGAAAGCAGCGATGCCATTGTGATCATTGTTTCCGAGGAGACCGGCACCATCTCCGTGGCCGAGGGCGGCATGCTCAAGCGGCATCTGGCACCGGGGACCCTGGAGAAGCTCCTGCGCAACGCCCTGTGCAAGAACGAGGACCAGGCAGCCAACAAGTCCATCGGGGCCTATTTCAAGGAGAAATTCCAGGATGGAAAGGGAGGCAGACACCATGAAGAATAAAATCGGTATGATCCTGCTGTCCCTGGCCGTGTCCTTTTGCCTGTGGCTCTATGTCATTACGGCGGTAAGCCCCGGGTCTACGGATACCTATTACAATATCCCCATCGTCTGGGAAGGGGAGTCTGTGCTGAATGAAAACGGCCTGATGGTGACGGCGGTGTCCTCCAATACGGTGAACCTGAAGCTCTCCGGAAACCGGTCGGATCTGAGCAAAGTCAATTCCGGCAACATCACCATCAAGGCGGACCTGAGCAACATCCGGGAGCCCGGCAGCCAGATCCGCATCACCTACTCCACCCCCAGCTTCCCGGGAGATGTGGCCAGCAACGCCTTTGTCATCGAATCCAAGGAGCCGGACAGCATCAATGTGACCGTAGTCCGCCGGGTCAGCAAGACCGTCCCTGTGGAGGTGGTCTGGACCGGCACCCCTGCCGAGGGCTTTATGATCGACAAGGAAAACCGGACCCTGGACTATAGTGAGGTCACCGTTACGGGCCCTGAGTCCGTGGTGGACACCATCGCCAAGGCAACCATCACCGTGGACCTGGAAGGCCGCCGGGAATCCCTCAGCGAGAGCTACCACTATACGCTCTGTGACGAAAACGGAGATCCTGTGGATGCCAAGCTCATTACCACCGATGTAGAGGAGGTCCGGCTGGATGTGACCATCCGCCGGGTGAAGGACCTGCGCCTGACCTATGCCCTGACCGAGGGCGGCGGTGCCACAGCCCAGAACACCACCATTACCCTGAGCAACGATACCATCCGGGTATCCGGCAGCGAGGCCGCCCTGGATCTGCTGGGAGACACCCTGTCCATCGGCAGCATCAACCTGGCGGAGATCAACCGGAACTCCATCCTCAATTTCCCGATCTCTTTGCCGGAGGGCGTGAACAACCTGACGGGCATCACCGAGGTCACCGCGGAGATCCAGTTCAACGGCCTGTCCATCCGGGATCTGACGGTGGAGGATCTGGAGCCCGTCAACGTGCCGGAAGGGCTGAAGGTGGAGCTCATCACGGAAAAGCTTACGGTTACCCTTCGGGGCCCCTCCGCCCAGGTGGCCAACATCACCCCGGAGGATATCCACGTCACCGTGGACTTCACCGGCGCGGAGCCCGGCACCTCCACCTTTAAGGCCACCGTGGTCTACGGCGATGGCTTCGAGCAGGTGGGCACCTTGAAGACGGAAAGCGTTTCCGCGAAGATCGATAAGAAGTAACGATTACGCCGGGATTTTTCCCGGCTCAAAAGGGGATAATGTCCATGGTGAAAAGCATGACCGGCTACGGCCGGGCTGTGGAGACCGTCAACGGCAGAGAATTCACCGTAGAGGTCCGCAGCGTGAACAACCGGTATCTGGATTGTACCGTGAAGCTCCCCCGGGCGGTGTCCTTCGGGGAGGACGCGGTGAAGCAGGCGGTAAAGGCCAGGATCTCCCGGGGCAAGGTGGACGTGTTCGTCTCCCTCCGCTCTGAGGGAACCGCTGATGTCACCGTCACCCTCAACACCCCCATGGTGGAGGGATATCTGGCCGCCGTGAAGCAGATGTGCGAAAGCTACGGCCTGCCAAATGATGTTACGGCCGCAACGCTTGCGGGGCTGCCTGATGTATTCTGCCTGGATAAGCCCCAGGTGGATGAGGAACAGCTGCAAAAGGACCTGCTGGCGGTAACCGAACAGGCCCTGGAGAACTTTGACGCCATGCGCCGCACGGAAGGAGAGGCCCTGGAGAAGGACCTTCGGAGCCGGGGCCAGACCATTCTGGGACTGGTGGAGAAAATCGAAGAGGGCAGCGCCCAGACGGTGACCGACTATCGGACCCGGCTGGAGGAAAAGCTCAAGGAGGTCCTGGCTTCCACGGCCATTGACGAAGCCCGGATCCTCACCGAGGCTGCCATTTTCGCCGATAAGATCGCCGTGGACGAAGAGACCGTCCGGCTTCGGAGCCACCTGAACCAGATGGATACTATGCTGACAGCCGGCGGGGCCCTGGGCCGAAAGCTGGACTTCCTGCTCCAGGAAATGAACCGGGAAGCCAACACCATCGGCTCCAAGTGCTCCGATGTCCGCCTGGCCCGGGTGGTGGTGGATATTAAGGCTGAGCTGGAGAAGATCCGGGAGCAGACCCAGAATATCGAATAAGGAGTGTCTCTATGACGCTGGTAAACATCGGATTCGGCAGTATGGTGGCGGCGGGCCGGGTGCTTTCCATCCTGGCGCCGGACTCCGCCCCCATCAAGCGAATCATTCAGGAGGCCAAGGACCGGGGGATGCTCATCGATGCCTCCTATGGCCGGAAGACCAAGTCCGTGCTTCTGATGGACACGGACCATGTGATTTTGTCCGCTGTCTCTCCGGAAACCCTCACCGACCGGTGGCAGGGGAAGGAAGCGGAGGAAGAGGGAGAAACGTGAGTATGGGAAAACTGATCGTGATTTCCGGCGCCTCCGGTGTGGGAAAAGGCACGGTGATGAAGGCCATGATGGAGAAGCGGAAGGACCTGTTCTTTTCCGTCTCGGCAACCACCCGGCCCCCCAGACCCGGAGAGGTGGACGGAAAGGACTATTATTTCGTCACCCGGCAGGACTTCGAAGAACTGATCCGCCGGGGAGAGATGCTGGAGTACGACGAGCACGCCAAAAATTACTACGGCACCCCCCGGTCCCAGGTTGAGCAGAAGCAAAAACGGGGCCACGTCCTGCTGGACATTGAGCCAAACGGTGCCCGGAATGTCAAAAACAACTACCCGGAGGCTCTGCTGATCTTCATTATGCCCCCCAGCTATGAGGAGCTGGAGCGCCGCCTGCGGGGCCGCAACGACACACCGGAAGACCAGATCGCCATCCGCCTGGAACGGGCAAAATGGGAAATGGAGCAGCGGATCTGGTATGACCACGTTGTCGTGAACGACGATGCGCAGCGCTGCGCCGAGGAAATTCTAAGCTACATAGACAAATAAACGGTCATTGGGAACCAGTGCGCACACTGGTGCGGCAATCCCCGGATATTCAACCCGCTTTGAAAATCGGGGGATTGCCACACCGGCGATAGACGCCGGTTCGCAATGACAGGCGAAAATTTGAATTGGAGGATTTATTTTATGCTGTATCCACCTGTTGCTGATTTGCTGACCAAAGTTGAGAGCCGTTATCTGCTGGTGAACCTGGTGGCCCATCGGGCCCGTCAGATCGCCGCCGAGGCGGAGGAGTTCCATGAGGACCTGCCGGAGAAGCCTGTGACCATGGCTATCCAGGAGGTTGCCGACGGTGAGCTCAGCGCCACCGTGAAGGAAGAGTACAAGCACTGAATTTTTGAGCCCAGGGAGGAACGGGAATGATCGCAGGCATCGCCATTGCAAACGCAGTCTATGCCATGGACAAGCCCTATTCCTACCGGGTGCCCCAGAGCCTTTCCCTGAGCCTGGGCCAGCGGGTCACCGTGCCCTTCGGCTTTGGAAATACCCGCACCGAGGGACTGGTCCTTTCCCTGGAGGAAGGGGATCGGGAGGGGCTGAAAAATGTAGAAGGGGTATTGGAAGCGGAGCCTCTGCTGAGCGACACCCAGCTTCGGCTGGCGGCCTTTCTCCGGGAGCGGTACTTCTGCACCTTCTACGATGCCGTCCGGGCCATCCTCCCGGCGGGATACTGGTTTCGGGAGAAGGAGACCGTGAGCCTTACCGAGGACCGGAGCTGGGAAACTGCCTCCATCCGCAAGGAGGGGGCAAAGGAGGTCCTGATCTATCTTCGGGATCAGGGCGGCGGGTGCCGGGAGTCGGCGCTTGGCGCTGTGATCCCGGAGGAGGACAAGCGCAGAGAGGTCCTTGGCTACCTTGTCCGGAAAAAGTGGATCCAGGCAGAGAAGGAATTCACCCGGAAGGGCGGAGACAAATTGGAGCGCATTGCCCTTCTGGCGGTACCCGCTGAGGAGGCCATGGCCTTTGCCGCCTCCCGGCCCAAGGGTGCCGCCATGCAGAGAAGTGTTCTGGAGCTGCTGTGCTCCGTGGGGTCTGCCAGTGTCAAGGACATCTGCTATTACACCGGAGCCTCCGTGGATACGGTGTCCCGGCTGGAAAAGCGGGGCTTCCTGGCCTTTGCCCAGCGAAAGGTCCTGCGGTGCCGGGAGATCGTCCCCGCTCCCGTCCAAAAGCCCTTGGTCCTGGGCCAGGAGCAGGCGGCAGTATTCGAGGGACTGAAATCCCAGATGGGCCGTGAGACTCCTGGGGTAGCCCTTCTCTATGGAGTCACCGGTTCCGGCAAGACCTCCGTCTATATCAAAGCCATCGAAGAGACCCTGAGCAGGGGCAAGGCGGCGGTGCTGCTGGTGCCGGAAATTGCCCTGACGCCCCAGCTTCTGGGACTGATGGCCGCCTGGTTTGGGGACCAGGTGGCGGTGCTTCATTCCAGCCTCTCCCCTGGGGAGCGGTACGATCAGTGGCGGCGGGTCCAGGAGGGAAAGGCCAACCTGGTGGTTGGCACCCGGTCCGCCGTCTTCGCCCCCTGCGCCCGTCTGGGCCTGATGATTCTGGATGAGGAGCAGGAGCACTCCTATAAATCGGAAAACGCTCCCCGTTATGCCGCCAAGGAGGTGGCTATCTGGCGGGGGTTCAAAGAAAAGGCCCTGGTTCTTCTGGGTTCTGCCACCCCGTCGGTGGAGAGCATGTACCGGGCCAAACAGGGGGAATATGACCTCTATCGGTTGAAAACCCGGTTCAATGGCCGGGCCCTTCCCGATGTGGAAGTGGTGGATATGCGGGAGGAGCTGAAGCTGGGCAATGGCTACAGCCTGAGTATCCCTCTGCGCCAGGCCATCCACGACACCTGCGCCGCCGGAAAGCAGACCATTCTGCTGCTGAACCGCCGGGGAAACGCCCGGGCCCTGGTCTGCGTGGACTGCCGGGAGGCTCCGGAGTGCCCCCGGTGCAGCGCGAGACTTACCTACCACAGCGCCAACAACCGGCTTATGTGCCACTACTGTGGCTTCTCCCAGCCGGTACCTCAGCGGTGCCCCAAGTGCGGCGGCCCCCTGAAAACCCTTGGCGTAGGCACCCAGAAGGCCCAGCAGGAATTGAATGAGCTGTTTCCTGACGTGACCGTGGCCAGAATGGACGCGGATACCGTCAGCGCCGCCAATCCCCACGAGGTCATTCTGGACCGGTTCCGCCGGGGAGAGGAACAGGTCCTTTTGGGCACCCAGATGGTGGCCAAGGGTCTGGACCTGCCGAATGTAACGCTGGTTGGGGCACTGGACGCGGACCTGAGCCTCTATTCCGGCTCCTTCCGGGCGGCGGAGACCACCTTCAATATGCTTACCCAGGTGGTGGGCCGGGCCGGCCGGGGAGACTGCGAGGGCCGGGCCCTGATCCAGACCCTGACCCCCAACAACGCCATCATTCAGCTGGCGGCCAAGCAGGATTACGACAGCTTTTATGAGCTGGAGATCGGCTTGCGCCGGGTCCAGGACCTTCCCCCCTTCGGGGATCAGATCCTGGTGGCCTTTCAGGGGGAGCAGGAGCAGCAGGTCCTTCTGGGAGCCATGAAATTCAGGGACAGTCTGCTGGAGCTGCAAAGATCCTGGGCCCTGGGCCAGCTGACCGTCCTGGGCCCTGCCCCCAGCCCCGTGCCGAAGGTCAACTACCGCTACCGCTACCGATTGACGGTGCTGGGAAAGATGACCAAGGAGCTGAGAAGCGGCCTGAGCTATCTTCTCCGGTCCTTCGGGAAAGACAGCAAAATGCGGGGCGTGACGGCCTTCATAGATGTAAATGGATTCGAGTGAGAAGGAAAGACTTTTGTAAGGAGACAGATAACAATGGGACTTCGCAAGATCATGACCGTAAAAGAGCCCTGCCTGCACAAGGTGTGCAGACCGGTGGAAAAATTTGACGGCAAGCTGCACAGGCTGCTGGACGACATGAAGGAGACTCTGGCGGAGGCCAACGGTGTGGGCCTGGCGGCTCCCCAGGTGGGCATTCTTCGCCGGGCTGTTATTGTGGACACCGGAGAGGAAATGCTGGAGCTGGTGAACCCGGAGCTGCTGGAGACCAGCGGTGACCAGGTGGAGGCCGAGGGCTGCCTCAGCGTTCCAGGTAAGTATGGCCTGGTCAGACGGCCCGACTACGCCAAGGTCCGGGCCCAGGACCGGAATGGAAACTGGTTTGAGGCCGAAGGTGAGGGGCTGACCGCCCGGTGCTTCTGCCACGAGCTGGACCACCTGGACGGCATTGTGTATACGGAGATCATGGAGCGGTATCTCACCGAGGAAGAAATGAGAGAACTGAGCGAGGAGGGATGACCATGCGTGTTGTCTTTATGGGCACTCCGGACATTGCGGCCACCTGCCTGAAAAGGATCCTGGCAGACGGCTTCCAGGTGGTAGGAGTCTATACCCAGCCGGACCGGCCCAAGGGCCGGGGCATGAAGCTGACCGCCAGCCCTGTGAAGGAAGTGGCTCTGGAAGCGGGGATCCCTGTCTTCCAGCCGGAAAATTTCCGGGAGGAGGAGACGGTGGAGGCCCTCCGGGCCCTGAAGCCTGATGTCTGCGCCGTGGTGGCCTACGGCAGGATCCTCCCTCAGAAGGTATTGGACGTGCCCACCTTTGGGTGCATCAACATTCACGCAAGCCTGCTCCCCAAGTACCGGGGCTCTGCCCCCTATCAGTGGGCGGTGCTGAACGGGGAGAAGGAGACCGGCGTCACCGCCATGTACCTGTGCCGGGAGATGGATGCCGGAGACATGATCGACAGGGTCACCACCCCCATCGGGGAGAACGAGACCGCCGGGGAGGTGCTGGACCGTCTGGCCCTTTTGGGTGCCGGACTTCTCAGCAAGACCCTGGCCCGGTTCCAGGCCGGTCCTGTGGCGGGAGAAAAACAGGACGAAAGTCTGGTTTCCTACGCCCCCATGCTGGATAAGAGCCTGTGCCCCATTGATTTTCACAGGACTGCCCAGCAGGTCCACGACCAGGTCCGGGGCCTGCAGCCCTGGCCCGTGGCCACCATGGAGCTCCAGGGCAAGCGCTTTAAGGTTCACGAGACCCGCGTGGCTGCCGGGGAAGGGGAGCCGGGGCAGATCCTGGGCCTGACCAAGACGGGCCTGGTCATCGCCTGCGGCCAGGGAGCCGTAGAAATCCGCTCCCTCCAGGCCGAGGGCGGAAAGCGGATGAATGCCCCGGACTACTTCCGGGGCCACCCCCTGAAGGACTGATGGGGGCACGGGAAACGGCCCTCAGCACCCTCATTGCCTGCCGCCGCCAGGGCGGCTGGTCCAATGCCGTGCTGAAGGACACCGTCCGGCGGGACAGGCTGGACGGGCGGGAAGCGGCCCTGGCTACCCGGCTGTGCTACGGGGTCCTGCAAAACAGGGGGCGGCTGGACTTCTATTTGAAGCAGCTGCTGAAGGGGAAACTGAAATCCCTCCACCCGGCCACCCGGGATATCCTGCATCTGGGACTCTACCAGATCTACGACCTGGACCGGGTGCCGGACAGCGCCGCCGTCAACGAGTCGGTGGTTCTGGCGAAGAAATACGCACCCCAGAGTCAGACGGGGCTGGTCAACGGCGTTCTTCGCAGCGCCGTCCGGACCAATGGCAAGCTCCTGGAGCCCACCTCTTATGAGGACAAATACAGTCATCCGGAGGCATTGGTCGCCCTTCTGAAAGCCAATGTGCCGAAGGGAATGCTGGAATCCGTATTGCAGGCGGACAACGCCGCCCCGGAGACCGTCATTCAGGTAAATACCCTGAAAACAGGCAGGGATGATCTGCAAAAAGCCCTGGAAAAGGAAGGGGTGGAGGCAAAGCCCCATTCCTGGATGCCGGATTGCCTGGTTTTGAACGGCACCGGCAGCATCGACCAGCTGAATGCTTTCAAAGAAGGTCTCTTCTACGTCCAGGACCCGGCGTCGAAACTAAGCGTTCTGTGCGCCCGGCTTCCTGAGGAGGGCGGTTTGCGTCTGCTGGACTGCTGCGCTGCACCGGGAGGAAAAAGCTTTGCCGCGGCCATTGCCATGGGAGACCGGGGGACCGTCCTGTCCCGGGATGTCCATGCCCATAAAATCGCCCTCATAGAGGGTGGCGCCAAGCGACTGGGGATCGCCTCCCTACAGGCGGCCCTTCAGGACGCGGCCCAATTCTGCCCGGAGTGGGAAGGCGCTATGGATGTGGTCCTGGCGGACGTGCCCTGCTCGGGCTTGGGCATTATCCGCAAAAAGCCGGATATCCGCTATCGGGATCTGGAAACGGCCAAGGAGCTGCCGGCGCTGCAAAGGGCCATTCTTTGGAACCAGGCGCGGTATGTCCGTCCCGGCGGGGTGCTGATGTATTCTACCTGCACCCTATTGAAGCGGGAAAACGAGGAGGTTGTCTCTGCCTTTTTGGAGAGTCATCCGGATTTCCATACAGAAAAATTATCCCTTCCCGGGAATTTCCCGGGAAATGAAACCGGAATGCTGACACTGTATCCCGGCCAATACGATACCGATGGATTTTTCATCTGTCGGTTGCGGAGGAATCTATGAATCTCAAAAACCTGACTCTGCCGGAGCTGGCGGAGACCCTGAAAGAGCTGCATGAGCCCTCGTTCCGGGCCAAGCAGGTATACGGCTGGCTCCACAAGGGTGTCAGGAGCTACGAGGAAATGACCAACCTGCCGAAGACCCTCCGGGAAAAGCTGGCGGAAAATCATCCCATCCGGCCTCCTCAGGTGGTCCGCAAGCAGGAGTCTAAAAAGGACGGTACCATCAAGTATCTGTGGCAGCTTTCTGACGGAAACTGTGTGGAAACGGTGCTTATGCGCTACCACTACGGCAACACCGTCTGCATCTCCACAGAGGTGGGCTGCCGCATGGGCTGCGCCTTCTGCGCCTCTACCCTGGGGGGATTGGTCCGCCGTCTGGAGCCCTTTGAGATGCTGGACCAGGTCCTGTTCACCCAGGTGGATTCCGGCCTGCCCATCTCCCACATTGTGCTCATGGGCATTGGGGAGCCTCTGGACAATTTCGACAATGTGATGCGCTTTCTGGAGCTGGTGAACAGCCCGGAGGGGATGAATATCTCCATGCGGCACATCAGCCTCTCTACCTGCGGCCTGGTGCCGAAGATCGATGAGCTGGCGAGGAAAAATTTGCAGCTGACCCTGTCGGTGTCCCTGCACGCCCCCAATGACCAGATTCGAGACACCATTATGCCGGTGAACAAGGCCTACCCCAGCCAGGAGCTGATCGATGCCTGCCGCCGGTACTACGCCGCCACCTCCCGGCGGATATCCTTCGAGTACGCCATGATCGGCGGAGTCAATGACTCCAAGGAAAACGCGAAAGAGCTATTGAAGCGGATGAAGGGTCTGCCCTGCCACTTCAACCTGATCCCTCTGAACCATGTGGAGGAAAGCCCCCTGAAGCCCAGCACCAAAGAGGCTGTGGCGGCCTTCCAGAAAACCCTGGAGGAGGGTGGCATCCCGGCCACGGTGCGAAGGACCCTGGGCGGGGACATTGACGCCTCCTGCGGCCAGCTGAGGAGAAAATACAATAGAGAAAAAGACCCTCTCCCGGGAGAGGGTGGCAGGGCGAAGCCCTGACGGGTGTGGGGCGGTACCGGGTCTGTACCGATCCCGCCCCTCATCCGCCCGCTGGGGCGGGCACCTTCCCCCAGGGGAAGGCAAAGAGAAAGGAGGTATCCCATGCAAAGCTGGGGCCTGACAGATGTAGGCTGCGTCCGCAAACAGAACCAGGACGCCTTTCATATAGAGAAGCTGGACCGCCACAGCCTGCTGGCTGTTGTCTGCGACGGCATGGGAGGGGCCAAGTCCGGCAATGTGGCCAGCTCTCTGGCGGTGGATGTGTTCGTCCAGGAGGTCACGAGAAACTGGACCAGCCAGACCGACTGGGACAAGTGCGACATGATCCTGCGCTCCGCCGTCAAGCTGGCGAACTTCACGGTCTACGACCAGGCTTGCCAGTTTGAGGAATTCTCCGGCATGGGCACCACCCTGGTAGCCGCGGTGATCCGGAAGAATCAGGCTTCCATCATCAATGTGGGGGACAGCCGGTGCTATGCCATCACCAACGGCTCCATTCGCCAGGTCACCAAGGACCATTCCGTGGTGCAGATGATGGTGGACCGGGGGGATCTGACACCGGAGACCGCCAAGACCTTCCCGGGAAAGAACCTGATCACCCGGGCCGTGGGCACAGAGCCCACCATTCTCAGTGATATCTACCGCCAGGACCTGGAGAAGGGGAGCTTCCTCTTCCTGTGCTCCGACGGCCTGAGCAATATGCTGGACGACCAGGAGATCCTGTTTGAAGTCGTCCACGGGGTCAAAAAGCAGAACTGCTGTAAGCGGCTGCTGAACATCGCGAAAATGCGAGGGTCCCCCGACAATGTGACAAGCATTCTTGTTTCCGTTTGACCGGTCAGTGAAAGGAGCAAATTTCAATATGAATCATTATATTGGACAGCTGCTGGACGACCGGTACGAGATCCTGGAAGTCATCGGTACCGGCGGCATGGCCATTGTCTATAAGGCCCTGGACCACCGGCTGAACCGGCAGGTAGCCATTAAGATATTAAAAGACGAATTTTCGGGAGATGATGAGTTCCGCCGCCGGTTCCGGGCGGAGGGCGAGGCCGTGGCGATGCTGAGCCACCCGAACATTGTCCAGGTCTATGACGTCTCCTCTTCGGACGATGCCAACTACCTGGTCATGGAGCTGATCGACGGCATCTCTCTGAAGCAATATATGGAGGTGAAGGGGGTCCTCAATTGGAAGGAGACCCTGCACTTCGCCATGCAGATCGCCAAGGGCCTGGAGCACGCCCACAGCCGGGGCATTGTCCACCGGGACATCAAGCCCCACAACATCATGGTGCTGAAAGACGGCAGCGTGAAGGTGATGGATTTTGGCATTGCCCGGGTCATGAGCAAGAGCAACACCCTGACCAAGGAAGCTCTGGGCTCCGTCCACTATATTTCCCCGGAACAGGCCAAGGGCGGCTATACCGACAGCCGGTCGGACATCTATTCCCTCAGCGTTGTGATGTACGAGATGATGACCGGGCGGCCCCCCTTCGACGGGGAATCCCCGGTGGCGGTGGCCATCCAGCACATCAACGGCGGCGCGCCCAAGCCCTCCAGCCTGAACCCCAATATCCCGGTGGGGCTGGAGCAGATCATCCTCAAGGGTATGGCGCTGGAGCCCAAGGACCGGTATTCCTCCGCCACAGAAATGCTCCAGGATATGGAGGAGTTCCGGAAGAATCCCGCCATTGACTTTCAGTACCAGGCCAGTGGGCCCTCGGAGCACCCCATTGCCATCAAGGGCATGGCCTCCACCTATCCCAAGACCACGGCGGAGCGGGTGGCCAACGCCAAAAACGGGATCCCCAATCCGCCCAGAAGCCAGCGGCCCAGCCAGAATACGGGCCGGGTGAACCAGAATACAGGCCGGGTCAGCCAGTCTACCGGCCGGGTGCCTCAGCAGCGCCTGGGAGTGAACCAGAACACCGCCTCCCGCCGCCCGGTGAGCCAGAATACCGAGGCAATGCGCCGGGCAGCCCTTCGCAAAAAGGAGGAGCAGCGCAAGCGGGAGGAACGGAACCGAATCGCCACCATTGCCGTCATCGTGTGCAGCGTTGTGGCGGTGCTGGCCATTGGGGCCTTTCTGCTGGCCCTGTTCAATGGGGCGCTTCTCAATAAGGATAAGGACCTGGTGGAGGTGCCCTACCTGGTTGGCACCATGTACTCGGATGATCTGGTAGACAAGTATTCCGACTTCAAATTCCGCTACCAGCCCCAGCAGTATGACGATACCTACCAAAAGGGGCAGATCATGCTTCAGGAGCCGGAGGGCGGCAGCAAGGTGACCAAGGGGACGGAGATCGTCATCACCGTGTCTCTGGGTGAGGAGCCTGTGGTCAAGATCATGGAGGACCTGCGGGAAGTGGGGGAGGAGGAGGCCAAGGCCTTCCTCACCGGCCAGGGCTTTGACAGCCTGATTCGCTATGAGGCCAGCTCCGACACCGCCAAGGGCAAGGTCATCCGCACGGAGCCTGTGGCGGGGACCCAGCTGACAGAGGGGCAGACCATCAGCCTCTGGATCAGCACCGGCCCGGAGACTGTGGAGATGCCCAATGTGGTGGGCATGGCACGGGATCAGGCCATGAAGATCCTACAGAATATCCGCAATGTGAAGGTTGTGGAGCAGGCCGAGGCCAGCGACTATGTGGAGGCGGGCAATGTGACCCGGACGGATCCCAAGGTGGGCGCGGAGCTTACCGAGGGCCAGAATATTGTGGTCTATATCAGCTCCGGCCCCAGCACGGCGGAGATGCCGGATGTGGTGGGCAAGGATTCCGGCGAGGCCAAGAAGCAGCTGAGCCGCCTGGGCTTTACCAATGTGAAGACGGAAAACGTCAAGAGCGACCGGCCCAAGGGCGAGGTCGTGGAGCAGTCCGTAGCCGAGGGGACCAAGCTGGAGCTGGATGGGGAGATCCTCCTGAAGGTCTCCAAGGGCGGCGGCGAAACCACCGCGGCAACGGAGGAAACAGAGGAAACGGAGCCCACGCAGACCAAGATGAGCGTCCGCTTTACGGTGCCAAGCCGCCAGGAGGAGTACCTGCTTACCATTTTGCAGGACGACCGGCCCATTGTGGAGGATGAGAAGATCCCGCCCCTGACTACGGAGTATATCATCTCCCTCTCCGGCACCGGAACGGTTTTTTATGATCTCTATATCGACGGGGAAAAATACATCACCCAGAAAGTGACCTTTGATTGATGAGCGAAGAAAAACAAGGCAGAATCGTCCGCTCCATCAGCGGATTCTATGATGTGGCCCTTCCGGAGGGTATTCTGACCTGCCAGGGCCGGGGGATCCTGCGCAAGGAGGGGCTAAGCCCTCTGACCGGGGACCTGGTCACCGTGACGGAGACCAGGGGCAAGGGCATGATCCAGAAGGTCCTGCCCCGAAAGAACAGCTTTATCCGTCCGGCGGTAGCCAACGTGGACGCGCTGGTGATCTTCGCCGCCAATGTCAACCCCATTACGGAGCCCTTCCTCATCGACCGGGTGGCGGCCATCGCCGGAAACAAGGGGGTAGAGACCCTTCTTTGCGTCAACAAAACGGACCTGGATGAGGCAAGCGAGCTGGTGGGGATCTACCGTCACGCCGGCTTTCGGGTGATTCCCACCAGCGCTCAGACCGGGGCGGGAGTGGAGGAGCTCCGAAAAGCCCTCCAGGGCAAGCTCACCGCCTTCACCGGCAACTCCGGCGTGGGCAAGAGCAGCATCCTCAATGCCCTGGCCCCAGGAATGGACCTGCCTACCGGCGAGGTCTCCGAGAAGCTGGGCCGGGGACGGCACACTACCCGCCATGTGGAGCTGTTCACACTGGACGCTGAGACCTTCGTGATGGATACTCCGGGGTTCTCGTCCTTTGATACGGACCAGATGGATATTATCTTGAAGGAGAACCTCCAATATGCCTTCCCGGATTTTGCCCCCTACCTGGGGCGGTGCCAGTTCCACGATTGCTCCCACCGGAAAGAACCGGGCTGCGCCCTGCGCCAGGCCGCCGAGGCCGGGGACATTGAGCCCAGCCGGTATGACAGCTACCTGAAGCTCTACGAAAAAGCGGCCCAGTATAAAGAGTGGGAGCATAAATAACCCCCGCCGGAGGAAGCCTTCCCCAACGGGGAAGGTGGCTCGGCGAAGCCGAGACGGATGAGGGGAAAAACGAATGGTTGTAAGAAAGCCCCGTTGAATGGTGAAGTGGAAAGAGCTTGCCATTCAACGGGGCTGGGTTTTTGCGCAAAAAACCATCTCCTGGGAGGGTGGACCGGGCGAAGCCTGGGACGGGTGTGGGGCGGCACAGGGTCCAACCTGGTACCGCCCCTCATCCGCCGCTGCGGCGGCACCTTCCCCAGGGGAAGGTAGTCCGGGGCATTATGATTTTTGCTGGGTGCTTTCAAAAGCCTCATAGACCGTTACGGTAAAATGTACCCGCCAGTCAAGGATTTCTGTTCCGCTGGAAGCGCTGCGGACTGTTTGACCGGCCATGGCTACCCAGCGGACTTTTGCATATCCGCCCGGACAGTTTGCTTCCCAGGAGAGACTTTCCTCGCCGGGGCGTGCTTCGGTCACCGGTTCCGGGGCTTTCGGCTCCGGCATATCCTGGCCGGACAGAGCCTTGTATAGCTCGCCTTTGGAAAAGCTGCCGTACATGGCTTCTACCAGAGAAATGACATCCTTCCAGTCCTCCCAGGAAAATTCCGGCTTTTCTGGAAGCATCGTGACCATGGAGATTGCGCTCAGCATCCTTTTTCCGCTGACCGAGGCACAGTTCACTGTAAGTCGGTGCCGGTCATCTTTGGACAGTGAGTAGGTAATCTGGCCCGCTTGCCGGGAAGCAGTCAAATCGGATTGCAACGTCCAGCCCAGCTGTTCGGCGGCGGAGCGGACCGATTCTTCTGACGGAGGATAGGCTTTGGAGGTTCCGCAGCCGGTGAGGAAAAGCAAAATCAGAAGCAGACAGATACAGATGATGCGGCGGTGGGGAACACTGGTCATGGAAATCGCCTCCTTTTATATTCTACTATAACTATACCATGATTTCTGTGTGCTGCAAAGGTCACCTCATCCGTCTCGGCTTCGCCGAGCCACCTTCCCCAGAGGGGAAGGCTTCCTCCGGCGGGGAAGGGACGAAAATTTTCTCCGATTCGCCCAAAAATGCCTATGAAAATTTGTAAAAAACTCTGAAAAAATGCTTGACAATTCTTTTTCGGTATGGTACTATATCTGAGCGTGTGTGGGAGACTGCGCATGCGATGCGATGATGCGGGAGATTGCGCCGTCAGGCGGTAACTTCCGCGGAGTATGTCCGGTCATCGGGCGGCTGAACTGCTTCTGTTTCGCTGGCGTATATCGCCGGGGCGGAGGAATGGTCGGCGCTTGTCGGCCAATTTTCATGGCCCGAAGTGATACGCACGGAAGCGTTAACGAACAGTTCGACCGTACCCAGACATCTAAGCAAACTGAGTACGTTACATCAAGGAGGAAAACAACACATGGCAAACCAGATGATCCGCATTCGGCTGAAGGCTTACGATCACCAGCTGATCGACTCCAGCGCGGCCAAGATCGTGGAGACCGCCAAGCGCAACGGCGCCCAGGTTTCCGGCCCCATCCCCCTGCCCACCAAGAAGGAAGTCGTCACCATCCTTCGGGCCGTCCACAAGTACAAGGACAGCCGTGAGCAGTTTGAGCGCAGAACCCACAAGAGACTGATCGATATCCTCAACCCCAGCCAGAAGACCATCGAGGCTCTGATGAGCCTGGATCTGCCCGCCGGCGTTGAGATAGAGATAAAGCTGTAAGAGCCTGACATTCTATCAAGTTCTTACCGCTGCCCGCACTGTCTGGCATCGGGCGGACGGGTCATGTTGGCACCTGTGCCAATGCAGGCGTCAACCAATAACCTAATAAAGGAGAAACTCAACCATGAAAAAAGCAATCATCGGCAAAAAAGTGGGCATGACCCAGATCTTCGATGAGAGCGGCAAGGTTATCCCTGTTACCGTTGTGGAAGCAGGCCCCTGCGTCGTGACTCAGAAGAAGACCGTTGAGACCGACGGCTACACCGCCGTCCAGCTTGGCTTTGGCGACGTCAAGGAGCACAAGCTGAGCAAGCCGGAGGCCGGCCACCTGAAGAAGGCTGGCGTAGCCCCCAAGAAGTACCTGAAGGAGTTCAAGCTGGAGAGCGCTGCTGACATGAACGTTGGCGACGAGGTCAAGGCTGACACCTTCGCTGCCGGCGACAAGATCGACGTGACCGGCATCACCAAGGGCCATGGCTACCAGGGCGTTGTGAAGCGCTATGGCGCCGGCCGTACCCCCATGACCCACGGCGGCGGCCCTGTCCACCGTCACGCTGGCTCTATGGGCGCTTCTTCCCACCAGTCCCGTATCTTCCCGGGTAAGATCGGCGCAGGCCAGATGGGCTGCGAGCAGGTCACCATCGAGAACCTGGACGTGGTGAAGGTGGACGCAGAGCTGAACATGATCGTTATCCGCGGCGCCATTCCCGGCCCCAAGGGCGGTCTCGTTTACATCCGCAACACCGTGAAGAACAACCGGATCAAGAACGTCGAGACCGGCATCAGCAAGAACCCGCAGAAGGCTTCCGGCAGAAATCCCCAGAAGGCTTCCGCAAGAGGCTAAGGAAAGGAGATCTTAAATCATGCTTAAGACGAATGTTTACAATATGTCCGGCAAGCTGGTTGGCGAGATCGAACTGCCCGAAGCTGTGTTTGGCATCGAACCCAACGAAGCTGCTGTCCATGACGCAGTTAAGAATCACCTGGCCAACAAGCGTCAGGGCACTCAGAGCGCTCTGACCCGCGCTGAGGTTTCCGGCGGCGGCCGTAAGCCCTGGCGTCAGAAGGGCACCGGCCGGGCCCGTCAGGGTTCCACCCGCGCTCCTCAGTGGACCCACGGCGGCATCGTGTTTGCCCCCAAGCCCCGCGATTACAGCTACAGCCTGAACAAGAAGGCCAAGCGGCTGGCGCTGAAGAGCGTCCTGTCTGCCAAGGCCAGCGAGCAGGCCGTGGTGGTCATCGACGAGATCAAGATGGACGCTCCCAAGACCAAGACCTTCGCTCAGTTCCTGAACGCTGTCGGCTGCACCACCAAGACCCTGGTCGTGACCGCCGCTGCTGACCAGAACGTTGTCCGTTCCGGCCGCAACATCGAAGGCTGCGAAGTGACCTTTGCCAACCTGCTGAACACCTACGACGTGCTGCACGCCGACAAGCTGGTTGTGGACAAGGCCGCGCTCCAGAAGATCCAGGAGGTATTCGCGTAATGAAGAACGTTTATGACATCATCAGAAGACCGGTTATCACCGAGCAGTCCATGGAGTCTGTTGCTGATAAGAAGTACGTCTTCATGGTAGACGTGGACGCCAACAAGACCGAGATCAAGGCTGCTGTTGAGCAGGCCTTCGGCGTGAAGGTTGCCAAGGTCAACACCATCCGGATGCAGGGCAAGGTCAAGCGCACCGGTGCCTACCCCGCCGGCAAGCGGGCCGCCTACAAGAAGGCCGTCGTTACCCTGACTGCCGACTCCAAGACCATCGAGTTCTTCGAAGGCATGGTCTAATCTCAATAAAGGAGAGAAACGCAAATGGCTATTAAAACTTTTAAGCCTTATACCCCGTCCCGCAGAAACATGACCGTTTCCGCTTTCGACGGCGTAGACAAGAAGGCAAAACCTGAGCGTAGCCTGGTTGAGAGCCTGAAGAAGAATGCGGGTCGCAACAGCTATGGTCATATCACCGTCCGCCATCGCGGCGGCGGCAACAAGCGTAAGTACCGTGTGATCGACTTCAAGCGCCAGAAGCTGGATATGCCCGCTACTGTGCAGCGCATCGAGTACGATCCCAACCGGTCCGCTTTCATTGCTCTTATCAAGTACGAAGACGAGACCCTGAGCTACATCCTGGCTCCCTACGGCCTGAAGGCTGGCGACAAGGTGGTCTCTTCTGCCGCTGCTGACATCAAGCCCGGCAACTGCCTGCCCATCGCCAACATCCCCGTTGGTACCGTGATCCACAACGTGGAGCTGCAGCCCGGCCACGGCGCTCAGCTGGTTCGTTCCGCCGGTGCCGCCGCTCAGCTGATGGCTAAGGAAGGCGAGCTGGCTCAGGTCAGACTTCCCTCCGGCGAAGTTCGCTACGTTCGGATGAACTGCACCGCCTGCATCGGTCAGGTTGGCAACCTGGATCATGAGAATGTCCACATCGGTAAGGCCGGCCGTACCCGTCACATGGGTATCCGTCCCACCGTCCGCGGCTCTGTCATGAACCCCAATGACCATCCTCACGGCGGCGGCGAGGGCCGCGCACCTATCGGTCGTCCCGGCCCTGTCACTCCTTGGGGCAAGCCTGCTATGGGTTATAAGACCCGTAAGGGCAAGAACCCCACCAACAAGTTCATCGTCAAGCGCAGAAACAGCAAGTAAGGAGGAAATGAAATGAGCAGAAGTATCAAAAAGGGCCCTTTCGTAGCTCCTGAGCTGTACAAGCGCGTTGAAGAGCTGAACAAGGCCGGTGAAAAGAAGGTTCTGAAGACCTGGTCCAGAGCCTCCACCATTTTCCCCTCCTTTGTTGGTCACACCATCGCCGTCCACGACGGACGGAAGCATGTGCCTGTCTATATCACTGAGGATATGGTCGGCCACAAGCTGGGCGAGTTCGTGCCTACCAGAACCTTCCGTGGTCACTCTGGCAGCAAGACCGCCAATGCCAAGTAAGGAGGTACGAAAATGGAAGCATTTGCACATGTAAAGTACGTCCGGATGTCTCCCCGCAAGGTCAAGCTGGTTTGCGACATGATCCGGGGCCAGGACGTGAAGACCGCTGCCGCGTACCTGAGCCAGACCTCTAAGGCCGCTTGCGAGCCCATGGCTAAGCTGCTGAAGAGCGCTGTGGCAAACGCCGAGCACAATCACGAAATGAACGCTGAAAACCTGTACGTTTCCACTGTGATCGCCAATCCCGGCCCCATCCTGAAGCGCGGCCGCATCGCGTCCCGTCGTGGTTTCGTTCGGATCAATAAGAGAACCACTCACATCACCATTGGTGTGAGCGAGAAGGCTTAATCAGGAGGTAGCTATGGGACAGAAAGTTAATCCCCATGGACTGCGTGTTGGCGTTATCAAAGACTGGGATTCCCATTGGTACGCCCGCGAGGAGAAGGTCGGCGACCTGGTGGTCGAGGACTACAACATCCGTAAGTATCTGAAGAACAAGCTCTACGCCGCCGGCGTGGCTAAGATCGAGATCGAGCGTTCCAACGGCAAGGTCAAGATCAACATCCACTGCTCCCGTCCCGGCGTCGTCATCGGCAAGGCCGGTGCCGAGATCGAGAACCTGCGCAAGGACGTAGAGACTCGCCTGGGCAAGAGCGTGAACCTGAACATCGTTGAGGTTCGGTCCCCCGACCTGAACGCTCAGCTGGTTGCCGAGAACATTGCCCAGCAGCTGGAGAAGCGTATCTCCTTCCGCCGGGCTATGAAGAAGGCCATGCAGCAGGCTACCCGCCTGGGTGCCAAGGGCATCAAGGTCACCTGCGGCGGCCGTCTGGGCGGCGCTGAGATCGCCCGCTCCGAGAGCTACCACGAGGGCACCATTCCTCTGCAGACCATCCGTGCCGACATCGAGTACGGCTTTGCTGAGGCTGCTACTACCTACGGCCGCATCGGCGTGAAGGTGTGGATCTACAAGGGCGAAGTCCTGAATACCACCCTCCGTGCCGCCGCTCCCGAACCCGCTCCCCGTGAGCGCCGTGACCGCCGCCAGGGTGACCGCCGCAATGGCGACCGTCGCCAGGGTGACCGCCGCCAGGGTGGCGAGCGCCGCTTCGGTGACAGAAACAACAACCGCAGAGAAGGAGGTAACCGCTGATGCTGATGCCTAAAAGAGCAAAGTACCGCAAGGTGCAGCGTGGTCGTATGACCGGCGTTGCTTCCCGCGGCAACAAGGTTTCCTATGGTGAGTTCGGTATCCAGGCTCTGGAGCCCGGCTGGATCACCGGTAACCAGATCGAAGCTGCCCGTATTGCCATGACCCGTTACACCAAGCGTGGTGGTAAGGTCTGGATCAAGATTTTCCCCGACAAGCCTTACTCCAAGAAGGGCCTGGGCACCCGTATGGGTTCCGGTAAAGGCGCTCCCGAAGGCTGGGTAGCTGTTGTTAAGAATCAAAAGGTGATGTTTGAAATTGGCGGCGTTTCCGAGGAAGTCGCCCGTGAGGCTCTGCGTCTGGCTCAGCACAAGCTGCCCATCAAGACCCGTATCATCACCAAGGAAGTCGAAACTGAGATTGGTGGTGAATAATGATGAAGGCAAAGGAAATCAAGAGTCTGTCCACTGAAGAGCTGACCAAGAAGCTGGACGAGCTGAAGAAGGATCTGTTCATGCTGCGGATGCAGCACGCGACCAATCAGCTGGATAACCCCATGCAGATCGCCGCTGTCAAGAAGGACATTGCCCGCATCAAGACCATTATTCGTGAGAAAGAGACCAACATCTGAGGAGGGAAACAAGTATGACTGAAAATACCAGAGCTTTCCGCAAAACCAGAATCGGTCAGGTTGTCTCCGACAAGATGGACAAGACCATTGTGGTTGCGATTGAGGACAGCGTGCAGCATCCTCTGTACAAGAAGACCATGAAGCGGACTTACAAGCTGAAGGCCCACGACGAGAACAACGAGTGCGGCATCGGCGATACCGTCGAGGTCATGGAGACCCGTCCCCTGTCCAAGGACAAGAGATGGAGACTGGTCAGAATTATCGAAAAGGCTAAGTAAGGAGGTCGGCAGAAAATGATTCAGCAGGAAAGCTATCTGAAGGTTGCCGACAACACCGGCGCTAAGGAAATCCACTGCATTCGTGTCCTGGGCGGCTCCAAGCGGAAGACCGGCAACATCGGTGACATCATCGTTGCTTCCGTCCGCAAGGCTACCCCCGGCGGCACTGTCAAGAAGGGCGAGGTCGTGAAGGCCGTCATCGTCCGCACCAAGCGGGGCGTCCGTCGTGAGGACGGCAGCTATGTCCGCTTTGATGAGAACGCTGCCGTTATCATCAAGGACGACAAGAATCCCCGCGGCACCCGTATCTTTGGACCGGTGGCCCGCGAGCTGCGTGAGAGAGACTTCATGAAGATCCTCTCCCTGGCGCCCGAAGTCATCTAAGGGGGAACCGAAGGAATGAACATTAAGAAGAACGATACCGTTATCGTCCTGTCCGGCAAGGACAAGGGTGTTAAGGGCAAGGTCCTGGTGGCCATGCCCAGCGAGAACAAGGTCATTGTGGAGAAGGTCAATGTGGCTACCTGCCACACCAAGCCCCGCCGTCAGGGCGAGGAGGGTGGCATCGTCAAGCGCGAGACCCCCATCCGGACCTGCAAGGTTGCCCTGTACTGCGAGAAGTGCGGCAAGGGCGTTCGCGTCGGCTACAAGGTCGAAGGCGACAAGAAGACCCGTATCTGCCGCAAGTGCGGCGCCGAAATCTGAGAAAGGAGCTTAAACAATGGCTAACAGAATGAAAGACCGTTATGTCGCTGAGATCGCTCCTGCTCTGAACAAGAAGTTCGGCTACAAGAGCGTTATGCAGATCCCCAAGCTGGACAAGGTGATTGTGAACGTCGGCTGCGGCGAGAGCAAGAACAATGCCAAGGAGATCGAGGCTATCTGCAAGGATATCGCTGCCATCACCGGCCAGAAGCCCATTACCTGCAAGGCCCGCAAGAGCGTTGCTAACTTCAAGGTCCGTGAGGGTGAAACCGTCGGCGTGAAGGTCACCCTCCGCGGCGACAAGATGTACGAGTTCCTGGACCGCCTGTTCAATGTGGCTCTGCCTCGTGTCCGCGACTTCCGCGGCATCAACCCCAACTCTTTCGACGGCCGTGGCAACTATGCCTTTGGCCTGAAGGAACAGCTGATCTTCCCTGAGATCGAGTACGACAAGGTGGACAAGATCCGTGGTATGGATATCTGCATCTGCACCACCGCTGCCACCGACGAGGAAGCCAAAGAGCTGCTGACCCAGCTGGGCGCTCCCTTCACCGCTTGATTAGGAGGATTACGTAAATGGCTAAAAAGTCTATGATCCTGAAGCAGCAGGCTGAGCCCAAGTTCTCCAGCCGCCGCTACAACCGCTGCAAGATTTGCGGCAGACCTCATGCTTACCTGCGGGACTACGGCGTGTGCCGTATCTGCTTCCGTGAGCTGGCCTACAAGGGCCAGATCCCCGGTGTCCGCAAGGCCAGCTGGTAATCTCGTTTCCGAGTAAGGTCGACAACAATGTGAAAAGATTTGGGAAGTCCCGGGAAGATGGACGGGTGCCGGAAGGCGCGCGTCGCATTCCCCGGATACCCCCAAACTTTAACGGGTTAAGCCCGTAACTTCTTAAAGGAGGATATTAACATGCAAATCACCGATCCCGTAGCAGATATGCTGACCCGTATCCGGAACGCGAACTCTGCAAAGCACGAAACCGTGGATGTCCCCGCTTCCAACCTGAAGAAGGCCATTGCCCAGATTCTGTTGGACGAGGGCTACATCAAGTCCTACACCGTTGTTGACAACGGCAACCAGGGCATGATCCACATCACTCTGAAGTACCTGGCCAAGAAGCAGCAGGTCATCACCGGCCTGCGCCGCGTCTCCAAGCCCGGCCTGCGTGTGTACGCCGGCGCCGAGGAGCTGCCCAAGGTTCTGAAGGGTCTGGGTATCGCGATCGTTTCCACTTCCAAGGGCGTTATGACCGACAAGAAGGCCCGCGAGGCTCACATCGGCGGCGAAGTCCTGGCTTTCGTCTGGTAAGGAGGATATTCAGAAATGTCTAGAATTGGTAGAAAGCCGGTTATCATTCCGGCAAACGTCACGGTGGACATTGCCGAGGGCAATGCTGTTACCGTGAAGGGCCCCAAGGGCACTCTGAGCTACACCTTCCATCCCGACATGATCCTGAAGGTCGAGGGCAACGAGGTGATCGTTTCCCGTCCCGATGAAGAGCACCTGCACAAGTCTCTCCACGGCCTGACCCGCACCCTGCTGCACAACATGGTAGAGGGCGTTGAGAAGGGCTTCTCCAAGGAGCTGGACGTCAACGGCGTTGGCTACCGTTGCGAGAAGAAGGGCACTCAGCTGGTCATGCGTCTGGGCTTCTCTCACGAAGTGATCGTGGACGAGATCCCCGGCATCTCCATCGAAGTTCCCACCCCCAACAAGATCATCATCAAGGGCATTGACAAGCAGGCTGTCGGCCAGTTCGCTGCCGAAGTCCGCAGCAAGCGTCCCCCCGAACCCTACAAGGGCAAGGGCATCAAGTACACCACCGAAGTCATCCGCCGCAAGGTTGGTAAGACCGGTGGTAAGAAGTAATGGAGGTGTGCCGAAATGGTCAGCAAGGTTAATAAGAATGCAATGCGCCTGAAGCGGCATGTCCGCGTTCGTGGCAAAATCTCCGGCACTCCCGAGCGTCCCCGTCTGAACGTGTTCCGTTCCAACACGAACATCTACGCTCAGATCATTGACGACGTGAACGGCGTTACTCTGGCTTCCGCCAATACGCTGGAGAAGGAATTTGAGGGTCTCACCGGCAACTGCGAAGGTGCCAAGAAGGTGGGTCTGGTCCTGGCTGAGCGTGCCAAGGCCAAGGGCATTAGCGAGGTCGTCTTCGACCGCGGCGGCTATATTTTCCATGGCCGTGTTGCTGCTCTGGCTGAGGGTGCCCGCGAGGGCGGCCTCGAGTTCTAAGGAAGAGGAGGAAAACAAATGGCTTACAATAAGACTCCTAACAATGAAGCTTCCGAGCTCATTGAGAAGGTCGTTTACCTGAACCGTGTCAGCAAGACCGTTAAGGGCGGCCGTGTCATGAAGTTCTCCGCTCTGGTGGTTGTCGGTGACGGCAAGGGTACCGTGGGCTACGGCCTGGGCAAGGCCGCCGAAGTTTCCGAGGCTATTCTCAAGGGCATCGCCGATGCCAAGAAGAACATGGTCAAGGTTTCTCTGGCTGGCAACACCATCCCCCACGATGTGATCGGCATCTTCGGTGCCGGTACCGTCCTGCTGAAGCCCGCCCCCGAGGGCACCGGCGTTATCGCCGGCGGCGCTGTCCGTGCCGTTATGGAGGCTGTCGGCATCAAGAACATCTGCGCGAAGTGCCTGCGTACCAACAACCCTCAGAACGTTGTCAAGGCCACCATGGTCGGTCTGACTTCTCTGCGTTCTCCTGAGCAGGTTGCTGCCATCCGCGGCAAGAGCGTGGAAGAAATCGTTGGTTAAGGAGGGCAATTAACATGGCAAACCTGAAAATTACGCTTGTTAAGAGCCTGAACGGCCGTCTGGAAAAGCACATCGCTACCGCTGCAAGCCTGGGCCTTCGCAAGATCGGCCAGACTTCCATCCAGCCGGACAACACCCAGACCCGCGGCAAGATCGCCCAGATCGGCTACCTGCTGCAGGTTACCGAAGTTGAATAAGGAGGAGAACAGAAATGAAGCTCCATGAACTCTCTCCTGTCGCGGGCTCTACCTTCGAAGGCAAGCGCAAGGGCCGCGGCATCGCTTCCGGCAACGGCAAGACCGGTGGCCGTGGTCACAAGGGCCAGAAGGCCCGCTCCGGCGGCAAGGTCCGTGCCGGTTTCGAAGGCGGCCAGATGCCTCTGGCTCGTCGTATCCCCAAGCGTGGCTTCAATAACATCTTCGCCAAGCCCCTGACCTCCGTCAATGTGGGCCTGCTGAACGGTTTTGAAGACGGCGCTGTCGTTGATGTGGCTGCCCTGCAGGCTGCCGGCATCATCGGTGAGTGCGCTTACGGTCTGAAGGTTCTGGCCGGCGGCGAGCTGACCAAGAAAATCACTGTAAAGGCTGCGGCTTTCTCTGAGTCTGCTAAGGAAAAGATCGAGCAGGCAGGCGGAAAGGCCGAGGTGGTGTAAGTGTTAGACACACTTAAGAATGCATGGAAGATCCCCGAACTTCGCAAGAAGCTCATCTTCACCTTGTTCATTCTGCTGATCTATCGGGCGGGCAACGTGATTCCTGTCCCTTATATCGACACCGTAACCTTGAGCAACTACTTTGACAGTGTTCTGTCTTCCACGATTCTGGGCCTGTACAACGCCATGTCCGGCTCCGCCTTCAGCCGAGCCACCATCTTCGCGTTGAGCATTCAGCCCTACATCAACTCCTCCATCATCATCCAGCTGCTGACCATCGCCATTCCGGCCCTGGAGCGGATGGCCAAGGAGGAGGGTGAGGAAGGCCAGAAGAAGATCGCCAAGATCACCCGGTACACCACCGTTGGTCTGGGCCTGCTGATGGGCTGGGCTTACTACCAGATGCTCGTCAACTACTCCGCTTCCGGCTTCTCCATCGTCACCAAGCAGGGCTTCCTGCCCGCAGTGGTCATTATCCTGTCCTTCACCGCCGGCTCTGCCTTCGTGATGTGGCTGGGTGAGCAGATCACCGAGTTCGGTATCGGCAACGGCATCTCCATGATCCTGTTCGCCAATATCATCTCCGGCATTCCCGGTATGGTCGGCACCTTGACCACCATGGTCTGGTGGCAGATCATCGTCGTGCTGATCGGCATGGCCGCTCTGATCCTGTTCATCATCTTCATGGACAACGCCGAGCGTCGGATCCCCATCCAGTACGCCAAGCGTGTGGTAGGCCGCAAGGTTTACGGCGGTCAGAACACCAATCTGCCCATCAAGGTCAGCATGTCCGGTGTTATGCCCATCATCTTCGCACAGTCCATCTGCTCCCTGCCCGCTACCATCTGCGCCTTTACGGGCCATACCAGCGGCTGGTGGTACGATCATGTGTGGAGCTCTGCTTCCTGGTTCTACGCGGTCATGTACTTCCTGATGATCTTCTTCTTCAGCTGGTTCTACTCCACCATTCAGTATGATCCCGTGGAGATCTCCAACAACCTGAAGAAGAACGGCGGCTTCATTCCCGGCTTCCGTCCGGGCAGACCCACCGCTGATTTCATCCAGAAGGTCATCAACAAGATCGTTGTCTTTGGTGCTGTGTATCTCGGCATTGTGGCTCTGCTGCCCATCATCGCCGGCAACCTCATGAGTGGGGTCCGGAACCTGGCGATCGGCGGCACCTCCGTCATCATCGTTGTGGGCGTTGCCCTGGAGACGGTGAAGGCTCTGGAGGCCCAGCTGCTGATGCGGCACTACAAGGGCTTCCTGGACTAAGTCAGGAGGTATGGCAGGATGAATCTCATTCTACTGGGCGCGCCCGGCGCCGGAAAGGGGACCCAAGCGGAGCTGCTTGTAAAAAAGCTCTCCATCCCCGCCATTTCTACCGGGAATATGCTTCGTGAGGCCATTGCCAACGGCACGGACCTCGGCAAGGAAGCAAAGAAATACATGGATGTGGGCGGCCTGGTTCCCGACGAGCTGATCCTCGGCATCGTCGCGGAGCGTGTGGCCCAGCCCGACTGCGCCAACGGCTTCATCCTGGACGGAGTGCCCCGCACTCTGGCCCAGGCTCAGGCCCTGGAGGCAAAGGGCGTCCGCATTGACCATGTTGTCTCTATTGAGGTTGACGATCATGATATCGCGAACCGTATGGGCGGCCGTCGGGTCTGCTCCAAGTGCGGTGCCAGCTATCATGTCGTCGCCAAGCCCCCCAAGGTTGACGGAGTCTGCGACAGCTGCGGCGGGGAGCTGATCATCCGCAAGGACGACGCTCCCGAAACCGTGCTGAAGCGGCTGGAGGTCTATCACGCTTCTACCGAGGTGCTGAAGGACTTCTACGCCAAGCTGGGCCGGCTCCACACCGTCAATGGCAACCAGTCCATTGAGGGCGCTAATGAAGAAATTCTGAAAGCGATTGGGGCAAAGGTATGATCACGATCAAAAATGAACGTGAGATCGAGGCCATGCGCGAGGCTGGAAAAATCACCGCTGCCGCCAGAGCTCTGGCGGGCCAGCTGGTGAAGCCTGGCGTATCGACCAAGGCAATAGACCGAGCCGTTCATGACTTTATTGTCAGTCAGGGGGCCAGACCGTCCTTCCTGAAGCTATACGGCTTCCCTGCAAGCGCGTGCATCTCTGTCAACGAGGTGGTGATCCACGGGATCCCCGGCGGATACATCCTCAAGGAGGGCGATATCGTCTCCGTAGACGTGGGCGCGTTCTATAAGGGATTTCATGGAGATTGCGCGGCTACCTTTGCCTGCGGTGCCATCAGCACCGAAGCACAGCGGCTTATCGACGTAACGAAGCAGTCCTTCTTTGAGGGGATCAAGCACGCTACCAAGGGAAGCCGTGTGCAGGATATCTCCCATGCCGTACAGACGTACGTGGAGTCTAACGGTTTTTCAGTTGTCCGATCTTTCGTGGGTCACGGCGTAGGTCGGCAGCTGCATGAGGAGCCGGAGGTCCCGAATTTCGGAGCTCCCGGCCGGGGCCCCAGATTGCTCCCCGGTATGGTCATCGCCGTCGAGCCCATGGTGTGCCAAGGCACCTATGAGGTCAATGTCCTGAAGGACAACTGGACGACGGTCACCGCCGACGGCAAGCTGGCAGCCCACTATGAAAATACTGTACTCATCACCGACGGCGAGCCGGAAATACTCACCGTCACCGAAGGACTTTAACTATGGACCCGGAAAATTCCGCGCTCCTCATCGGAGATGTGGTTTCTTCCACGGCGGGCAGAGATCAGGGATGCCTGTTCTATGTAGTAAGCACCGAAGACCAATATGTGACGCTGGTCAACGGCCGGAACAGGCCCTTGGAAAAGCCCAAGCGAAAAAAACGCAAACACGTAGTAAAAGTGCTTCGATCTGAGACCAGAGTTGCCGAGAAGTTACGCTCCGGCGACAAAGTGCTCAACGGAGAATTACGAAGAGACCTGGCTTCCCTGAGCCGGGCCGTGCAAGCAAACGACCTAGGAGGTTCATGACTTGGCAAAAGACGACGTAATCGAACTTGAGGGCATCGTTACCGATGCACTGCCGAATGCAATGTTCAAAGTGGACATTGGCAAT
Source organism: uncultured Eubacteriales bacterium (assembly GCA_900547405.1). Lineage (GTDB taxonomy): Bacteria > Bacillota > Clostridia > Oscillospirales > Oscillospiraceae > Faecousia. The sequence continues at coordinate 29,203 of URGL01000004.1, forward strand.
GGACACACCATTCTGGCACACATTTCCGGCAGGCTCCGAATGAATTTCATTAAGATCTTGCCCGGTGACAAGGTAACCGTTCAAATGTCTCCCTATGATCTGACACAGGGTCGGATCACCTGGAGAAGTAAGTAATCTAAAGAGAACCATTCTCATATGGAGGTTAAACAGTATGAAGGTAAGACCGTCCGTTAAACCCATGTGCGAAAAGTGTAAGATCATCAAGCGCAAGGGTCGCGTTATGGTAATTTGCGAAAACCCCAAGCATAAGCAGAGACAAGGCTAATAGGAGGTGCTGAAGAGTTATGGCACGTATTTCTGGTATTGATCTTCCCCGCGACAAGCGGATCGAAGTTGCCCTGACCTATATCTACGGTATCGGACCCGCCCGGGCCGCTGAAGTGCTGGAGAAGACCGGCATCAGCCCCGACGTCCGCGTGAAGGACCTGACCGAGGATCAGGAAGCTCAGCTTCGTGAGGCTATTGAGCATCAGTATATCATCGAGGGCGACCTGCGCCGTGAGACCGCTATGAACATCAAGCGCCTCAGCGAGATCGGCTGCTACCGCGGCCTGCGTCATCGCCGTGGCCTGCCCGTTCACGGTCAGCGCACCAAGACCAACGCCCGTACCCGCAAGGGTCCCAAGAAGACCATTGCGAACAAGAAGAAGTAAGGAGGGATATGTAAATGGCTACCAAAGCTACTAAGAAGGTTGTTAAGCGCCGTCGCGAGCGCAAAGTCGTCGAGAAGGGTGCGGCACATATCCGCTCCTCCTTCAACAACACCATGGTTACCATCACCGACCTGGAAGGCAATGCTCTGAGCTGGGCTTCCTCCGGCGGACTGGGCTTCCGTGGCTCCCGTAAGTCTACTCCCTATGCTGCCCAGACCGCGGCTGAGACCGCTGCCAAGGCTGCTATGGAGCATGGCCTGAAGACCGTTGAGGTTTATGTGAAGGGCCCCGGCCAGGGACGTGAGGCTGCGATCCGCGCCCTGCAGACTGCCGGCCTGGAAGTTGTTATGATCAAGGACGTCACCCCCATTCCCCACAATGGCTGCCGTCCCCCCAAGAGACGTAGAGTCTGATTTAGGTATAGGAGGAATTTTGCGAAATGGCTAAGAATATGCAGCCCGTGCTGAAGCGTTGCAGAACGCTGGGCGTTTCTCCTGCCGCAATGGGTTATTCCAAGACTTCCAACAAGAACCCCGGCGGCCAGAGAAGAGCGAAGAAGTCTGAGTATGCTACTCAGCTGACCGAGAAGCAGAAGGTCAAATTTGTGTATGGTATCCAGGAAAAGCAGTTCCGGAACTACTACGATAAGGCCGCCCGTGCCGAAGGCAACACCGGTGAAAACCTGCTGACCTTCGTTGAGCGCCGCCTGGACAACGTGGTATACCGTCTGGGCTTTGCCAACTCCCGCCGTCAGGCTCGGCAGCTGGTGAACCATGGCCACTTCACCGTCAATGGCGGCCGGGTCAACATCCCCAGCTACCTGGTGAAGACCGGCGACGTGATCGCTGTGTCCGAGAAGAGCGCTTCCAATGCCTTCTTCAAGAAGCTGAAGGAAGACGATGCTTTTGTTGCTGCTCCCAAGTGGCTGGACCGTGATAAGAACACCCTCCAGGGTAAGGTCATTGCTATGCCCACCAAGGCTGATATCGACTTTGATATCGCTGTGCACCTCATCGTCGAGTTGTACTCCAAGTAATCATCTTGCCCCCTGTTCGTATGTGCATTTACGTGGGGAGTTACGCTCCCCACCAACCTAAGGAGGGTTTTGATTCATGGTAGAAATTGAAAAGCCCCGCATCAGCTGCTTCGATTCCGTTGAGGACCCCTCTTACGGCAAGTACGTCGTAGAGCCTCTGGAGCGCGGCTACGGCATGACCCTGGGCAACTCGCTGAGACGGATCCTGCTGTCCAGCCTGCCTGGCTACGCCGCCACCTCTGTGAAAATTCAGGGTGTTCAGCATGAGTTCTCCACCATCCCCGGCGTGACCGAGGATGTGACCGAAATCGTGCTTGCGGTAAAGCGGATCACGCCCAAGCTGCACTGCCCCGGAGTCAAGACCGTGCATATCGACGCTGTGGGACCCTGTGAGGTCACCGCCGGCGATATCAAGGCTGACGCGGACGTTGAGATCCTGAACCCCGAGCTGCATATCTGCACCCTGGGTGAGGATGCCACTTTCAACATGGAGATCACGCTTTCCCAAGGCCGGGGCTATGTTTCCGCCGATCGGAACAAAACGCCTCAGACCGTCATCGGGGTGATCCCCATCGACTCCATCTATTCTCCTGTTACCAAGGTGAATTATACTGTGGAGCCCACTCGTGTCGGTGACAAGACCGATTTCGATAAACTGACCCTTGAGGTCTGGACAGATTCCACCATTACCGCCAAGGATGCCGTGTCCTTGGGCGCGAAGATCCTGAGCGATCACCTGACCGTCTTCACCAACCTGTCTGACGCTGTTACCAGCAGCTCTACTGTGGTGGAGAAGGTGGCCGATCACCCGGATGCCAAGCTCTCTATGACCATTGATGAGCTGGATCTGTCTGTCCGGAGCTATAACTGCCTGAAGCGTGCCAACATCAACACCGTGGCCGACCTGATCGACAAGACCGGGGAGGACATGATGCGTGTGCGGAACATGGGCAAGAAGTCCCTGGACGAAGTTCAGAAGAAGCTGGAGATGATGGGTCTGTCCCTGGCCAGCGAAGAATCTGGCAGCAACAACTAAGCTTACCAAAAGGAGGAAACGTTCATGTTTGGCACTCGTAAGCTGGGCAAGACCAGCGCACAGAGAAAGGCCCTGCTGCGTCAGCAGGTGACCGACCTGCTGGCCAACGGCAAGATGGAGACCACCTTCTACCGCGCCAAGGAAGTGCAGCCCGTGGTTGAGAAGATGATCACCCTGGGCAAGAAGGGCGACCTGGCCGCTTACCGTCGGGCCCTGTCCTTCATCACCAAGGAAGATGTGGCTCACAAGCTGTTCAAGGAGATTGCTCCGAAGTATGCCGACCGCAACGGCGGCTACACCCGTGTGACCCGCACCGGCGAGCGCCGGGGCGACGCTGCCGAGATGGCAGTCATCGAGCTGGTGTAATCCGAGAAAGAATCAAGTCTGCCGTGTAAAAAACGGCAGGCTTTTTTCATACAAAAACCAGGCGAAAAACAAAAATTACACTTGACAAATCCTTTTTCCCATAGTATAATACCCTAGCATTCGGCGGAAATGCTGCTATAGCTCAGCCGGTAGAGCGCATCCTTGGTAAGGATGAGGTCGCCAGTTCAAATCTGGCTAGCAGCTCCATTCAAAACGTCCGGCCAATCGGCTGGGCGTTTTTTGCATACGGGACTGACTTCCTTTCAATCAACAGAAACGGAGGAAAACTGTGGATCAAAACAATTCTTCCCGATTGACCAATACCCTGCGGAATTTTCGCTTCGGCCTGGCGGCCCAGCTGGTGGTGACCCTGCTTGGCTTTTTGTCCCGGACCGTGTTTATGCGGGTTTTGGGCGAAGAATATCTGGGCATCAACGGCCTGTATACCAGCATCCTGGATGTGCTGTCCCTGACGGAGCTGGGCCTGGCGGATGTGGTGATCTTTTCCCTCTATAAGCCATTGGCGGAGGATGACACAGAGAAGCTGACGGCCCTTATGGGTTACTATAAGGTCATCTACCGGATCATTGCCCTGACGGTGGGAGTCATCGGCGTGGCCTTGGTGCCGGTGTTGGGGGTGCTCATCAAGACGGAGATCGACCGATTCCATCTGGTGCTGTACTATCTGATGTTCCTCACCAATTCCGTCTGCTCCTATCTGCTGGTCTACAAGTCCAGCATCATCCAGGCGGATCAGAAGCGGTATCTGATTTCCAAATACACCATGGCCTTCAAGCTGCTGACCACTGCTGTTCAGATCTTTGTGCTGCTGGTACTGGGCAGCTTTACGGTGTATCTTACCATCCAGATCACCATGACCGTTGCCAACAACCTCTATGTGTCCCGTCAGGCGGATAAGCTCTATCCCTTCCTGAAAAACAAGGCGGCGCTGCCAAAGGAGGAGAAGAAAGCCATCTTCCGGGATGTGCGCCATATGTTTTCCTACAAAGCGGGAGGCCAGCTGCTCAACGGCACGGATAACCTGTATATTTCTTCCCTGATTTCCACGGCCACCGTAGGCCGCTACGACAACTACACCATGATCCAGACCATGGTGGTCACAGCCTTCACCAATACCCTCAATCAGGCGGTGCTGGGCTCTATCGGCAACCTGAACGCCACGGGCACCCGGGAGCAGAAGAAGCAGATTTTTGATGTTTACAGCCTGGTATTTTCCTGGATCACCACCTTCTGCACGTTGTCCCTGCTGGTGCTCTACAATCCCTTTATCCGCATCTGGGCCGGGGAGAGCTGGCTGCTGCCTGGGTCAACGGTGGCGGTGATCTGCCTGAATTTCTTCCTGCCCAATGTGCTGACTCCCGTATGGAGCTACCGGAACACCACGGGCCTTTTCCGGGAGACGAAGAATATTCTGCTCTATGCCGCCGCCATCAATCTGGTGCTGTCCTATTTCTTCGGTGTCCGCTGGGGCCTGACGGGCATCCTGGCGGCTACCTCGGTGTCGAGATTGCTGACCTCATTCTGGTTTGAGCCCTATCTGCTCCACAAGCGGATCTTCGGCTGCTCCAGCGCCCCCTACTTTCTGCGGCAGGGGCTGTACCTGGCCGTTGTGGCGGTGTCCTTCGCTCTCATCCAAGGGGCTGCCGGGGCCCTGAGGCTGGGCCTGTGGGGAGATTTTCTCCTGAAGGGAATCCTCTGCGTCATCGTTCCCAACGGGCTTCTGCTGCTGCTCAGCGGCCGGACCGAGGCCTTCGGATACCTAAAGAGGAAGCTCCTGGAAAAACAAAGGGACCGGTAATCAAAAAGAAGGCAAAAAGGCCTGCCGGGAAAACACAAATTGGATTATCCGGGTATAATAATCCCCGAAGGACGGTGCTGCACATGAGACGATTTCTTTTCCTCCTGATCCTGCTGGCCCTGCTTCCTGTGGCGGCGGTGGCGCAGGATGTCAGCGGTGCGGACAGGGTGACAGACAGCCAGGGCTTTTCCGGGATTGGCGGCCTGTTTGACGGGAAAAAGAACCAGGGGTCAAAAGCCCAGGACCATGCCAGGCTTACCCTGGAGGACCCGGAAGGGCTGCGGTATCTGTACCTGATTTTTGATACGGAATACCCTGGCTTTCGGGTCACCGGTGAACATGGAGAGGAAAAAGAAGCGGGGCAGGAGCAGTTTCTCCACACGCTGGTGGATCTGACGGCCCTTTTTGGAGAGCCCCAGAAGCGGGTCACGATTTCCTTTGACGCGGGACAGGTACCTCTTTACGAGCTGTATCTGTTTACGGATGGAGAACTGCCGGACTGGGTCCAGCAGTGGGAGGCTCCCGTGGAGGGGGCCACGGATCTGGTGCTCTTCTCCACCCATTGCGACGATGAGCAGCTGTTTTTTGCCGGAGTGCTGCCCTATTACGCCGGAGAACTGGGCTACCGGGTGGAGGTGGTGTACCTCACCAACCACCGGAATCTGAACAATTACCGCTGCCACGAGGCCCTGGACGGCCTGTGGGCCTGCGGAGTCCGGCAGTATCCGGTTTTCGGCGGCTTTGCGGACTACTACTCCCGCCGGGGAGAGGACGCGTTGAACCAGTACCGAATCCAGGGAGTCACCCGGGAGGACCTCCAGGGCTATGTGGTGGAGCAGCTCCGCCGGTTCCGGCCTCTGGTTGCCCTGGGCCATGACCTGAAAGGGGAGTACGCCCATGGGGCCCACATCCTCTATGCCACCCTGCTGACGGAGGGCTGGGAGGCTGCCGGGGAGGAAACCGCCTTCCCGGAGTCCGCCCAGCGCTACGGCACATGGCTGACGCCGAAGCTCTACCTCCATTCTTACGAAGAAAACCAGATCGTGATGGACTGGGACCAGCCCCTGAAGGCCTTTGGCGGCATGACCGCCTATGAGGTCTGCAAGGAGCGGGGCTTCCCCAGCCATGCCAGCCAGGTGGCGGATTTTGCCTGGTATATGGCAGGCATGGACAAGGCTGCCGACATTCCCCAATACAGCCCCTGCTATTTTGGACTCTATGCGTCTACGACGGGGCCGGATGAGACAGGCGGGGACTTCTTCGAACACCTGACGGATTACGCCCAGCAGGAAAAAGAGGCGGAACAGGCACGCCGGGAGTCGGAGGAGGCCGCCCAACGGGAAGCGCAGGCCGCCCGGGAGGCTGCCCAGACGGATCCTGAGACCATCCCGGAATCCGCACCGGACCCGGCTCCCCAGCCGGACACCCTGACTGCTCCCTATGGCCTGCTGGCCGTTCCCTTGGCTCTGGTGGTGGGGACTCTGCTGCTGCTCCGAAAAAAATCCTGATTTCGCGAAAATCCTCTTGACAAATCTATCCGTCTGTGCTAATATATTCGAGCGTTGAGCAGACGTATGCGCCGGTAGCTCAGTTGGATAGAGTGACTGACTACGAATCAGTAGGTCGGGGGTTCGAGTCCCTTCCGGCGTACCACAAAAAATCCCCAGAATCTTAGAGATTTTGGGGATTTTTTGTACGCTCATGGCAAATTGTAAGAAGCGATTTTTGGTTATTCATAGTCTGTTCACAATCTTCGGCTATTTTGTAAAGAGTAAGATTCTATGCAAAAGGAAGAAAGAGGGCCGAGTATGCGCCGCACCGTTCAAAAAATTTTGTTTCTTTCCGCGTTGATTCTGTTGGGCGGTGTGCTGGCCTTTCAGTGGACCCATTCGGATACCTGTTTGGGGTTGCGCTTTTGGGAGGACATTCCGGATAACTGCCAATACGTCTATCGGGACTACAGCGATGTGCTCTGGTTTTATGACCAGAAGGCCGCCGTAGATGTAGAGTCCTCTACCATCTACATTTCTCAGGACATCGGCCCGGAGACTACCTATGCCGCGCTGGAGGGCAGGCTGACCCTCAACAACCTGCTGACTCCCATGTATTTTCTACGGGATGAGGCCTTTCAGAATCTGGAGGCCGCCGTCCGGGAGGGGCATCGCTTCGGCTTGATCATTTCCACAGGAAGGCGCTATATGCGCTACGATGTGGTCTTTACCACCCTGCCGGTCCTGGCTATGGAGGACCCGGACAGCACGATGCTGACGGAGAAGGGACCCATTGTCCGGGGCTCACTGTCCCTATGGAGCCCAGTGGACACCGAGACGGATACCTATTCCGTCAAGCACAGCCTGGTCCGCTGGAAGATCCGGGGCCAGACCACCGCCGAGCTGGATAAAAAGTGCTACAAGCTGACCCTGGAAAAGAACGGCGGCGGCAAGCGGAACCAGAATCTGCTGGGCCTGGGCAAGGACGATGACTGGATCCTCAACGCCATGGCCATGGATGACTTTAAGGTCAAGGAGCAGTTCGCCATGAAGCTATGGAATCGGTTGGCGGAGCAGTCCCCTTGGGACTATCCTATGTCTTCCGGTGCCTACTGCGAAGTGGTGCTGAACGGCCATTATCAGGGGCTGTATCTCCTCCAGCGCCGGGTGGACCGAAAGTATCTGGGGCTTTCCGACGGACAGATCCTCCTAAAGCCTGACTCCGGCCTGGTGCTGAACGATGACCCCCGGACCCCCATTGAGGTGGTCTATCCCACCGGCACATCAGCTGCCATCAAGGAGCTTTGGCTGGACATCCGGGAGAATCGGCTTGGGACCATCATGGATACGGACAACTATGCGGATATCAGCATCTTTACACAGCTGGGGTACCTCCAGGACAACTGGTCCTACCGGAATCTCTTCGTCCTGCTGACCCCGGAAGGGGATGACTACCGCCTGCAATACACCCTGTGGGACACGGATATGTCCATGGGACTGTGCTTTGGCTTCCAGTATGATTACCGGGAAAGCACGCAGACGAGTCTGCTCCGCAGTGACTACGATGCCGTCCTGGCGGCTCACCCGGACCTGGACCGGATCGTTGCCCGGCGGTGGCGGGAGCTGCGGGAAGATCTCCTGTCGGATGAGTCCATGGAGGAGCTGATGGACAGCCTGACCGAAGAGCTGGCCGACAGCGGCGCAATGCCCCGGGACCAGGCGCTGTGGGGCCATGCCTTCGGCGATGCTGCCACTCCGGCCCAGTTCCTGCGGGACCGGGTGGCATTCCTGGACACCTACTACGTACAGTAAGGGAGAAAGACTATGTCAAAACGACGCCCCATTGCCAGAGCTTTTTTCCTGGTTTCCCTGGCGGTGCTGCTGGGATCTATTTTCCGGTTTACCTGGCGGCAGCAATATGTCTGCCTGGGGGTTCCCTTCCTGGCGGCAAGTCCGGCGGAGGAGGGCTATGAATATTATGATTACAGCCAGGCTCTCTTCTTCTCGGGAGAGAAGGCCCCTATGGATGTGGAGAGCTCTACCATCTATATCTCCCAGAGCATTTCGGAGGGTACCTCCTTCACCGATCTCCAGGGACGGCTCACCTGCTCCTTCCCCGGGACCCGGATGTATTTCCTGGAGGATCCGCTTTTTGAGGATCTGGCCTCGGCGGCAGCCGAAAATCATCCCTTTGCCCTATTGGTGCGTTCCGGAGACAGCTTTATGCGCTACCGGGTGATATTTACCACGCTGCCGGTGTTCTCCATTGAGGATCCGGATCACACGGAGCTTCAGGAAAAGGGCGTCTATGCCTACGGCACCTTCCGGGCCTGGACACCCAATGACCCGGAGCTGGAAGGATACACCGTCAAGTCCACCCCTGTTCGCTGGAACCTTCGGGGCGGAACGGCTACTGTTATGCCCAAAAAGAGCATCAAGCTGACATTGCAGAAATCCGACGGCACCAAGCGGAATATGGAGTTGCTGGGCATGGGCTCCGATGACGATTGGATCCTGAACCCCATGAGCCTGGATGACTTTAAGGTGAAGGAGAATCTGCTGATGACCCTCTGGAACGAGCTGGCCCAGGAAAACGACTGGGATGTGCGGATGTCTACCGGAAACTACTGTGAAATCGTCATGAACGGTCGCTACCGGGGGCTGTATCTCCTCCAGCGCCGGATAGACCGGAAGTACCTGAATCTGGAGCCGGACCAGATCCTCTTAAAGGGGGAGGGCGGCTCTATGAGCAGACTCAATAAGCCGGAGGGCTACAGCATTATCTACTCCAAGCTGACGGATGAGCAGACCTATGATTTGTGGCTGGATCTCCAGAAAAACCGATTCGGGCAGTCTGTCAACCTGCGCAATTACGCGGATGTAAGCCTCTTTGTCCAGTTCGGCTATATGCAGGACAATTCCCTGTTCCGGAATATTTTCTATCTGCTCAGCCCCAGGGATGGGGACTACGAGCTGCAGCTGATCCTTTGGGACACGGATATGTCTATGGGCCTGGTGAAGGACTTTGCCTACAACTATGAAGAGAGCATCCACACAACCCTGAATCGGGCGGACTATGAGAAGGTCCAGGCCGCCCACAGTGATTTGGATCAGGTGGTTGCCACCCGGTGGTTCCAGCTCCGGCAGAGCGCCTTTGCCGAAGAGCACCTGCTTTCCACTCTGGAAGGCCTTTCCGGCCAGATAGCCGCCAGCGGCGCTATGGACCGGGACTATGACCGTTGGGGTCTGTATGTCAGCAGCCCACGGCCACTGGAGGACTTTATCCGGGACCGCCTGGAATTTTTGGATGGATACTACGCACAGCTCCTTGCGTCATAAAAAATAAATGAGCCGTCCCCGGCTGCACCGCGATTCCTGCTTGGCAGGGCGGCGCAGCCGGGGACGGCTTGCTTTTATTCCGCCAGGACGATGGCGGTAATGGCTTCGCAGAGGGTCACTACATCGGTTCGGTTTACACAAACCGTGGATTCCCCGTTCAAGGTCACCAGAGACTGGCTGGCCGTGTCCCGGTAGAAGCAGAGGGTTACGTCCTCTTTCCCTTCCCGGCTGACGGTCAGCTCCAGGTCCTTGGCTCTTGTGGGGCTTTTCCCCAGGGCGGAGCCGGTGGGGGTCATGGCGGTGACGGAGGTCAGCACATCCCCAAGGGATACCTCGCTGCCGTTCAGCAGCCAATAGGTCTCCTGTTCGCCCGCTTCCACCGTTTCTCCGGCCTCGGTGGATACCTTGTCCCGGGTAGCGGAGGTGAAGCGCCAGGTTTCTCCGGCGAGCTGGACTGTGACGGAGGAAACCGTATCCCAGTCCATCAGCAGGACCTCGTTGGGATAAAGGTCTGCCGGGTCCGCCTGCAGCAGGGCATTGACATCGGTGGCATCCATCCAGTAGATGATCCTCGAGTCATTCATTCGGGCATAATACTGGCCGGATAGGGCGTCCCCCACTTCCAGGGTATAGGTGCCGGTGCCGTAGCGGACGGTGAGGCGCAGGGTGGGATCGTCAAAGCCATAGGCGCTTGGGTCTGTGGCGTTGTAGTCGGCGCAGCCCTCCCAGGTCATGTCGGTGCCGTGGCGGATCAGCGCCTCGGTGTTCTCCGTGTCCAGGGGTGTGTCGCCATAGAACCAGATATAGTCCTGGGAGTAGCTGAGATTTTCTCCCTGCCGATCCCTCAGGACCAGGGTGCTGCCGTCTTTTCGCTCCAGGGTCACCTGGGACAGGTTTTCCATCATGGGGGCCTCCTGGAGCTCCACCAGGTCCAGCATGGAATACTGGAAGGGGCTCAAAATGTCAGCGCTGGTGATATAAACCTTTCCATCCCCCAGGGAGAAATAACGGCCCCCGTCCATGGCGGCATCGCTGCCGATTTTCAGGGTCTTATTTTCGAAGGTGACGGTACACTTGGGGGCATCCAGCCCGTAGGTCTTGTCGGTACTGGGGGAGTCGATGGTCTTATCGGCGCTCAGGGTTTCCAGCACCTGTGCCATGGCCTGGGCTTTGTCCTGGTCCAGCGGGAAGCTGTCATCCGCCTCGTAGGACCAGCCCGTCTCGGTTTTGACGAAGGTCATGGGCTGCTCGTAGGTGACGGTGAAGGCTGTCAGATCCGCTTCTCCCAGGCTCTGGGCGCTATTTTCTTCCTCTGAGGAGGTCTTGGGCTGGATCTGTGAGACCGCCGCAAAGGCAGCCAGCAGGGCAGCCAGCAGGGCCCCCATCCAGAGCAATGTCTTTCTCCTCTTCATCTGCGTTTCCTCCGCACGTTCAGGATCATGCCCAGTGCCAGCAGGGTCCCCGGGATCACCGCCAGAACCAGGATGCTCAGGATGTTGGCGGTGGCATCGGACATGGTCAGGTAGTTGGTGCCCAGGGTCTTGGCATGGATGGTGACGCTCTGCTCCTGGTCACAGAGCCAGTCCAGGGCGTTGAGGAACAGATCCTGGTTGCCCCCGGAGACCCGGGCGTTGGCATCGTCGTCGGTAATACCGGTGGAGCCGATCCATACCAGGCGGCTTTCCAATCCGTCATCCAGAGTTTTGGTGGACTGGGCAGCCAGAGCGAAGGGACCAGCAATGTCCCCATCCTCCTTTTCGTAGGTGGTGAGCTGGTAGCCCGCCAGCTTGGAGTAGGCCCGGGAGGAGGTGGTCAGCAGGGCTGTGGCGGAGACATTCTCCGGCTGGTCCGTGGCTACGGTCAGGCCCTGGGCCACGGGAAGCATACAGTAGTAGTTGCCGTCAATGAGGGGATTGGTAATGGCGTGGGACTCCATGTCCGGCATCAGATAGTAGGGGGTAGACAGAGCGTAGTAGTTGCCGTTGCCCTCCAGGACAATGCCGGGGTTGGAGGTAATGCCGTAGGTGGCAAGCAGAGCCTCCAGCTTCTCCGGGGCCTGCTTTTTGGGAGGCTGGGAGATATAGAGAAGGTTGCCGCCGTTTTCCAGATAGGCAGCCAGAATATCGATCTCCTCCTGGGTAAAGTCCGTATCCGGGGCATTGATGAACAGGGCACCGGCATCCTCGGGAATGGCTTCCACCGTCAAAAGGGAAAGGGCTTTGGTTTCCAGGTTGGCCTTGCTGACGGCATCGGCGAACTGGGTGCTCAGAGTCGCCTCTCCGTGGCCGGTGGTCAGATAGATCAGGGGCAGGCTATCGCTGGTCACATAGGCAATGGCCCCGGTGAGGACCTGCTCCCCGGCGAACTGAGTTGTATACTGGCCGGTGGTATAGTAGCTGGACGCGTCATAGGTGTAGATGTCATAATAGCTCAGATACCGATACCGCTGGGCAGAAACCACCACCAGAGAGTTGTTGTAGGTCTCCGACACATCATACTGGCTCAGAAAATCCGGATACACATCCGGGTCCCGGACCACCACCTTCAGGTTTGTGCTCCGGCTTTCGTACTGGGAAAGGAGCTGCTCAATGTTGGCATCCTCCTGCCCAGCCTGGACCACCCAGTAGACCGTAATGTTCTTCTCAAGAGAGGACACCAGATTTTCACTCTGGGCGGACAGGGTAAAGAGCTTTTGCTTGGTCACGTCCTGCTTGGTAAGGCTTTCGGGCAGAGCGCCCGTCAGCAGGTTCACGGCAATGGCAATGGCTACGGCCAGGGCACAGACCAACAGGCTGTAGCCCCCAGCCCGGAAGGACCGGCTGCGGAAACCGGAAAAATCAGGCATTTTCATTCGCTCCACCGCTTTTTCTCCAGAATTTGAATGGCAAACACAAGCACGGCCCCAATGACGGTCACATCATACACAATGGCTGTCCAGTCGAACACACCGGTGACAAAGACCGTAAACCGGGAAAACAGGGACATCTGCCGGATGACAGAGGCAAACAGACCCTCGTACACGCTGGGCTTCCAGGCGTAGACACCCAGGTTGGCCGCCAACAGCAGCATAGAGACCACGGCGGAGAACACGCCGTTTTTCGTCATGCCGTAGAGAATGCCGCCCATGGCCAGGCTCACCGCGCCGAAGGCCGCCAGGGAGGCAGCCGCGGTGCCGGGGACCAGCTCTGCCAGGCTTACCAGGAAGTAGTTCAGGAGCATCACCACGAAGCACAGCCCCGCCGCCGCTGCCTGGCTCTCTGTCAGGCAGGAAATCAGCAGGCCGATGGCTAAAAGCGCCGCGCCCAGAAAGAAGAATCCGCACAGGGCGCTGTAGGCTGCCCCCAGGGGCACATTTCCGTAGGCACTGAGGGCCAGGGGATACAGGCCGAGGAGGCCCACAGGCACTGCCAACTGGGTCAGCAGAGCCAGGTATTTCCCCATCACCACCTGGGTCATGGTCAGGGGCAGGGCATAGAGCAGCTGCTCCGTCTTTTGCCGTCGCTCCTCTGCCCAGACCCGCATGGTCACCACGGGGATGATGAAAATAAAGAGGAAGCTCATGTTTTGCAGCACGTATTGGAATTCCGCTACGTGGAGATCAAGATTATAGGCCAGGGTATAAATGCCGCCGAAGAGCAGCAAAAAGGCTCCGAATACGTAGGCGCTGAACCCCGTAAAAGCGGAGCTCACCTCGTGCAGATATATGCTTTTCATGCCTCTGGCTCCTTTCCGTCCGTCAGCTCCAGGAAGATGTCCTCCAGGCTGGCCTTTGTAGGTGTCATGGCGAGAAGGGGAGTCCCGGCCTCCGCCAGGGCAAAAAAGACGGCCTTGGAAAGGTCCTCCAGGTGCTCCTTCTCCGTTTCCAGCCGGACCTGGCACCGGTCAGCGGTGCCCTTGCTCTTGAAGCTTTGAACATTGGGGAGCCTGGAGAGGAGCTTTTCCGTCTGCTCTGCGGAGGCGCAGACATTGATCTCCAGAGCGGAGGCAGAGGACATCTGCTTTTCCAGATTGGCAGGGGTGTCACAGGCCACCAGCTTTCCCTTGGAAAGGATCAGAAGGCGTTCGCACACCGCCTGGACTTCCCCCAGGATATGGCTGGAAAGGATAACGGTTTTGTTCTCCCCCAGCTTTTGGATCAGCTCCCGGATCTCCGTGATCTGCCTGGGGTCCAGGCCTACGGTGGGCTCGTCCAGGATGATGATGTCCGGGTCCCCCAGAATGGCCTGGGCAATGCCCACCCGCTGCCGGTAGCCCTTGGACAGGTTCCGGATGAGCCGGTCACGGACATCGGCGATCTGGGTCAGGTCCATGACCCGGTCCACCTCCTGGGCCAGGTTTTTCACGCCCTTGGCCCGGGCCACAAACCGCAGATACTCCCAGGGCGTCCGGTCCATGTACACCGGGGGCTGCTCCGGGAGGTACCCCAGGTGCCGCTTTGCCGCCATGGGATCCTCAAAAATGTCTACTCCGTCAATGCGCACCTCTCCGGAGGTGGCGGCAAGACATCCGGTGAGAATGTTCATGGTGGTGGATTTTCCCGCCCCGTTGGGCCCCAGAAGGCCGTAGATCTGCCCATTGGGGATGGTAAAGGACAGGTCCGACAGGGCGAGGTGGTTTCCGTACCGCTTTGTCAGGTGGGATACTTCAATCAACGCAATTTCCTCCCAATACAAATTCGCTTTATTCTAAACGGTCAGCCTGAAAGAGTGCTGAAATTTTCATAAACTTTTTATGAATCCGCCGACGGCTTCCGGCGGATAATGTGCGTCCGGGGTGGTAGGATAAACTCCCAGCCTTTCCCTGGGGGAAGGTGGCCCCGCAGGGCCGGAAGAGGGGCGGTACCGGGTCCGACCTTACACCGCCCCACACCCGTCAGGGCTTTGCCCTGCCACCCTCTCCCAGGAGAGGGCTAGGCCCATTCTGACACAGGAGGCATTTCTATGAAACATATTGTAACTCTGGCTGTCCTTTTTATTCTGGTGCTTTCTGTCCCTGCCGAGGCGGAAATTGCCTTCGGCTCCGGAACGGAGGGGACACTGTACAGTGCGGACGGGGTATGCCAGGTCTCCGCCCTGTTCGGCAGCGCTCTGGCCATCACTCCGGGAGAGATTCTCCGGGAGGAGGTCCGGATCCGGCTTCCGGAGGGCGGGCGGCTGTATTTGCTGTGCCCTGGCCTTCCCAAGAGCCTGGAGGAGCTGAGGCTGACCGTCCAGGGGGATGGGCTGATCTTCCAGGGGGAGCTGGGCAGCGCCGACTGGATCTACCTTGGGAACTTCTCTGAGGACACAGACCAGCCCGTGGATCTGATCCTGAAAGTGCCGGAGAATCTGACGGACCAGGGAAGACGGGACTGGCAGGGCATCCATTGGTACCTTACCAAGAGCCTGCCCCAGATGCCTCCTACGGGAGACGTATCCCACCCGGAGGCAGCGGCGGTGATCCTGGCCGGCAGTACCTTGGGGCTCCTCTGTCTTCTTCTGGGGGAAGGTGCCGCCCCCAGGCGGCGGATGAAGGGCAGCAGGTAGCCGGTTCTTTGTACCGCCCCACACCCGTCAGGGGGTATGGCAAAAACGCCCTCACTCTTTCGAGTAAGGGCGTTTTCTGGCAGAGGATGAGGGATTCGAACCCCCGCAAACGGAGTCAGAGTCCGGTGTGCTACCGTTACACAAATCCTCTGTGTCACACGGAACAGTTAGGATTATACCAGATATTTCGAAAATGTCAAGTATTATTTTCCTTTTTTTCAATTTTCTTTTTCTGCCGCTTTCAGTATTCCCCAAGGGCCGGGATCTATCCGGCCCTTGGGGAATTTTTCAGATGTCCAGCTCCAGAACCTCGGTGATCTCCGTGGGGCCTTCCAGCAGGAGCTTTTCAACTTCTGTTTCGCCCTCAATGGTGATTTTCAGAGTTCCGCCGGGGACCTGGGCAGTGAGGCGCTTGCCGGGGAGCAGTCCCTTTTTCCACAGTACGCAGGCGGTGGAGCCGCAGCCGGTGCCGCAGGCCAGGGTGAGATCCTCCACGCCCCGCTCAAAGGTCAGAACCTGGGCCTCGCCCTCACCGACCAGATGGCAGTAGTTCACGTTGGCCCCCTTGGGGAAGGCCGGGTCGAAGCGCAGGTTCCGCAGCTCTTCCCGGAAGCTGTCCCGGTTTTGGAGGATCTCCTCGTCCACCAGACGGACGGCGTGGGGCACACCGGGATTTCCCAGCTCCACATAGGCCACGTCGTCCTTTCGGTTCAGGTCCAGGACGCTGGGCAGATTCAGGGCCACCCGGTACTGGTTTTCGTCTACCCGCCAGCCCTCTACCGGACCGGCCAGGGTCTTGAAGCGCATTTGCTCCCCCACAAGCCCCTGGTCATAGGCGAAGCGGCAGATGCACCGGGCACCGTTGCCGCACATCTCGCCTCGGGTGCCGTCGGCATTGTAGAAGATCATCTCAAAGTCGAAGCCCTCGGCATTGCCTACCGCCAGCAGACCGTCGGCATGGCGCAGGGCGCAGAGCTTTTTGGCCAGGGCAGAAAAATCCAGGTCCAATCCCCGGCCGTCGAAGACCATGAAGTCGTTGCCGGCCCCGTTCATATAGAAAAATTTCATGGTGTCACCCCAGCAAGTTTTCCATGTTGTAGATCCCCGGCTGCTTCCCCGCCAGGAAGGCGGCGGCCTCCAGGGCCCCGTCGGCAAACATACCCCGATCGAAGGCTTCGTGCCGGAGGACCAGCTGCTGGGTGGGGGTGCAGATGTGAATTTCATGGATACCTACGATGCCTGCCAGCCGCAGGGAGGAAATGCCGATCTCTTCTTTGGTCCGCTTGCCCTCTCCGGCCCGACCGCAGTGCTCGGTGGCCTGGGGCCGGACCTGCTGGACAGCCTGGAAGAGCATATGGGCGGTTCCGCTGGGGGCATCCACCTTCCGGTTGTGGTGGATCTCCAGGATCTCAATGTCCGCCTCCGGGAAAGCGGCGGCGGCCTGCTTGGCCAGACGGCACAGCACCGCGATCCCTAAGCTCATGTTGCCGGAATAAAACACAGGGATCCTGTCCCCGGCGGCGTAGATGCGCCGCTTCTCCTCTTCGGTGTGTCCGGTGGTGCCAATGACCACGGCACAGCCGAAGCGTTCGGCGTAGTCCAGGACCTCGGCAACGGCGCTGTGGTGGGAAAAATCAATGATCACATCCGCCTGCCGGTCCCCCAGCTCCTGGAAGGTTTTGGAGGCTCCGTTTTCTCCATCGATGCTGACGGCACCCACCTGGTTTTCACCCAGACGCTGGGAGATCAGCTTGCCCATGGCACCATTGGCGCCGCAAACAATGGCTCTCATAGGGCTACCCCCTGCTTGCGCATTTCTGCCAGAAGCTTTGCCCGGTTGCCCTCCTCCATGGGGGTCAGGGGCAGACGGATAAACTCCTTGCCGTAGCCCATGGCGCTGATGGCAGCCTTGGCGGGGATGGGGTTCACCTCGCAGAAGAGCAGGTTGATGAGGTCCAGGTACCGGCACTGGAGGGCCGCGGCCTTCCGCAGGTCTCCGGCGAAGAAAGCATCGGTCATCTCTACGGCACCCTTGGGGATCACGTTGCTGAGCACGCTGATGGTGCCCATACCGCCCATGGCCAGCATAGGTACGGTCAGGCCGTCCTCGCCGGAGTAGACGTCGATCTTATCCCCGCAGCGGGCGAAGAGCTCCACTACCTGGCTCATGTTGCCGCTGGCCTCCTTAATGGCGGCAACGTTGGGGTGCTCCGCCAGCTTCTCCACGGTGGCGGGCAGCAGGTTGCAGCCGGTGCGGGAGGGCACATTGTAGAGAATGATGGGCTTGTCCACCTTGTCGGCAATGGCGGTAAAATGGGCAATGAGGCCGTTTTGTGTGGCCTTATTATAGTAAGGTGTGACCACCAGCAAAGCGTCGGCTCCGGCCTGGGCGGCGGAGACGGAATAGTCGATGGCATGGAGGGTGTTGTTGGTGCCGGTACCGGCAATGACAGGCACCCGGCCCGCTACCCGGTCGATGGTGAAGGAGATGACCTTTTTCCGCTCCTCAGGGGTCAGGGTGGCGCTTTCGCCGGTGGTACCGACGGCCACCAGGGCATTGATGCCGGAGGCCAGCTGGAAGTCGATGAACCGGCCCAGAGCCTCATAGTCCACACCCTCCGGGGTCATGGGGGTGACCATAGCAGTGGCCATGCCTTTAAAAATCGTTTTTTTCATAGGGTAACATCCTTTCCGTCATTCGGTGAATTGGTTGAAATAATCGTATAGCGGTATCAGATCCGTCAGCATCTGCTTGACTCTGGTTTCCAGCTGGGGCCCGAATATCTCCGGTCCCACGTCCTCACTCCGGACGCAGCTGATGTCCCCCTTCCAGGCGAAATAGGGGGCAAGGGCCTGCGTTGGGGCCTCCTTGGGCCGCTTGTAGCATTCCGCCGTTACGGGAATGCCGGTTTTCCGCTCCGTATCCCGAAGAAGTTTTTGAAAGTCCTGGGGCTTGGCGGCGATCTGCCTGCGGAACCGATCCATGGTGGCTACCTTGGGCTTCCAGACGGTGAAGCCGTAGCTGATGCCTTCGGGACGGATCTCGAAGAACAGGCAGGGGTTTTCTGCCCACCAGTCCACATCCTGCCGGATGCACAGCCACAGACTCTCCTTGTAAGGCAGGGGATGGTGGAGCCGGGCATCCCGGTAGATGCGGCTGACCTTCAGGATGCTGCCGGGGCTGTCCAGGAAGGGCTCGAATACTGCCGCGCCCAGAGCCTTCATGGGCTCGTAAAGGGAATCCACATACTGCTTTTTGTGGGCCAGGAACCAGTCCCGGTTGTTGTTCATGCGAATGCCCCAGAGAAAATCAACGGTCTCCGGGGAGAAACCTGTAAACATAAGAAATCCTTCCTTCTTTGCCTTCCCCTGGGGGAAGGTGGCCCGCCAGGGCCGGATGAGGGGTGGTAACGGGTGGGACTCCACACCGCCCCACTCCCGTCAGGGCTTCGCCCTGCCACCCTCTCCCAGGAGAGGGCTATTGCTCAGTCGTACCTGGGAGGTTCCGATATCCAAATCAGCCTATTTTTCTTCTTCTCCGGTACCGGACGGTCCGGGATGCTGATGACATAGCGCTCGTAAGCGTTGACGATGGTGGTGCCGTTGTAGGTGATGACCCGCTGATTGCCGGTGCCATAGTTCATGTGTACATGGCCGTAAAAATGGTAGCCGGGGGTGTATTTGTTGAGAAACTCCCGCAGGGCGGCAAAGCCCAGGTGGGCCCGGTCCTCGCCGTCTCCCAGTCCCTCCGCCGGGGCATGGGTCACCAGAATGTCCACCCCCCCGGCTTTGTAAAGAGGCCAGAAGAGCTTCCGGATCCTGCCCCGCATTTCCCGCTCGGTGTACTGGTTGGGGCCATCGTGATACTTCCGGCAGCCCCCCAGACCGGCGATCCGCAGACCGTTGAATTCCACCACCTTGCCGTCGATGTTGTCGCAGCCCTCTGGGGGCTCCTGGTCGTAGCGGGTGTCGTGGTTTCCGGGCACGTAAAGCACCGGGCACCGGGCCATGGTCACGAGGAAGCTCAGATAGCTGGCCTTTAAATCTCCGCAGGAGATGATCAGTTGATATTCCGCCAGCCGCCCGGGAACGTAATAGTCCCACAGGGCGGGGCACTCTTCGTCAGACAGGACCAGGATCTTCATGAGCGGCTTCCTCTTTCCCGCCTGCCGGCTTGTTGGCGTAGATCCCCAGCTCCTCCACCATGGCCCGGGACATGGGCAGGATTTCCGAGGGATTGGGAATATCGCCTATCACATTGTCGCACAGCCAGTCCATATGCAGCAGCTGATCCGGGGTGAAGGTGGTGGTGCCGTCGTTTTTGACGGTGCCGTCCTGGGCGACGATTTTCCTGGCAAAGGGATCCAGCCATTTTCCGGCGATGGAGTCCTGCAAGAATTGGGCCATGGTCCGGATGCCTGTGGGCAGCCGGTCCGACAGATTTACGGCGATCACGCCGCTGTCCATGCCCAGCCAGTAGTTCAGTGCTCCGGGGCCGGATTTTTCCCGCTTCCAGGTGCCGGAAAACATGGAGCTGAGGACGAATTCATAGAATTTGCCCCAGACCCATACGGGAGAGCCCAAAGGGATCAGCTCTCCGCTGTCCTCCATCCGGTAGGTGCCGTAGCTGCAAAAATCCAGATAGATCTTGTTCTGCCCTGGGGCATCCCGATTGGAGATCACCCGGATGCCGTCGGCGAAGAAGTCCGCCTGGGGGTTTCCCTCCACGCAGGACCAGCGCAGATGGATCTTGGCCCGGGGGTTGGTAAACTGGGCCCCCAGGGCGAAGGCGTTGATATTGGCCATCTGGCCATAGATGGGGTAGGAGGCAATATAGCCGATGCGGTTATTATCTGCCAGAGCACCGGCAATGGCACCTGTGATAAACTTCCCCTCATAGACCCGGCCATAGTAGGAGCTGACGCTGGAGTAGGGCTGGTCTACGGAGCAGTTGAAAAATTCCACCTTGGGATGCTGTACCGCGGCTTTTAATGTGGCGGCCCGCAGCAGTGGGGCGGTGGTAAATACCACCTGCGCCCCCTCGCTGACCGCCAGCTCCAGCAGCCGATCGGCTTCTTCCGGCGTGTCGGCGTTGAAGTAGCTCTTGATGGTCAGCTTATTGCCCAAAACCTGCCGCAGATAGTCTACCCCCTGCTCATGGCCCAGGACCCAGCCGCTGGCAGCGGGGTTCAGCTGGTGGACAAAGGCCACATTCAGGTACGCCGGAGATATCCAGCCCAGTACGCCTGCTTTTACGGCCGGGTTTGCCGTGGTGCGGACATGGACGCTCTCCTGACTGGCGGAGGTGATCACATCCGCCCGGAGGGCCGTCAGGGTCTTCCGAATGCCGGAGACGCCCATTTTCCCCAGGTCCTTGTAGGTATAAAGCTGGAGCCACAGCAGCAGAGCCTCTTCGGGAAGCACATCCTCAATGGGGGGCAGCTGACTGAAAGCATCCAGGAAATAGGAATAGTAGGCGCTGAAGGTCCGTCTCTCTTCCTCGGTCCAGGGCTCTGCCGGTTCCTTTCCCACGGCGGTCAGCAGCTTGGCATACTGACCGGGCTTGTGGAACTGAATGGTATAAAGACGGCTGCTTTTGAAAAAGTCCAGGAATTCATAGTAGGCAATGATTCTGGGGTCATCGGACCTGGGAGGCACGATCCGCCGGACGGAGGCCGGGATCCGAGGGGAGCCGAAGTAGCGCAGCACGCTGACCCGCTTGTTGCCCTCCTGGACGTAGAAATTGCCCAGGTACTCATAGCATTGGATGGCATCCCGGATGCCTACGTCCCCCAGGTGCGCGGCGCACAGGTTCATCCATTTGCTGGCGAACTCGGACTTGGCATCCAGCAGGGGGAAAAAGCTGGGAGAGAAGGCGGCGATCCGCCCGGCGGATTTGGTGCCCAGGATCCGCTGGGCCGGGATCTCCAGCACTCCCAGGTCCTGGACGGCGTTTGCGCTGCCGTCAGGCAGAATATCATCCAGCACCGCAGGATTGGTGGGCTTCCCCTGGGCGGATAATTCCGCTACCTCCCGCTGGCCCTGCTTCAGAGCCCGATTGTATTCTTCCAGTACCGCTTCCCGAGGCATTTCCATAGGTCAGGACCTCCTATTACAAGTAAGCCTTTTTAGCTGATGCTATCATACCACGTTTTCGCGGGAAAAGCAACCGGGAGCCTGGCGGTTGCTTTTGGGTGGGAAATATGATAGGATAGGGTATCCAAGCAAGGAGGTTTCTATGTTGAAAGACAAAATACATCCCATTCTCTGGCCGCTGCTGCTGTGCGTTCCCCTGGGAATTTTGGGATTTTGCTGCAAATATGTTCTGGTGGGCTACAGCTTTTCGGCCCTGGTTTGCCTGTGCCTCATCGGACTTATCCTGTTTTATACGCTGATGCCCTTTCTCACCCTAAGGTTTCCCAAATTTGGCCGGATCGTCACCCGGGGGGTGACGGTGGTGGTGGTCATCGGCTTTCTGATCTGCGCCGTGACCGAGGGACTCATTTTCCATGCCAGCCTGGGCTCTGCGGAGGAACCTGTGGACTATGTGGTGGTGCTGGGAGCCAAGGTTCGGTCCTGGGGCCCCTCGATCTCCCTGTGGGACCGGATCTATGCCGCTGCGGACTACCTGACGGAGCATCCGGATGTGGTGGCTGTGGTCTCCGGCGGCCAGGGAGATGACGAGCCGGAGACGGAAGCGGAATGCATGTACCGGGAGCTGGTGAACCTGGGGATCCAGCCGGAGCGCATTCTTATGGAGAGCCAGGCCAAATCCACCTGGGAGAATATCCGGTTTTCCCTGGACCTGCTGGAACAGGAAACCGGCAGCCGCCCCACCAAGCTGGGAATTCTCTCCAGCGAGTATCACCTGTTCCGAGCCAGCCTGTTTACAAAAAAAGCCGGAGTGGAATTCGTGGGCATTCCCGCGGAGACCTCCCGCTGGGGCCAGAAGGTCAACCACTTCATGCGGGAGGTTGCCGGAGTCTGGCACTACATTCTGTTAGGAGGAAGCTATGATGCTTGACAAAAACTACGCCGATTTCGCTTGGGACCAGACAGCCGCCCTGCTGGCGGTGGACTCTCCCTCGGGCTTTACTGCCCGGGCTGCCCAATGGGTCCAGGGGGCCTTTGAGGCCCTGGGCTGCCCCGCGGTGATCACCCGCAAAGGCGGGGTTCTGGCGGAGCTGGGAGGAGAAGATGCCAATGATGCCCTGCTGCTGGAGGCCCACACCGATACCCTGGGAGCCATGGTCTGCCAGATCAAGGGCAACGGCCGCCTGAAGCTGACCCCCTTGGGAGGCATGAACGCCAACAACGCCGAGGGGGAAAATGTGAAGGTCTACACCCGCTCAGGAAAGGTCTGCGAGGGCACCGCGCAGCTGTGCAACGCCTCCATTCACGTCAACGGCGATTACAATGACACCAAGCGGACCTTCGACACCCTGGAGGTGGTGCTGGACGAGAACGTATCCACCGCCAAGGAGACCCAGGACCTGGGCATTTCCGTAGGGGATATGGTCTGCTTCGACCCCCGGACCCGCCGGACGGAGACCGGCTACCTGAAGAGCCGCTTCCTGGACGACAAGCTCTCCGTGGGCATCCTGCTGGGCTTCGCCAAGTACCTGAAAGACAACCGCCTGACCCCCAGGCGGAAGCTCTACGCCCACATCACCGTCTATGAGGAGGTGGGCCACGGCGGCAGCGCCTCGGTGCCGGAGGGCGTGACGGAAGCCATCTCTGTGGATATGGGCTGCGTAGGCGAGGGCTTGAGCTGCACCGAGCGCCAGGTCAGCATCTGCGCCAAGGATTCCGGCGGCCCCTACAGCTACGATGTGGTCTCCGGACTCATCGCCGCCGCCCAAAGAACCGGCGCGGACTACGCTGTGGATGTGTATCCCCACTATGGCTCCGACGTGGAAGCCACCCTGAGAGCGGGCAACGACATCCGTCACGGCCTCATCGGCTCCGGTGTCTACGCCTCCCACGGCTACGAGCGCAGCCACATTGACGGGGTATATCATACGCTGCTGGTCCTGGCAGGGTATACGGAAGTTCTGTAAGAGAAATGGAAAAGAGCTAACTGACAGATCAAATCAGTTAGCTCTTTTCTCGTAACCTTCCACAACAATGATAACTCTCTTAAGGCATCTCAAATACCAAGTACAAATTCGTAATCGAGCTGCTTCTTCCGTTCCTGCCAGTCTGGCATGTGGATCGTTATGAAATCGTAAAAATCCTTGTTGTGATATGGATACAGAAAATGTGCCAGTTCATGTAAAATTACATACTCCACGCAAGGAACACTTGCTTTATACAGATAATAATTCAGATTCACTGCCTGATTCTTTCTGCTGCAGCTACCCCACAACGTACTCATTTTCTTCACACATACAGAGGGCCTTTCAATACCGTGTTTTTCGATGATCGGGTAGAGCTGATCCACGATATCCTGATAATACCGTTTGGCTGTCTGCTGCCACCAGTTATTAACCTGCTTGTCGATCTGGGACTGTTCTGTTTCTGTGGTATAGATATGAACTACACTATCTTCACGAAGGATCTGCTTGCGTTTAGCCTCATGCACCTGGATTGTCAGCTGCCTACCCAGAATACGAGTGGACGCTCCGGAAATAAAGTGTTCCTCTTTTTCAACTGCTTTTGTTTGAACAAAAAGTTCCAATTTTTCTTCAATCCAAGGTGTTTTACTGCGAAGATGCTCCTTAATCCAGGACTCTGGTGTCCCGATCGGTGCAGATAGTTTTATTTCCCCAGAGGGAAACACTTTCAGCCGCACCTGCTTCATTTCCTTCAAAGAAACCGCCACAGGGAGTTCCGTTCCCTTTACTGTTACCGAGTACTCCATATCAATACCTGCTCATTGCCGTCTTAATGGTACTTTCAATCAGAAGGTCCATCT
Source organism: uncultured Eubacteriales bacterium (assembly GCA_900547405.1). Taxonomy (GTDB): domain Bacteria; phylum Bacillota; class Clostridia; order Oscillospirales; family Oscillospiraceae; genus Faecousia. The sequence continues at coordinate 53,405 of URGL01000004.1, forward strand.
TATCGATTGGCAAATTAATACCATGCTCGTCACAGAAGTCCCACAGCAAATCCTCGACAGCCTGGTTCATTTTCTTGTGGATTGGTGTACTTGTTCTCCAGTCCACACGAGCCAGTGACTGCACGGCCTGTTTCATATCCAACGCCAGTTTGCCGACTGCATCATCGAATTCCAGGTCATCTCCACTATACTGTTTTAATGTATCTGACACAACACCATAAAAAGCCTTTGCATCGCTATCATTCATAATTGCGGACGGGTAGGAGTATCCAGTAAAGCCCTGTCGCAAATCGTCGGCCATTTTCTTCATACTGGCCAGATACACATTTTCATCTCTGGATTTTCTGTATTCTGCGATTGTATCCCGGATTCTTTCAGAGAACTTCTTAAACATCATCGGATCCTCATATCTTCTGGATTCCAACTCAGAAACGATACGGGTTTGGATGTATGCAGCCTTCGCTTTCTGGCCTTCCACTTCTTCCAACTGCTTTTCCATGGCAACTTTGTCATGGATGGCAACCGGCTCCACAACAATTTCAACGGGTTCAGAGGTAACAAATGTGTTCAGCAGACTTCTGATACCATCTTCATATTTGCTGAAATCCACTTTTTCTGCATACACCATCATCAGCGAAGAACGCAGCTTCTGGAAGAACAGCAGATCTGCCTTGTATTTCTGCATCTGCTCAAAACCAATGCTCTGGTACAGGGAATAGTTGCCCACAGCCATTGTCATCATCTTGGAGAACGCAGCCAGCTTTTCATAGAACTCTTTCCTGAGTGCCTCACTTTCTGCTGCTTCTTCTTTCTCAAAGAAAGCTACCCAGGCGCTGGGGTTATTCTGGTCAAAAGATGCGTTGCCAAAGAAATCCCACAGTGCCTTGTGTGTTTGCTTCAGTTTCTCCTGTTCCTCTGCTGCCGTTGCAATAGAGTCCGCAATATCAGCAGAATCGTATCCGGACAAACCAGACTGATCGTCACTGTACATTTCCATCGCATTATTCAGGTTGCCAAACAACCCCCAATAGTCAACGATCAGGCCAAAATCTTTACCCGCAGCAATACGATTTACACGAGCAATAGCCTGCAACAGAGAATGCTCTTTCATAGGCTTGTCCACATACAGCACACCCAAGGACGGTGCGTCAAAGCCGGTCAGTAGCATACTCTGAACAATTACAATATCAACATCTTCGCCGCCGATGATATTGTTCTTCACATACTCTTCGTAATCATCATACTTGGCTCCGAACCTGGGTTCGACTTCCTTTTTGAAAAAATCCCGGATAATTGCTTTGTCATTTTTACCGATGGCGCCTTCATCACCCTCGGTGGAAACAGAATCATCACAGATCAGTGCAGCCGCTTTTACACCACCCAGACCGTTGATCGCACGCTCAAGCTGAACCGCAAGGGCACGAGTGGAAACCGCTGCCATCGCCTTGAATCCGCGAGGCTTGCAGTAATGAAGAAAATGCTCATGGATATCAAAGGCAATCATGGACAAACGCTGTTCCGTCTGCGCCAGATGCATAAAGGAACTCCACTTTTTGCGCATATCCTCTTTTTGAGGCTCAGTCAGTGGAGCGAGGATGCTCTTCAGATAATCGTCAATTTTGTCACTGGTCACTTTCTGGGGAATGACACGTCCATCGTAAACCAGCGGAACGATGACACCATCACGAATACCATCTTCAAAACGATAGGAATGGCCAATCTGTTTGCCGAACTTCAGATATGTGTTACTCTTATCTTTCCGGAGCAGAGGAGTTCCTGTAAAGCCGATTTTGAAGGCATTGGGAAGCACCTCATTCATCATGTTATGGAATTCGCCGGTATGAGAACGGTGGCTTTCGTCGATCAGAAGAAAAATGTTCTCATCCCTGACTTTGGCCCTGGATTTTGCTGCAGCTTCAAATTTGTTGATTGTTGTGGCGATCAGCGTGTTGCTGACATCTTTTAACAGAGAAACCAGACCACGCCCGGTAGTTGCTTCCACCGGGTCCATGCCGGTATGGACAAAGTTATCCCGCAACTGTTTAATCAGATTCAGTCGGTCACAGACCAGAACAAATCTCGGGTTTACAATAGTTCTGTCCGCAATAATACGCTTCACGAGCATGACCATTGTCAGGGACTTACCACTACCCTGTGTATGCCAAATAACGCCGCCACGGCTGGTGCATCCATCTTCACCGTGGATGCGGCGCATTGTATTTTCAACGCCAAAGAACTGCTGATAACGGGCAACCTTCTTAATGCCGCTATCGTACAGAATAAAGAAACGAATCATGTTCAGCAGACGCTTCTTGGACAGCATGGATACGATCACCTTGTCTTGCTCGGTGATGTGGCCATCGTCCACATAGCGCTTTGCGGCCTCTTCCTGCCACTGCACATCCTCTTCATGCCACTTGCAGTAAAACTCCTGCCTGGTTCCGGCAGTACCATACTTGACAGATTCCGGATTCAAGGCGATAGCCAGCTGCGTGAACTTAAACAGTTGAGGGATGTAGTCAGGCTGCCAGTTGCGGACGTTCTGCTTCACACCATCTTCCACATCCACGCTGGATTTTTTACATTCAATCACAACCAAAGGGATGCCGTTGACCAACAGGACAATGTCAGGGCGGGCATATTTTCCGTTGGCGCGTTCTACGGAAAATTCATCCGTAACCTGCCAGATATTGTTCTCGGGGTGTTCCCAGTCAATATAGGAAATGTCGAAGGATTGGGTATTGCCGTCATACAGATGCACATCACAACTTTTGCCGTAAATCAGCCGATCATAGATCGCCTTGCTGGAGAACATCAGGCCACGCTCCAGGGGCGCATCCAGTTCACGAATTGCTTCGCCGATGGCATCATCGGGGAATGGAGTCTGCTTTCCTCGGTAAACAAAGGACTGAGAAGCCAAAAACTCCCGCATCACATCCGGGAACAGTACATGCGACAAATGGCCGCGCTTCTGCTCGGCCTCTGCTCTGGGAATATATTGATAGCCCATGGCTTGCAATTCCCGCAACGCCCTATCCTGGGATTCCGGGCGCTCATTAAAAATCTGATGACTCGGCATAGTGAATACCTCCGACCTATATGATAAAGAGGCACAGCAGGGCATAAGGCCCTGCTGGCCTGGTAGTGATTATTTCTTGTCCATCGGCGGACAGGGGGCGTTGCTATGGCTATCAGGATTTTGAATTGTTCCATCCTTGCGATGCGGAATCAACTCGGTACCCTGATTGATGCTCATTTTTTGCCCGGCATCCATGGCCTCTTTCTTGGTCTCATAATGACCACTGCTGCGCTTTGCGTTTTCACGCTTCACATCCCAACCGCCTTTCATAATATTCGCTTATATTCCAGGGATGCCGGTGCAGTTGCCGCTACACCGGCTTTTCCCATTAAGCGTTCACACGCACAAGCCCAGTCAGCAAAAGCTGCATCAGGGCTTTTTTCTTCCTCTTTTCTTCTTCCAGCTTACGCTGATGAAGGGTGATAAGGTGGTCGATGGTATCAAATAGCTTTCCAATTTTGCGCTGCTCCTCAAGCGAAGGAAGAAATACTTCTCCCATACAGAGCTTGTCGTAATAGAAGTACAGACGAACACCACCCTCTTGCAACTGCATAATCAACTTTTGAAAATCAGGTGATTTGAACCAGTGCCATAAGAGCCTATCGTCCACATCTTCAGAGGTCTTGAAAACCTCGTAAAGGGAGCTAACTATCACATTTTTCCCGACATTTTGGTATCCGATTGAACCAACATTTATTCTTGCTGGGTTATATGCAAAGGAGTTCGGAGAAACGATATAATACATTCTTTTATCTGCTTCTCGCATCGTTCCACCATTCTCAAACTTCTCGTCTTGTGGTACAAACCCATATTCGTTGGTAATTGAATAGCTCTCTAATGGAAGGTTATCCTTATTCTTTTTGCCAGCCGGAAAAGTAATATCTGAGAACTTACGCTTTTCCCACGGGGCAGTAAATCCCTTGAAGCGAATTTCCGGCACAGCCTGTCCTTCCTTGGGAAACATTTTTTCAAGAAAAAAACGCTTTGCTTTTTTGATTTCTCCGATTTCTTGTTGCTCCAATTCAATAATCTTGTCCTGCATGGTAAGAATTGAAGCAATTCTCTCCTGTTCTTCCAGTGAGGGCATCGCCAGGCTACGACGCATCCAGTCGTCTGTTTTGAATAACAGCTTTTCAATGTGGACTCCATCACTCATTAAATAGAACAAACGCCTATAATGAGGAAGCTGCATCATAAGATTGAACATATTAATATTTGTTCCTTCTTGAGGAATAAATACGTTGTACTCATTGGACACAACTGCGCCGTCTAATTCTGCTGGCACCACGCCACAAGCACCATGTGCAATCTGTCTTTTTGAGATAACAAAATCTCCTGTGCAAAGGCAAAAATAATTCTTTACTAGGACATTTTTTCCTAAATAGGTACCACGGGAATCGACGCCTCCAAATCCGCGACGAACCGTGACTAACTCATACTTTTCGTCGTCCTCCAAGCTTATTGGCCTTTCCATCAGCTGAAGCCATTGACCCATTTTCTTTGATGTCCAATCTCCCGGATAAATTCCGTCCTTACTTTTGATATATCCCTCCGGCACGATTCCGTGCCGGATTTGATCTATTCTTTCTTTTACTTCTGACGTCATGCTGTTACCTCAGCAGTTTGCTTCTTACCAACCATCTCTTGTTCCTGCATTAGATGTGCTGGCGGATTCAGCCGTTGCCATTCTAATTCAACAACTTCTTTAATCCTGTCAACTGGATGTACAATCGTCAATCCGCTATTTTCAGTCTGAATCATGCGAGCTTCTCCCGTTTGCTGGCTAATTAGTGTATCCCGGTATGGCAAATACGCACTCAAAATTCCAATTAGGTTTGCATTGCTATTTACAGGCGTTCCAGTAATAGCAATATGTTCCGGGCGGCTGATTATCGGCCCTCCAGAATTTCCTGGGAATGTTTGTGCATCCACAAGGAACAGAGGAGTTCTTTGCTTCAAAATAAATGCATCCATAATTCGAGAAATACAACCCAGTCTGCATATAGGAGTCTTGATATCTTCTACCAGATTCATAGGAAATCCTAAAGCATACACAAGACTGCCCTCTTCAACGCCCGTCTCTTTCATCTGCTCCAAAGTTAGTGCATGGTCTTCAAGATCAAATGCACCCCATATGGATTTATCGTTTAATAACGTCTCTGGCCTAATTTGAAATGTCAAGATATCGGAGCCTTCATTTGGATGTGACGAATACATTGGATTTCCCTTATCATCAAACAGATTAATCGGATAGTCTTTGACAAAAGATTCCCCAAACGAGTTAAACCTCACATAGATTTTAGATTGGCCCTGAATTACATGTTTATTGGTCACAATATAGTATGTAGAAACCGAAGGGAGATTCAGATCTTTTCTAGCAACAATAAATCCCGTTCCAATCCAGTGCTTTTTATTTTCTGATGTGTCTACCCCCAACGCAACTACAGCATTCATAAAACTCCCAGGAATAATAGCCATAATACATTTTCTCCCTTCTCTTATTTGTAGATAGCAATAACCTCAACTTTCAACACTGGTCCCTCGATAGAGATCTTATCAAGTCCAACAGATTTTCCATCTGCAGTCATTTGACGGCGCATAGTTCTGGGCAATCGGATAAAGTCTTTCAGCGGATCAAAGATTTCAACATTATCCTTTCTGATCACACCTACCGCTTTGCAAAGTATGTACACATCCTGATCAGCATAATCCTCAAGGTTAGCATATTCTTCTTTAAGATATTTTGCATTGAGTTTTCCAGCAACTGAAATATCATCGAACTCAACCACAAACGGAATATCAGCAGACGCATTGCCCAGAATACTTTCCAGTGCTTCCTGCTCAGCATTAGATGCCGTTGCCACCTGCCCTATTAGCATGGGCATAAAGCGATCAACTAAATTAACTGCGTCAAATGCCTCTGGTATTTCAAAACTGCTGCAAAGTCGAATCAACTTCATTGCTGGGATTGATGCTAGATCATAGTCATCATTCAGCACACAATCAAAGAAGTCCTCCCCTTCAAATCTGCTAAGGTTAGTTTCAAAATGGTCATAGTCGATATTGACATCGTTTATGAATTCACGGTTTACACTCATCTCAGTCGCTGCGTTTACCGCAATTGCTTTGATGGTTGTCGCAATGCCTGCGGTATGTTTCTGTGTTATTGTCTTGGGCTTCTCCAATTTTCCGCCATCAATCTGGCACTTATATGTATATAACTTGTCGGTATCCAAGTAAACAAAACTTCTAAACATATTTCCTCCATCAATTACTTAGTCGCCAACATTTCTATTTTCCGTTCCATCCAACCACCGACAAGCTCGTTTTGCCAACTCCTTCTCGCCCTCCCGCAGAAGAACGTATACAGGAATATGTCGGCTCACATATTGGAGCTGTATCCAGATATCCAGATCCGTAAATTGCTCCAGTGGTACGCCATTCACCACGCGCACCCCATCGACCCAGATACCGAAGGCGTCGATCTGGCTTCCATATTCTCGAATCATGTCCTGCAGGCAGGCCATGGCCTGTCCACGTTCAAAATTGCGCAAGGTATTTTCGCAGCGGGTGATATTGTTGCAGTCTCTCACAAACTCCACCGCAGTTTTCACCTGCTCCAGGGCTTTCTCATATTCGCTTTGATACATTCTTCCACCTCCGTTTTTATCATTGGAAACTGCTCGAAAATTTCAAACAGCACCTAATCTATGGTTTTATTTCCCCTTGAGTTTCTTGCGCTCGACCTCGCGCTCAATCTGCTTTACGCTCTTCTCGGGTGTCGGCAAATCTTCCGGCATCGTACCGCCCAGTTCCTGGATGGTCTGGCGAACCTTCTTACCAACCTGGTAGTGGGTATCATACGCTGCCTGCTTCCCCTGGATGTTCTCCCGGCGCAGCTTCTCGTCAGTCTGTGTCGCACGGAAGAGATTGGCGGCCAGTTCGGTGCTGCCCATGTGATCCAGAATCTTCTGGCTCTTCTTCAACCCCTTCCGAGCGTGGATCTCCTTAGCACCAAGGCCACCATACAAGCCCTGATAACCTTTGTTCTGAAAAATCGCGTACTCCCTCTGATCGACGATACCCGCCATCTGCGCGGCCTCTGCCAGCGACTTATTATGTGCGATCATCTCATTGCGGATTGCCAGACGTTTCTGATCCTCCGACATTTGCTCATAGTTATCAATCAGTTCCTGCTGCCGGGTCTTTACCGCAAAATAGGACTGACCAATGGCGATAACCTCCTTCCGGGGATCGCCATTCATCACAATCAGATAACAGGCATACCGGGAAAGCATAACATCATCGATCTGACGTTCTGCACCGGAGCCAATGTCAACCATTTTGCCGACATCGGCAAAATGGTCCTCAACTGCGAAGCCGCTGTTCTTACAAGCAAGCCTGGCACGCTCGATGGCATCCGAGAAACGGCGCCACTGGGCATATTCCAGGACCGGCTGGAGTTCACGAGCCAGCCAGTATTCTTCGCCGTATTCGTTGACGTGCTTAATGCTCTCAAAGGTCTGCTCGCTGTATTTTACAAGTTCGCTCATAAACCAAGCTCCTTCAGATACTGCGCCATCTGGGCTTCTACGGCAGCAATCTCACCCCTGATGCGCTCGATGTTGCCCTGCACTTCTTCAATGTCGATGAGTTCCTCTTCCTCAAAGGTGTCTACATAGCGGGGGATATTCAGGTTGAACTCATTGGCTTTAATTTCTTCAAAGGAAGCCACGTGAGCGAACCGCTCCACATCCACCCGATCTGTATAGGCACGGAAGATATCGTCGATATGGCACTGATCCAGCTTGTTCTGGTTCTTGTCCTTGCGGTATCTCAGCTTTCCTTCCGCATCCTTGCCGGAAGCATCGATGAAAAGGACATCGCTGGTGGCACGGTTTTTTTTAAACACCAGAATACATGCCGGGATAGAGGTACCATAAAACAGATTGGCGGGCAATCCGATAACAGCATCCAGCAGATTCTTCTCAATGACAGTCTGGCGGATACGTCCTTCCGCAGAGCCTCTAAACAGAACACCATGAGGAACAACAGCAGCCATGCGGCCATTGCTCCGTAACGAATGGAGCATGTGCAGCAGGAATGCCCAGTCTCCCTTACTTGCGGGGGGGACACCCCAGTCAAAACGATGGAACCGGTCCAGGTTGGCGGTCATCTTGAACTTCTTACCCTTATCGCTACTGCCATCCTCCTGACCGCCAGGGTTGAAACCCTCTGCCCACTTATCCAAGGAGAACGGCATATTGGCAACAATCACATCGAACTGCTTCAGATTGCCATCGGAATCCAGATGCTGGGGATTGGCCAGTGTGTCACCCCAGGCAATGTCATTGGGGTTGACGTGGATTCCATGGATGAAGAGATTCATTCTGGCCATGGACCAGGAGGAACCATTCATTTCCTGGCCATAGATCGCGACTTGATCCGGATTACCAGCCTGACGAGCAGTGCGGATCAGCAGCGAAGCAGAGCCGCAGGTGGGATCATAAATAGAGTCACCGGCCCTGGGAGCGGTCAATTTACCCATCAGTTCAGAAACCATGCTCGGAGTAAAGAAACTGCCTGCCTTTTTGCCGGCTTCAGCAGCAAATTCGCCGACCATGTATTCATAGGCATCACCGATCACATAGGCAGGATCTTCGCCGGGGCCAACTTCAATCTGGGAAGGCTCCAGGCACAAAGGCTTAAAATCCTCCAGAAGCGTACGCAGCTTGGTTACCTTCTGTTGAGGATTGCCCAGCATGGATTCACTGTTGAAATTGATGCTGCGGAACACACCTCGCAGTTCGGTGTTGCTGTCCTGGATGCCTTGCAGGGCGGTATTGATCATTTCACCGATTTTGGGATCAAATCGGTTCTCGTAGAGATAATCAAATCGTTCCTTCTCCCCCAGGACGAATGGCAGATTCTTTTTGGCCCGTTCAATGCGGACTTGGTTGCCCTTGTACCGTTCCTCCAGATCTCTGAGGAACTCCTTGTAGGTGTCATCCAGATATTTCAGGAACAGCATGGACAGGACGAAGTCCTTGTAGTTTGCGGCATCAATCGTACCGCGGAAGGTTCCGGCCGCTTTCCACAGCGTCGCCTTAATATCCTGAGAAGTAGTCTTGCTCACTTTCTATTTCCTCCAACGTTTAGTATTTGGGAAGCCAGCAACGACACCAATCTGTCATTTTCGGCCATATATTCATCGAGAAGCTGCTTGCGCTTTCGGTTGAGTTTCCAGATGGCACCAACCTTGCGCTGTTCTATCAAAGGGATAACCGGAATTGTGATGCCTGCCAATTTTTTGACCGACACCGCTTTGATTGCTGCCGTGCTACCGGTCAAATGCTCCACCTGTCCAAGGATATCTTTCTGTTCCAGCAGATAGCCCAGATAGTCAGGATCGATCTCAGCACCGGGCCTAACAACAAGAATGTTTTGCGATGCCACCATGCCTGCAGATTCTAACGCAACCACATGCACAAACGAGGGGTTTAGACGTTTAACCAGAATGTCGCCTACAGACAGCAACTGTTTGTCCGTAAGTTCATCACTTCGCCACTGCACATCCACTTCGTTCATCAGGCCTGTATCTGTAAAGCTGTTAGGCTGAACCACGCTGTACCTGTACTTACCCTTATCCGCAAAGCCGGTCAAACCAGCCATAATCTCCGCTACATTGCCAAGACGCTTTTCGGTAGAATCCATCACAATCCCTCCTTGCGAGGATACTATATCACTGCTCAATACATTTGTCAATATAATTTTAGTTAAGTCATAACTTTAGCTTATCAACATATTTAAAATTGAGTAATTCGCTATTACCAGCTGTTTAGCAATAGTAAGTTTCATACAGATTGCTTCACAAGCCAGGTGGACTATGCAGCACCAACTCAGCATACCCCGCCGGATCATGGTCAATCAGCCAATCCAATTCTGACCGCTGATACATATTCTCCGCGTACCAATCCTCCACCGCAGGAGTGTAGATGAATACCACCCGCCCATCCGCACATCGCTGCTTCACACAAGCCCTTTTTGACGGCAAAGGTTTTGTGGCATTCAGGCATAATCAAAAAAACCTCTGCCACGCCCATTGGGGACGCAGCAGAGGCTTTTACCATCATTAGGGCTTTTTGCCCCAAGTATCACGAATTATTTATTCCCACTCGCCAAATGAATCTCGTTTCTAAACATTTTTGCTTAGCAGATTTGATTTCATTTGACATGGTTTAATTTGCATTATCCTAATTCTATGTGTTTCCTGAGTTTTTGCTATCAAAAAGCTATCAAATGATGCTATCATCCATGAAAAAACGCAGTTTTTCGTATCTGTATTATACCAGTTATCTACTGAATACGCAAGGGCTATTTACCAAAATTGAAATTTTTTCAATTTTGGTAATCAAGCAACCAATTCGCAATATCTACAATCCTAACCCCCTCATACTGGTATTCATCATGCCGGGTACGGGCGAATATCATTTTGGGTAGGCATCCCTGATTTGAAGCAAGGGTGAGATTTTACACACAAAAGTTTTTCTTTGTGATGTTATTGGAAAGTTATCACAGGCATGTTATCGTGGTAGAAATCACCTTCGGACCGTGGCTCGTCCAAGAATTACTTACACTTAGCCTTACTTTCTTGTTGCTTTCCAGGAATGTAAATACGCGAGTTAGGAATATATCTAACAGTATAACTATTTCTCGCCATATTTATTTGATCACATTTGTATAAAGTAGAAACGGGAATACATGTACTCGTTCTCGTCCCTGTTACAGTCTTCACGATCTCACCTCTTTTACTGCCTGCCATCCATTAGAATAACCAGTAACGTTAACGGACAGTTGCATATTGGTCTCTCTCCAATATGCAATACTCAGTATTGTTCTCACTTCGTATGCTCTGTTAGCGCTTTCTATTACGGCCATTAATTGAGTAATTTCAATAGGCGGTTGCTGTACCACCTTGGCATTTTGCTGTGCCAATGTCACAATAATACTATGCGCAACATCGGGCGGCGTATTCGCAGGCAGCGAAACAATGGGAACATTGTTTATTATTCTCTTTGCCTCTGGGTCGTTCATTATTTCTGTCGTAGGATTAAAATCAGAAGAACAGCGCATCTCATAATTGAAATCTTGCCAGATTTTCCACATCAATTCCTCCAAAGGTTTTTCCGGATAAATGACATTCAATCCAATATCTTTCGCCTCGCCCCGGCTAACCGCATACCCATGATGGTAATACGAACTATTAAGTAATTTTGCTATTGAGCACGCCTTATTTTTATCATCCATATGGGTTTCGAGCATCTTTTCACTCAAGGATAGCGAAAGTTGTTGGCTACGTTTTGCAGAACCGATAGGCAGTGGCCCCACCTCTTTTGATAATGCATTAAATGCTGTAATCAAGTGCGATTGGTCGGTAATTCCAACATCCTTCTTGATAAAATCAATATAATTTCTAATATCCTCCGATCCAAAATTAAGCTGTGATGGCTGACCAATTTCGTTTTGTCTAGAAATAGTCAGCTGAGGATCGACGGGTCCTAAATTAGAATATGGATGCATGACTATCTCATCCGCACCAAGTGCAAGAACAGTCGCTGCGCTGTATGCAACATAAGGTACAAGCACCGAAATTTTCTCAAATCGCTCACGTAGCATACTAATTATTCGCAAGGAAGCTATCGGATCACCACCATTGCTGATTATAAGCAGATCAACGCTCTTTTTATCACTTGGAATTTGTTCGATTTGTTCAATAATACTCGGAATGGAATCTATACACATTTGTGCGGAAAGATTTGGACGTATTGAGGTTACATACACAATTAGCGGATTTCCTCGAATTTCTTCGCATTGTTTATACAACGCAACTCTATCGTTGTAGCTCATTGTTTTCTTCCCTCCTGTATTTTTAGGCTTTCAACTTCGTATAAGAATTTCTGCTAAAATTAAATAGTATCACTCAGTATTATGGAGCATAACTATTATCATGGTCAGTAAATGATAAACACCTCTGACAGCCTATCAAGTGTTGTGTTCTCTAATCTTTTCAGAATGCGTATATTCGCAGAGTGCTCAGCGTTTTTAGCGATTCAATATATCCGTTTTTCAGTTTTCTCCTTTTCATCACTATCAAGGACGGGCAGAATAGATTCATACCAATTATGATCAATGTTCTCTGGTTGCTTTTCTATGCTCCTGCATGAACGGCCTGGGCGATGGAGCTTTCCACAAAGCTGTTCAGTGTCATGTTGTGGGACATGGCGGCAACCACCGCCTGCTTGTGCAGCTCTGGGGAAATGCGGACATTAAAGCTCCCTTTGTAAGCCCGCTCCGGCTCTTTGCCCTGCTGGGCGCACAGCTCCAAGTAATCGTCCACTGCACCATGAAAATCTGCAATCAACTCTTGTGCGTTGTTTCCCTCATAAGAAACCAACGCTCGGATGCCCAGAACCTTGCCATAGAACAGAGCATCTTCTTCCGAAAACTCCACACTGCCGAGATAGCCTTTGTATTCCATCGTATTATTCATAGAAGTCCCTCCTGTTCCAGAATTTCAATCAACTGCTTTACTTGGTACTCTAATAATTCCTTGCGAGGATGAGGTTTATGCATCAAGATAGGAGGATGATCATCAGACACAAACATGATTCGTGAACCGCTGGTACGACCTTTATTGGAACGCTCGTAGTGAAAGTACCGCAATAAGCTCTCTGCATCATCGAAGGTAAATGTTTTGGGCTTCGCTTTTAAGCGTTCAATGAGTTTCTCTTTCTGTCCCATGAAACCGGCCCCCTTTCTCCTTGCTTATATTATACTGCACTGCTTTCAAAAATGCAACTATTTTTAGTGCGCTCATTTTACTGAATACCGTCGTGTGCCTGAGCGACTATGCAAAGCAAACTTCATAAAATATGCCCCAGGCCGCATGGCCCAGAGCCTATCATTACAGAAAAAGCGCTTATTCGCTGCCATCGCCAAGGCCTACCTTGCCGCCGCAGCATCGTTCTTGGACAGCAGATACACGCAGTATTGGTTCATGCTGATGCCCTCCCGCTTGGCATCCAAAGCGTTGGCTACCGCAGATTCCACCGTTTCCCCACAGGTGATACACCCCGGGAGGTCCGGGTAGGACACCACAAAGCCGCCCTCGTCATGATCTCCTACAATCTCCATGCGGTAAGGCAGGGCAAGATATTCATTCAGCGTTTTCATTTGCACCCTCACTTTCCACAACTTGTTTGACCATTTCTACATAAGCCTTTTTGACTTGTTCGTACTAATTGGCTGGCATCTAGGCTTTCAGAACGTATAATGCCTGCTGCCGCCTCTGGGGGCGTTCATTACATACCCAAAGGACTCCAAAACTTTTCGCAATTCCTCAAACCGGAGGTCTTTGCGTTAGGTTTCCCGGGAGGCTGGAACGGCATCCACACCTTCCCGGTGCGCATACCATCCCAGCCTCCCGGGAAACCGGTAGCCGAGGGGCGGTTAAGCCGCCCCCTGCAATAGATTTCTACCAGAGCTGTAATCAATTTTGCGCGTATCTGTGCCGTAATTAATTTTGCGCATAACTCTTGACACTACCGCAATTAACAATCTAGTTTTGTATATTTCTCATCATAATCCGAGCAGAAAAACACTTGATAATATCCCAAAGGCACTTTCTGATTCTGTGTCAAAAGGCTTCCGGCTACCATGCAGATCAAGGATACAATCCAAGCGGGAACAAAGGCGTTTACGCCACCCATGGCAATGCCCCACCAGGCTTTGGTGTAAGGGATAATACTGGACAGAAAATAGCAAACTATATACGTTCCATAACCACCAATCGTGGAGAGGATCATACCGGTTTTTGTGGCCTTTTTCCAATAAAATCCCAAGAGGATTGGCCAATACCAGCCGCCGCCAATGCTGCCGAGAGCGAAGTTAATCATGTACTGTGTAATGTCTGTAGGCTTCAGAGCAACCAGCACACCAATCACACCGACGCCAATAATGACGCCATAATTGATTCTGCTCTGCGTTTTTTCGGGAACTTCCTTCATGAGGCAGTCGACGATGAAATCCTTTGCCAGAATAGCACCGGCAGAGATGCATATACCTGCAATGGAGGATTGAACAGCAGCGAACACACCAGAGAAGATAATGCCGCCCACCCAGGAAGGAAGCAGATTAGTGGCCACAAACATAGAGGTGTAGTCAGCAACAGCAATATTCGGATTGATTGCACGGACCAGCGGACCAATCATGCACATCAGGCCGTTGACAATAAAGAAAGTTAATGTGGCGATCAAAATTCCCAGCTTCAGCTTTTTGTGGTCGTTATATGTCATGGAAACAGACAAGGAATGAGGCATGACACCAACACCAACGCCGAAAAAGAGGGACAGGCCCAGGATATTCCAAAAGGAACCGGAGGACTGCGCTTGGAGAATTGTTGGGAAGGTAACGGCAAGGCTCTGCATAGCCTGGGTGACGCCTCCATACATTTGGGTGTTTCTAAATATCAAAACGCCAATGATAGAAAACGTGGCCGCTAGCATAACTACACCCTGAATAACTGCTACCTTTGCCAGAGATTTTACACCGCCTGAAACCGTGTAAACAACAGAGATAATAATCACCAGGAACAAACCGAGATAGTAGCTGTTGCTGCCAGTGACTGCCGCGAAGATTTTGGCACCGGCGGAAATTTGGCCGCATCCAAAAAACACCAGGCCCAACGCGCCCGTGACTGCCAGCGCGCCCACAACGCCCTTGGATTGAAAACGGAGGCGCAGCAGCTGCAAATAGGAAACTGCGCCGGTCCGTTCACGCAGAATAGCAATTTTCCGTCCAACAGCACCAAGACAGTAGGCGGAGGTCAGAAATCCGCTGTAATAAATCAGAGGGGAAGCAAATCCGACCGCGTAGCTGAGGCCGGGAGCCGCAACCATGGAACCGCCGGACATTGCGTTTGTCGCGGCAATCATGGCGATGGAAAATGCACCGATGTTGCCGCCTCCTGTAAGGAAGGACGCGAGGTTGTCGGAGCCACCCTTCCGGGCCTGTGCTTTTACATAGAATCCGAATCCGACGATGATAATTGAATACACCGAAAAGATTAGCAGCATGGTGACTGAAGTAGAGTGGGCAATGGTAAAGCCGCCAAGATCCTGTGCCATTATTTCTCCCCCTTCCTATTAGCTCTTGCTGTCAGCGGAAATTCGTCCCATTTACAGATATGAACGATGCCAATGATGGTCATGATGGTGTAGATAATTGTCGCGCCGGAAAACCAGAGAGGAAATCCCAAAAAGTATGTCATCTGTGTGGGATCGCCCGTCCCGAAATAAAACATCCAGCAGGTGCCAATTATAGATGCGACAATGCCAAGAATGTGCAGAAACAAAGCGCTCTTTTTGCTTGCTTCAAAGCGCGGATCATAATCAGTGATGGCCGCAGTGTCATAATCACAGCGGTCCAAATCGTGATTGCTATTCACGTTCAATACGCTCCTCTCTAAAATTGTCTATGTGGGATCAGAATTTGCCCGTTTTCGCGTAACGATTCAACTCTTCGGCGTTTCTGCCGCTGATGCCGAGTACTTCGGCAGTTCTGCCGTTTTTGAACCAATCTGTGTCATGGGCGACACCGACCAGAGTGATCACAGCATCCATGATGGGCGTTTCAATGCCCAGCTGATCCGCGATAGAGGCCCAGCAGACCAGAGCGATTGGGATATCTTCCGTCAGATAGCGGTAGTTGATATCATTGGGGCCGGCAATCGAGGTGAGGTTGTGGCAACCGTGGCCCATAGCATACAGTGGCACCCAGGAATCGACCTTATCGACGCCAGCAAAATCCTCCAGAGCATGGATATCATAGCCGAGCGCCTTACCAATTTTCAGCCGCTCCTTGTTAAGGAGAACGTCAATTTTCAGACCGGAGGGTTGGAATCCGTGCTCGTACAAAAAGAAGTTGACATCTGGCTTTTCGATGTTGCTGAGGTTGACAAGGCAAGGGCCAGGGTGTACAGTAGGATTAATCAAGCTTAGACCGCACTCAAGAACATCGCTGTAGAGACCGGGGAAATCATAGACATCCTTGCGAATCTGATCGTAGTATTTCTCTGCGGCGGCGGCGGGGAAAAACGCGATAGGTGCTAGATGACGCTCAAACATACGAACCTTGCCTGGTTCTACCCGTCTGGTGCTGAAGGGCGGGATCGTAGATTCCACAAAGATGGGGCAAGTAGGGTCATCGCCCCATACGTTCTTGTAAATCAGAGAGGCCATACAGCCGTTGAAGGTAATCACGATCTGCTCAGCTGTGGTATGTCCCTTCAGGATTTTGGCAAATTCCTCATGACGATTGCCAGGGACACAGACGATGATATAGTCTGCACCCTTTACAGCCTCGTCAATGTTGGAAGTCACCACATCGATCTTTTCTTTTGCGTTAAATTCGCCGACGCATTCGATCTCATGAGAAATCGCGATGGTCTGGAATCTGGAGAACAGATAGTCAGGCGCAAACAGCCGGACTTCCTGACCCTTGGCTTTCATATCGACAGCAATTGTCTGGGCTACATTTCCAGTTCCTAATACAGCAATGGTTTTCATGGTGTACCCTCCTGTTGAATCCCGTAGTTACGGGTATTCGCTATAACGAATTTGTGTTCGCTATAGCGTATATATATAATGCATCATTTCAGCCGCTCTGTCAATAACGCAATTTTACAAATTTTTCTTCAGGAATTTAGTGGTATTGCCACCTTGACATATCCTTAGATACGCTGTTAAAATAAAAAAATGTGCTTATCCGAAATGGATGGAGTATATTATATCTGTCTGCAGCGGCATAACAGGAGGCGGAATTCATGGGCGAGCAATTGAAAATCGGCGAAAATTTGAAAAACATCCGGAAGAGCATGGGGCTCAGCCTTGATGCGGTTTCCTCCATGACTGGTGTTAGCAAAACCATGCTGAGCCAGATCGAACGATCTGAGTCTGTTCCGACACTGGCTACGGTTTCGAAAATCGCAAACGGATTAAAAATACGATTCGACAATCTTCTGACGAGTCCTCAATCTCTGTATTGCGATATCAAGTATATTGAGAACATCTCTCCGGTTGTTGACAACGACGGAAAAATCTTGTTTTACTGTATTTTTCCATTTACACCTGCAACAGGCTTTGAAATTTTCTATTGTGTTCTCAAGCCTGGATGCAATCATGTGTCGCAGACTCACAGGAACGGGCGGACAGAGTACGTGATGGTCGCTGATGGGGAAGTCGAGGTCGCTGTTGGTGACAATATTTACCAGCTAAAAAGAGGGGCTTCCATTGCGTTTGACGCAAGTGCGGAGCATAAATATATCAACAACGGCATAGAAGATGCAAATATGTATTTTGTACTTAGCTACAAATGATTTAGGGAACCTCTGAATATATCGCCCCATATTCTGCTTAATGGGAAAATTTCACAAATTTTATTTTGTCGTTCTCCTCAAATTCTGTGTGTTCTTCTTCGCCAGCTCGCTGGCAGCTTGCCGTCTCTTTTCACTGTAAGGTGTCGTCAAGCGGATGCCAAAACGGCCTTTTTGACGGCAAAGGCATTGCAGCCGTTTCCGTCATCGTCCAGTTGACGGCATTGAGCGTCAAAGAATGCTGGAAGCCCGGAACACCGAAATGACAAAGCTGAAAAATAAAGAAATCACCCAGGAAGAATATGACCGCTGGCGTTACCACTATCCCAAATACGACACCTCCGGGAAATTCAGGAAGGTCGGTCCCTCCCAGAAACTCAGTGATTACCTGGTTTCCAAATTCAAGGACATTCTGTAAGACAAACAAAAAATGCTCTGCTGAGTTCGCTTCAAAAACTCAGCAGAGCATTTTGCTCATTATCGGATTGGAAAGCAACCTGCAAGCCACCTGTCCCTTTTGGTGGGAATGAACAATTGGCTGAAAAGAGCTGCTACCATTTTGCTATCAAACCGGCTGCGGTGAATCAAAAAGTTGTGATTTTCCTAGGGCTTTTTTGCCCCAAGCATCACGAATTTTTTATTCCCACTCCACCGTTGCGGGGGGTTTGCTGGTCACGTCATACACCACTCGGTTAATGTGCTTGACCTCATTGGTGATCCGGTTGGAGACCTTTGCCAGAAGGTCGTAGGGGATGCGGGCCCAGTCGGCGGTCATGAAGTCGTCGGTGGTGACGGCGCGGATGGCCAGAAGGTGGTCGTAGGTGCGGTGGTCGCCCATGACGCCTACGGTGCTGACACCGGGCAGAACGCAGAAGAACTGGGCCATCTGGGTCTCGTAGCCGGTTTTTGCCATCTCGTCACGGAGGACCCAGTCGGCCTCCTGGAGGATCCTGACCTTTTCAGCGGTGATCTCACCGATGATGCGCACACCCAGGCCGGGGCCGGGGAAGGGCTGGCGCCACACCAGCTCGTGGGGAATACCCAGCTGCTCGCCGACCCGGCGGACTTCATCCTTGAAGAGGCTGGCCAGAGGCTCGATGATGTCCAGGAACTTGACGTCCTCGGGCATTTTGACCTTATTGTGGTGGGTCTTGATCTTGTCGGCGTTGCCCTTGCCGGATTCGATGCAGTCGGGGTAGATGGTGCCCTGGGCAAAGAAGGCATCGTCGCCGCCCTGGCGCCGGACCTCGTCCCAGAAGACCTTATAGAATTCGGTGCCGATGATCTTCCGCTTCTGCTCCGGGTCCGTGACACCCTTCAGGCATTCCAGGAAGTGCTCCTGGCAGTTGACCCGGACGAAGTGCATATCGAAGAGGCTGGTGAAGGTCTTCTCCACGAAGTCCCCTTCGTCCTTGCGCATCAGGCCCTGGTCCACGAAGACACAGGTCAGCTGATCGCCTACGGCCCGGCTGATGAGGCCGGCGGCTACGGAGGAGTCTACGCCGCCGGAGAGGCCAAGGATGACTTTTTTGTCACCGATGCGCTCTTTCAGGGCCTTGACGGTGTCCTCGATGAAGGAATCCATTTGCCAGTCACCGGCGCATTTGCAGACGTTGTAGAGGAAGTTCTTCAGCATGAGGCTGCCGAACTGGCTGTGGGTGACCTCGGGATGATACTGCACCGCGTAAATTCCCTTCGCCTCGTTTTCCATGGCGGCTACGGGGCAGTTGTCCGTAGAGGCGGTGACCTCAAAGCCCTGGGGCAGCTGCTCAACGCGGTCTGTATGGCTCATCCATACGATGCTCTCGGCGGGCACGTCCTGGAACAGCTTGGATCCAGGTTTTTTCAGGTCCAGCCGGATCTTGCCGTACTCGGAGGTCTCGGCGGTGATGACGCTGCCGCCGGCCATCCAGGCTGTCAGCTGGCAGCCGTAGCAGATGCCCAGAATGGGAATGCCCAGCTCCAGGACCTGGGGATCGTAGTGGGGGGAGGACATATCATACACGCTGTTGGGGCCGCCGGTGAAGATGATGCCCTTGTAGCCCCGGGACTTGATCTCCTCGGGGGTAATGGCGTTGTACTGTTCGATCTCCGCGTACACATGGAGATCCCGGACTCTGCGGGCGATCAGCTGATTATACTGTCCGCCGAAGTCCAAAACCAGGATTTTTTCCAAATTGATCGTACCTCCGTTACAGGTTGATTTCAGCAGTTTCGTGCTGAACGTCTTTCAGAAGTTCTGAAAGCCCACCCAGGAACCGCTCCACCTGCTCGGGGCAGCGGCCTACATAGAGCTTGGGATCCAGCAGGGCCTCGATCTCCTGGGGGGTCATGCCGAATTCCTTCCGGGCAGAGAGCAGCTCCAGCAGGTTGCAGCTTTCGCCGTTCTTCATCCGGGCGGTGGCTTCCATAGAGCAGGAGCGGATGATCTCGTGGAGCTCCTGACGGTTGCCGCCCCGCTTGACGGCCTCCATCATCAGATTCTCAGAGGTCATGAAGGGCAGATATTCCCGGACGGTCCGCTCTACGATCTTTTCATTCACATGGAGTCCGTCGGTGACGTTCTGAGCAAGGCGCAGAATGGCATCGGCGCAGAGGAAGCCCTCAGGCAGACTGATCCGCCGGTTGGCGGAGTCGTCCAGGGTCCGCTCCAGCCACTGGGTGGAGGCGGTCATGGGGGCATTCAGGGCATCCGCCATCAGATACCGGGCTAGGGAGCAAATGCGCTCGCAGCGCATGGGGTTGCGCTTGTAGGGCATAGCGGAGGAACCGATCTGATTCTTTTCGAAGGGCTCTTCCACCTGCCGGTCATGCTGCAGCAGGCGGATGTCGTTTGCCATCCGGTAGCAGCTCTGGGCGATGGAGGACAGAACATTCAGGATCCGGCTGTCCAGCTTCCGGGGATAGGTCTGGCCGCAGACGGCAAAGCACTTGTCAAAGCCAAAGTCCCCGGAGATCATTTTGTTCATCTCGTCGATCTTGGCGCTGTCTCCGTCGAAGAGGTCCATGAAGCTGGCCTCGGTGCCGGTGGTGCCCCGGCAGCCCAGGAAGCGCATATTTTCGATGACGAAGTCCAGCTCCTCTACGTCGCTGAGCAGGTCCTGCATCCACAATGTGGCACGCTTGCCCACGGTGACCAGCTGAGCAGGCTGATAGTGGGTGTAGCCCAGGGTGGGCATATCCTTGTAGGCGTGGGCAAACTCCCGCAGATTGGCCAGCACCTTCAGAAGCTCCGTCCGCAGGTATTTCAGGCCGTCCCGATAGATCACAATGTCGGCGTTGTCGGTGACGTAGCAGGAGGTAGCACCCAGGTGGATGATGCCGGCGGCAGAGGGAGCCACCTGGCCGTAGGCATAGACATGGGCCATGACATCATGGCGCACCAGCTTCTCCCGCTGGGCGGCCACGGCGTAGTCGATGTCGGTAATGTGGGCCTCCAGCTCCCGGATCTGCTCCTCGGTGATGTTCAGGCCCAGCTTGTGCTCGGCCTTGGCAAGGGAAACCCACAGCTTCCGCCAGGTCTGGTAGCGCACATCCTGGGAGAAAAGGTGGAGCATATACTCCGAGGCGTAGCGGCTGGACAGGGGGGATTCGTAGCGGTCTGTCATAACGTCCTCCTTAGCGGTAGATGATGCTGTCCCGCTCGGGGCCTACGGAAACGTAGCCGATGTGGCAGCCAACGTTCTGCTCAATGTATTCTACGTATTTCCGGGCGTTTTCGGGCAGCTCCTCCCAGCTGCGGCAGCCGGAGATGTCGCACTTCCAGCCGGGCAGATACTCCATGACGGGCTTGGCATCGGCCAGCACAGCAGGGAAGGGGAACTCGTCGGTGATCTTGCCGTCCAGCTCATAGTGCGCGCAGACGGGGATCCGGTCCATGTAACCCATGACGTCCATTTTGGTCAGGGCAATGGAGGTTGCCCCCTGGCACCGGACGCCGTAGCGGGTGGCAACGATATCGATGGGGCCCACCCGGCGGGGGCGGCCGGTCTTGGCGCCGTACTCAAAGCCTGCCTGCCGCAGAGCCTCGGCTTCCTCACCGAACATCTCGCAGGTGAAGGGGCCTTCGCCCACGCAGCTGGAATAGGCCTTCACAACGCCTACGATGTTTTCGATCTTCACATTGGGCGCGCCGGAGCCCACAGGAGCGTAGGCGGCAATGGGGTTAGAGGAGGTGGTGTAGGGGTAGATGCCGTAGTCCAGGTCCCGCAGGGAGCCCAGCTGGGCCTCAAACAGGATCTTCTTGCCTGCGGCTTGGGCGTCCCGGAGGTAGACCCCGGTGTCCTGGATGTAGGGCTTGATCTTCTCGCAGTAGTCAGTGAGCCAGGCCTCCAGCTCCTCCATGGTCACGGGCTCGGCACCGTAGACACCGGTGAGGGTCAGGTTCTTCCATTCCAGCAGGTCCTTCAGACGCTCCTTCAGGTGCTTGGGATACAGCAGCTCTCCGGCCAGGACGGTCTTCTTGGCATATTTGTCGGCATAGAAGGGGGCAATGCCCTGCTTGGTGGAGCCGAACTTCTTGTCGGCCAGCCGGGCCTCCTCCAGGCCGTCCATCAGCCGGTGCCAGGGCATCAGAAGGCTGGCGCGGTCAGAGATCTTCAGGTTTTCCGGAGTCAGGGAAACGCCCTTGGCGCGGATTTCTTCCATTTCCTTCCACAGGTTCTCCGGGTCCAGCGCGACGCCGTTGCCCAGAATGTTTACAACGCCCTTGCGGAAAATGCCGGAGGGCAGCAGATGCAGGGCAAATTTGCCGTATTCATTGATGACGGTGTGGCCCGCGTTGCCGCCGCCCTGGTAGCGGACTACGATGTCGTAGTCCTGGGTCAGCAGGTCAACCATGCGGCCCTTGCCCTCGTCGCCCCAGTTAATGCCAACGATTGCGCAGTTTCCCATATGATTATCCTCCGATTTATAGTTCTTATTCTTAGTTGAAAACACAGGAAAGCTCCGCGGGGGGAGACTACCCCCCTACGGAGTTTTTGCGTGTCCTATCTTACTTCAGGTGCTCTTCCAGACGGCGCATGATCTCGGCGTAGGCTTCCTCCACGCCGCCCAGGTCCCGGCGGAAGCGGTCCTTGTCCAGCTTCTCATGGGTCTTGGAGTCCCACAGCCGGGAGGTGTCGGGGCTGATCTCGTCAGCCAGGACGATGGTGCCGTCGCTCAGGCGGCCGAACTCCAGCTTGAAGTCCACCAGGGTCACGCCGCAGGTGGCCCAGAAGGCCTTCAGGGCATCGTTGATCCGGAAGGAGTAGTCTTCGATGGTCTTGATTTCCTCAGGGGTAGCCAGCTTCAGAGCCAGGGCATGGTAGGTGTTCAGCAGGGGATCGCCCAGAGCGTCATTCTTATAGGAGAACTCGATGGTGGGGTGCTCGAAGACGATGCCCTCTTCTACGCCGTAGTGCTTGGCAAAGGAGCCGGCGGAAATATTGCGGACGATGACTTCCAGGGGCACGATGGAAACCTTCTTCACCAGGGTCTGGCGGGAATCCAGCTCCTTGACGAAATGGGTGGGGATGCCCTGCTTTTCGAGCATGGCCATGAGCCGGTTGCTCATCTCATTGTTGATCACGCCCTTGCCGGCGATGGTGCCCTTCTTCAGGCCATTGAAGGCGGTGGCGTCGTCCTTGTACTCCACGATCAACAGTTCGGGGTCGTCGGTCTTGAATACTTTCTTGGCTTTTCCTTCGTACAGCTGTTCCAGTTTCTCCATAGGTAAATATTCTCCTTTTCCGGTCAAAAAAATCAGATATTGACAAAAAGAAAAAGAGACAAAGCCGCCCGGGGCTCTCACCCGTAGACACCTCCGTCTCTACCTCCAAATTCTACAATAATCCGCATCTTTTGTCAACGGGCACAAGGACAAAAGTTTGCGGGAGAATGGTGGGATTCTTGCCGCACATTGCCTCAAAATGTAAACAATCTATGTTTCCCTTGCATTCCCGGCATAAACGTGGTAAACTGAGCAGGATTATGGACTCCCGGGGGAGATCTCCGGGAAGAAAGAGGAATTTGTTTATGAAAACTTGTAAGTATTGCGGCGGAGAAATGGAAGACGGGCAGACCGTCTGTCCCGCCTGCGGAAAAGAAGATACGCTCCAGCCCGCTGCCCTGGAACCCGACGCGCAGGAGGCTCCCGCGGAAGAAGCTGCCACGGAGCTTCCCCAGGAGGCTCCTGCCGCCGAGGAAGCCGCCCCTGCTGAGGAAGCTGCTGCTGAGGAAGCTGCCCCTGCTGAGGAGGCTGCCTCCGAGCAGCCCAGGGAGCCTGAGCGGAAGAAGGGCATGAGCGGCACCTCTGCCGTGGCCCTGGCTGTAGCGGCCGTGATCCTGGTGGCAGCCATTGTGGCGGTGCTGGTGATGAACGGCAAGAAGAAGGACCAGGAGCTGAACCCCAGCGCCGAAGCCTCTGAAAGCACTGTGGAGACCACTGTGGAGACCACCGAGGCCACCATCCCCGCTGACGGCGATCCCAACGATGTGACCTGCAAGGGCAGCTATACCGGCACCGAGGAAGAGGTAAAGGCCGCTGCCGATACGGTGGTCGCCACCGCCGGAGACCGGGTGCTGACCAACGGACAGCTGCAGGTCCACTACTGGCTGGCGGCTCAGAATTTCTACAGCCAGTATGGCTCTTATGCCGCCTACTTCGGCCTGGACGCTTCCCAGCCCCTGGACACCCAGACCTGCGGCATGGTGGAGAACCGGACCTGGCAGCAGTATTTCCTGGAGCAGGCCCTGTCCTCCTGGAAGGTGTATGAGGCCATATACCGCTCCGCCCAGGAGAACGGCTTCCAGATTTCCGAGGAGCTTCAGAATGAGCTGGACACCATAGAGACCGGCCTGGAGGAGACTGCCCAGAAAAACGGCTACGGCACCGCGGAAGATATGATCCACAAAAACTTCGGCCCCGGGGCTTCCGTGGCGGACTATAAGGCCTTCTGGGACCTGTACTACCGCTCCAGCGGCTACTACACGGAGGTCAATGCCAGCTTTGCTCCCACGGAGCAGGAACTGGAGGAGTACTTCAATGCCCACGAGGCCGACTATGCCGAGAAGGGCCTGACCAAGGACACCCACACCGTGGATGTGCGCCATATCCTCATCACCCCTGAGAGCACCCCTGTAGACGGCTCCACCACCGGCGAGACCACCATCTCCGACGAGGCCTGGGCGGATGCGGAGGCCAAGGCCAAGGAAATTCTCAGCCAGTACCTGGCCGGGGATAAGACCGAGGACAGCTTCGCCACCCTGGCCAACGAAAACTCCCAGGACCCCGGCTCCAATACCAACGGCGGACTGTACACCGGTGTTTCCCAGGGCCAGATGGTGGAGGCCTTTGACGCGTGGTGCTTTGACGATGGCCGTCAGGTGGGGGATACCGACATTGTGAAGACCAGCTACGGCTATCATGTGATGCTCTACTGCGGCAGCGCTACCGTCTGGCAGGAGCAGGTGAAGAACGACATCCTCACCGAGAAGACCAACAACTTTGTGGAAGAGGCCCTGGCGGCCAACCCCACCACCATTGACTACAGCGCCATCAAGCTGGGATCTACCCAGGCAGACTAAAAATATTCCGGCCTTCCCCACCGGGGAAGGCATCAGGGGGAAGCCCTGACGGATGAAGGCCCGCTCCACAAAGGAGCGGGTTTTTCTTATGGACTTTTTCCGCCCAATGTGCTAGAATCCGGTAAGATTCTAAAAAAACGCGGAGGTCCCGGCATGGGTAAGATTACGGCCTCCCGGCAGATCACAGAAGGGGTCATCTGGAAACAGATCCTGATTTTCTTCTTTCCGATCCTGCTGGGCACTTTTTTTCAGCAGATGTACAACACAGTGGACACCATCATTGTGGGCCGTTTTGTCAGCACCAGGGCCCTGGCGGCGGTAGGCACCACAGGACCTCTGGTCAATATGTTCAGCGGCTTCTTTACCGGCCTCAGCTCCGGTGCCACTGTGATCCTGGCCCAGTTCTATGGGGCCAATGACCCCAAGGGAGTGGACCGGACCCTTCACACGGGCTTCTCCCTGTCGCTGATCCTGGGCCTGTTGGTAACGGCAGTGGGCTGCGGCCTGGGCCCCACGATCCTGACCTGGATGCAGACACCGGAGGAATGCCTGGAGATGGCCGGGACCTACCTGCGGATCTACTTTGCCGGGTCCCTGGCCTCTATGGTTTACAATATGGAGGCGGGGATCCTGCGGGCCATGGGGGACTCCAGGACACCGGTGTATTCCCTGGCGGCGGCCTGCATTGTGAATATCATCATGGACATTGTGCTGGTGGTCTATGGCCGCATGGGAGTGGCCGGGGCGGCCCTCGCTACCGTCCTCAGCCAGGTCATCAGCGCCGGGATGCTGCTTGTTGTGCTGCTGCGGCAGAGGGACTTCCCTCTGCGCTTCGGAGAGCTGTGCCTGGACGGGAAGCTCTTAAAGCGCATCCTGCTCATCGGCATCCCTGCCGGGCTTCAATTCGTCACCTTTGACCTGTCCAATACCCTCATTCAGTCCGGCATCAATTCCTTCGGCTCCGTGGTCATGGCGGCCTGGACGGCCTACGGCAAGACCGATGCCTTCGTGTGGATGATCTCCGGTGCTTTCGGCGTAGCCATTACCACCTTCGTGGGACAGAACTTTGGCGCCCAGCGCTACGACCGGGTCCGGCAGAGTGTCCGGGTGTGCCTGGTCATGAGCGTGGGCACCGTGGGAGTCATTACCCTTCTGATGCTGCTGTTCCGCCGGACCATTCTTGGCATCTACTCCGCGGACACCGGGGTCATTGAAAGCGGGGCCTATATCATGTCTATCATTGTCCCCTTTGAGGCGGTATTCATGCCGGTGGAGATCTTTGCCGGAACCTTCCGAGGGGTGGGGGACTCCGTGAAGCCCACCGTCATCACCTGCCTGTGCGTCTGTGTGGTTCGGGTGGTCTGGCTCATGACGGCGGTGAAGCTGCACCACACCCTGTTTATGCTCTGCGTCTGCTATCCCATGACCTGGATCCTGACGGCGACGGTGTTTACCGCGGTGTACCTGAAAGGGGACTGGCTACGCAAGCGGATCCCGGAGGAAGGGCTATGAGGCGGCTGGTCATACTGTGCCTGGCCCTTCTTCTTGTGGGCTGCGCCGGGCCGAAGGAAGAACCGGCTGCCTCTGAGACGGCCCCGGAGACCGGGGTGGAGACCCTCCTGCCAGAGAGCGTCTTGCCGGAGACGGAAGCCACCGAACCGGCAGACCCGGTCCGGGAAATCCTGGAAGCCATGACCCTGGAGGAGAAGGTGGGCCAGCTCTTCCTGGCCCGGTGCCGGAAGGAAACGGCTTTGGACGATATCCGAAATAATCAGCTTGGGGGCCTGGTCCTCTTTGGCCGGGACTTTGATGACGAGACCCTGGGCTCCATGCAGAAAAAGCTGAAAGCCTACCGGGCAGCCGGAAATATTCCCCTCCTGCTGGCAGTGGACGAGGAGGGGGGCACCGTGGTCCGGATCAGCAGCCACCCGGTCTTCCGGGGGGAGCCCTTCCCCTCCCCGCGGCAGGCCTTCCAGTCCGGAGGGTTGGAGCTGGCCCTGAGCCTGGAATCGGAAAAGGCATATCTTCTGCATACCCTGGGGCTGAATGTCAACCTGGCCCCGGTGTGCGATATTGCATTGGCCCCCGGGTCCTTCCTCTACAGCCGCTCCTTGGGGGCTGACCCCATTACCACCGGACAGTATGTGTCCGGCACCCTGGAGCGGATGGCGGAGTATGGAGTGGGCGGCGTTATGAAGCACTTCCCGGGCTACGGCGAGAACGGAGACACCCATGTGGCCAGCATCCTGGACAGCCGGAGTCTGGAGGAGCTGGAGGGAAAGGACCTGATCCCCTTCCGGGCGGGCATTCAGACCGGCCTGGGGGCCATCCTGGTCAGCCACAATCGGATAGCCGCCCTGGATGCCGACACCCCGGCCTCCCTGTCTCCTGCCGTTATAGGCTACCTGCGAGACACCCTGGCCTATGACCGGGTGGTCATCACCGATGACCTGTCTATGGGCGCTCTGGAGGACTACACTCCGGAGGAGGCCGCCGTCCTGGCGGTGAAGGCAGGAGCGGATCTTTTGTGCAGCACAGACTTTGAAAGCCAGCTTTCCGCTGTCCTGGAGGCGGCCCGGGAGGGGGAAATCTCCCAGGACCGGGTGGATGAAGCGGTGTACCGGGTGCTGAGCTGGAAAGCCCAGCTGGGGCTGATATAGAGCAGCCCCCTGCCCTCTCCTGCTTGGAGAGGGTGGCCCGCAGGCCGGGTGTGGAGGGGAC
>URGL01000005.1 GCA_900547405.1 uncultured Eubacteriales bacterium
CGAGATGCTCAGGAGTCTCGTGGGCTCGGAGATGTGTATAAGAGACAGATCTTACATGAATGCTTTTTATTCTCTTTGTCATAGTTGATGCCGACAAGAAGTACATCGCCTGAGTAGTCTTTTAAGCAATCCATATATTGCTTTTCTTTTATCTGTTCAATTGCATTTTCAGCAGAACTATCATATTTGAGTTCAACAACAAGGGCAGGGGAGTGGCAATTACTTCTCGGCTTAAATACAAGGTCTGCAAAGCCTTTTCCCCCGAAGCAAAGCAGAAAGCCTGCCAAGAAGCGCTAAAAACTGACTGCCCTCTCCAAGCAGGAGAGGGCAGAAGTTATTTCCCCGTAGACCCGAAACCGCCCGCACCCCGGTCGGTTTCATCCAGGGCATCCGTCTCTTCGTAGACAGGCCGCAGGATCGGTGTCACCACCAGCTGGGCCACTCGGTCGCCGTGGCGGATGGTCCGGACTTCCTTGCCATGATTGTGCAGGGCGATCATGAATTCTCCCCGGTAGTCGCTGTCGATAACGCCTACCTTATTGGCCGGGGCCAGATCCTGCTTGCAGGCAAGGCCGCTGCGGGCATAGACCAGACCCGCATAGCCCTTGGGCAAGGCCATGGCCAGGCCTGTGGGGATAAACCGTGTCTCTCCGGGCAGGATGTCCACATCCGCCTCCAGGCAGGCATACAGGTCCGCCCCTGCCGCTTCAGCGGAACCAAAGGTGGGCATTACCGCTGCCGGGCGCAGCTTCTTTACCTTTATCGCTTCCATTCCTTCATTCCCTTTCCCTGGGCCTGCCAGTCCTGCCAAAGGATGACCTTTCCCTCTTTCAGGGTGGCAGGCATATCGATGAGCCTCTGGTTTTCGGAGCCCCGGAACCGGAGCGCCAGATTCTTCTGCTCCTCAATGAAGGGACCGTCCACCAGCACATCCAGATAGCTCAGGTACTCTCTGGTGATCTCCGGGTCCCCCAAGGTCCCGGAGATGATCTTATCATAGGTGTAGCCGGAGAAGGCCCAGACGCCTTTCTCCGGGCAAGCTTCTTTCAGCTTCCGCAGAAAGGCCACAATGGGTCCCTGGTTCTGGGGCTCGAAGGGCTCGCCCCCAAGAAGGGTCAGGCCACGGATGTAGGCAGGCTTCATCATGTCCAGAAGCTGCTTCTCCGTTTCCTCCGTAAAAGGCTGGCCATAGTCAAAGTCCCAGGCCATTTCATTAAAGCAGCCCTTACAGTGGTGGGTGCAGCCGGAAACGAAAAGGCTCACCCGGACTCCTGGGCCGTTGGCAATATCGCAGTTTTTAATGGTTGCGTAATTCATAGAGTTACTTCCTTACTTTTTCTTTTCTTCCTCCGGCTCCGGATAGGTGCTGCGGTAGGCCTCCCACAGCTCCATATGGCCGTTTCTGCGCAGTCCCCGCAGGACCAGCCGGCGGATGGTATCGTAAATCACCGCGAACAGAGGCACACAGATGACCATGCCCACAATTCCCCACAGGCCCCCAAAGAGGATGATGGAGAACATGACCCAGAAGCCGGACAGGCCCGTGCGGTTGCCCAAAATTTTGGGCCCGATGATGTTGCCGTCCACCTGCTGGAGGAGCAGCACAAAAATCACAAAGGTCAGAGCCTTTACGGGGCTCTCGATCAGAATCAGCAGTGTGGCCGGCACCGCGCCGATCACGGGGCCGAAGAAGGGGATGATGTTGGTCACGCCTACGATCACAGACACCAGCACGGCGTTGGGAATGCGCAGCAGCGTACATCCTATGTAGCACAATAGGCCGATAATCGCGGAATCAATGATCTTGCCGTCAATAAACCCGGCAAACATCCGGTCCACAAACTCCACCTCCTCCAGGATGAGGTTCGCCCACTTGTCCGGAAACAGGCTGCGGACAATGAGCCGCGCCTGATAGCCGAAGCGCTTGCGGCCATGGAGCACGTAGATCGCCACAATGAGTCCGATGAGGATATTGTAGAGGAAGGTAGCTACCCGGACCACACCGGTGCTGACGCCGGTCAGAATATTGGTCACCTGGGTGCCCACATCCTTCAGGCTGTCGTTGAACTGCTGGAAAACCTTGGCAAAACCGTTGTAGTAATTCGTGTAGACCTTATTCATCAGGTCGATGAACCGCTCATCCTCGGCAAAGGTTTTGTTGGCCCAACGGATCAGCTGATCCAGCTTGGAGGGTATGGCCTCCCACAGAATCATCAGGCTGTTATACAGCTGGGGCAGCACCATGGTCAGCAGAGCGTAAATCACCAGAATGCCGATGATCAGGCTGGACATCACCGCCGCGGCATTGGCAAAACGCCTCAGCTTTTTCGGAAACCGCAGCTGGAAGAAGGCCTCCAGAGCGTTGCACAGAGGCCGCAGCAGATAGGCCATAACACCGCCATAAATAAAGGGAGCTAAAATCCCGCTGAGCCCTCCCAGCACCTTTCCGATGCCCTGGAGCCGGAACAGCAGAAAGAAGAACAGAATGCTCAGGCTGATAGCCCCAAAGCCGGCTATCATGCCATATAAATATCGCTCCCTGCGGGGGTCTTTCATACGCATCAACTCGTTTCTGAAAATTTCCCTTTCAGTATACCAGCCCAGGCGGGGCTTTAGATGAACAATATGTGAACAATGCATGCGTGAAATTTACAATTTCTTATCATCCCAGGGCCTTCAAAGCCTTGCCAAATGGCTGCCTTTGGGGTAAAATGTATACAAATGCTTCCCGGAAATTTTCAAAGGAGTGGTTTTATGCCCTATTATTACGGTTTCGATTGGACCTATGTGGTCCTGGTGCTGCCCTGCATCATTCTTTCTCTGTGGGCCAGTGCCAATGTAAACGGCACCTTCAAGCGCTATTCCCAGCAGTTCAGCCGCCGAGGTCTTACCGGCGCGGAAGCCGCCAGCCGGGTGCTCTCTGCCAATGGTGTCACCGGTGTTCGTATCGAGCGCATTTCCGGCAGCCTGACGGACCACTTTGATCCCAGAACCAATGTGATCCGCCTGTCCGATGATGTCTACGGCAGCACCTCCACAGCCGCTATTGGCGTTGCCTGTCACGAGGCAGGCCATGCGGTCCAATACGCCCAGGACTATGCCCCTATCCGCATCCGCTCCGCCGTCATTCCCGCTACCAACCTAGGCAGCAAGCTCTCCATGCCTCTGATCCTGCTGGGGCTGCTGTTTTCCTCCTTCGGTGATCTGTCTTATGCCCTTATCTACCTGGGCATTGCCTGCTTTGGTCTTTCTCTGATTTTCCAGCTGGTGACCCTGCCTGTGGAGTTCGACGCCAGCCATCGGGCCCTGGTCGCCGTCCATCAGTGCGGCCTCCTGAGCCAAGAGGAAGAGGCCGGTGCCCGGAAGACCCTGCAGGCCGCTGCTCTGACTTACGTAGCCGCCACCGCTACGGCCCTGGCCCAGCTGCTGCGGCTCATCCTCCTATTCGGCAATCGGGGCGGACGGAGAAGAGACTGACCCATGGCCATTACTCCCGGGGCGAAACCGCCCCGGGGTCTTTTTTTTGCCTATGGGGAAGTGAATCAGGCATTGACTTTCCTCTGGAATTCGCTTATAATGCAACGAGTGTCAAAAATAAGGAAAAGAGTGAATTTCTTGGAACAATTGATCAATATGTACATGGAAATGGGCGTATCTCCCGGAGTTTACGCCTACGGAGAAAAGGCCATTGAGCGTCTGAAGGACCGGTTCTCCGCCATTGATGCCATCGCCGAATACAACCAGGCCAAGGTGCTCAATGCCATGCGGAAGAATCGGGTCAGCGCCGCCTGCTTTGCCGCTACCACCGGCTACGGCTACGATGATTTGGGCCGGGACACCCTGGAAAAGGTCTACGCCGACGTATTCCACACCGAGGCTGCCCTGGTCCGGCCTCAGATCACCTGCGGCACCCACGCTCTGACTGTAGCCCTCAGTGCCAATCTGCTGCCCGGCGACGAGCTGCTGTCCCCGGTGGGGGCCCCCTACGATACCCTTCAGGAGGTCATCGGCATCCGCCAGAGTCCCTGCTCCTTGGCGGAGTACGGCGTCAGCTACCGGCAGGTAGATCTGCTCCCCGACGGAGGCTTTGACTATGAAGGCATCAAGGCTGCCATCAACGAAAAGACCAAACTGATCACCATCCAGCGGTCCAAGGGCTACGCCACCCGACTCACGTTCTCCGTGGCTCAAATCGGCAAGCTCATTGCCTTCTGCAAGGAGTGCAAGCCTGATGTGACCATTATGGTGGACAACTGCTATGGCGAATTTGTAGAAACCATGGAGCCCTCCGATGTAGGGGCCGACATGGTGGTCGGCTCCCTCATCAAGAACCCCGGCGGCGGCCTGGCCCCCATCGGCGGCTATATCTGCGGCACGGAAAAGTGCGTCCGCCGCTGCGCCTTCCGGCTCTCCGCCCCCGGCCTTGGCCAGGAGGTAGGTGCCAATCTGGGGCTCATGACCAGCCTGTTCCAGGGCTTCTTCCTTGCCCCCACCGTGGTTGCCGGAGCGGAAAAGGGTGCCATCTTCGCCGCCAAGCTTTACGAGCCTCTGGGCTTCCGCTGCGTCCCCTCTGCCGATGAGACCCGCCACGATATCATCCAGGCGGTGGAGCTGGGCAGTGAAGAGGCCATGATTGCCTTCTGCAAAGGCATCCAGGCTGCCGCCCCAGTGGATTCCTTCGCCGCCCCCCTCCCCTGGGATATGCCGGGGTATGACAACCAGGTCATTATGGCCGCCGGTGCCTTCGTCCAGGGCTCCTCTATTGAGCTCTCCGCCGACGGCCCCATCCGGGAGCCCTACGCCGTCTATTTTCAGGGCGGCCTCACCTGGTATCATGCCAAGCTGGGCATCCTCATGAGTCTGCAGGAAATGATCAACGCAGGATTGACCCAGTTGAATTAAGAGCCCTCGGGGCGATGTGGGCATCGCCCACTACGCGCTTTGTACCAGCTTACTGAGTTTGTACAAAGCATTCGCCGCTTGCGCTCGGGTCAAATCGCCTTCCTCCGGGAGGGCGATTTCTTTTTCCGCCAGTACCTGATTCAGGTCCTCCCCCTCCAGGTCCAGGGCGGCGCAGAGAAGCTCCGCCGCCTCCTGATGGGAGGCAGGAGTCTCACTGTCCCAGTCCTCCGTCTGCCAGATGCCCCGGTCCGCCAGACCGTAGCGCAGAGCCGCCGCGGCATAGGGGCGCAGCCACTTGGGATAGGCGGAGAGGGTTTGGGGCTCCGGATCTTCCTCCAACGGAATGCCTAAGGTCTTCACCACCATGGTCAGCAGCTCCCCTCTCGTCACCTTTTTCTCCGGCTGGAAGCACAGCTCTCCTGCCAGATTCTCTCCGGAGAAAATCCCCGTAGAGCGCATCCACTGGGCAAAGAAGCAGCAGTCCGTCCCCTCCGTGTCGGCATAGTCATTGGGCTCCGTAGGGCGCAGGATGGTGATGGTTACCGTGGCTTCCCGGGAGGTTTTGCCGCCGGGATCCGAGGCGGTATAGGCAAAGGAATCCACTCCCACCTTATTGTTCTTCGGAGTGTAGGTGAAGCTGCCCTCCGCTCCGATCTCCACGCTGCCCCTCCGGGGCTGCCGGGTGACGGTATAGGTCAGGGCTTCTCCTTCCGGATCCTTGGCCAGAAGCTTTCCTGTGTTGGGTATATTTTTGTAGGTTTCCAAAGACGAGTCCTGGGCTTCCGGGGGCTTGTTTTCTTTCCCCCGAATGCCCAGGCTCAAGGTCGTTTCCGACTCCAGCGCCTCCCCAATCGGGTAATACCGCAGTGTTGCCTGAGTGTCCGCCTCTGTCAGGTCCGGAGCGAAGACCGCCTGGTCCAGCTGCTCTGCCGTCAAAGCGTCCCCCGGCTGCAGGACCCGGTCCGAAAGCCGGAATGTCCCGCTTTCCGGCACCTCCAGCAGGAAAACGCCCCGGATATTCTCCCCAAACTCCCGGGAAGAAAAGCAATATTCATCGCCGCTCTCCACCGCTGCAGCCTGGGCAGAAACGGGCAGCACCAGGCACAGGGCCAGTAGTGCGCAGATCCATTTATTTTTCATATAGAAATACCTCCAGAAAAAGATTTCCGGAGGTATTGTTTGCCATGACTGGTAAAAATATACGAATTTTATTGTTCTTCTACATTCTTCATAAAGGTCAGCCGCAGCTCATCGCTGGTCAGGATCAGCTTGCCATCCTGGGAAGCGTCCACTTCCCAGGTTCTGTCCGGGAACCGGATGCGGATGCCCTCATCTCCGGTAACCACCACACCGGAGCCGTTGTAAAGACTTTGCAGATCCGAAACCACTTTCGTGGGGGCCAGCTTCTTTTCAAACTCCCCCATGGTCATATCGTTTTCCGCCTCGAAGACCCCCGCGTTGTCTTTCACGCCGTAATTCTCCATCAGTTCGTCTGTGGATATTTCCATTTCATCGGCCAGGTCCTCCACCACTCCGTCGTAGTACTCCGCCAGACCGTCATGGACCTGAGTCGTGTAGCTCTTGCCAAGCCGGTCCAGGTCCTCGTCGCTGAGGATCATAGCGGCCAATCCGTCCTCCTCCAGCCGAAGCTCCACCTTGGCTGTCATATTTTTCAGGGGGATAGCCTCCGCAAACTTTTTGTCCAGCTTGTCCTGCTTTCCAGCCAACTCCTTCAGTCCTGCCTGAAGATCCGCCAGGGCATCCAAAGTCATGGACCAGGTGCCGGTGACCTCTATCATCTCCTGCTTTGTCTCGTGGCCGCTTTGCAGATCCTTGGCGATCCGGGTGCCGGCCAGGGCTTTCAGGGCCTCTTCCGTATTTCCCTCTTCATATTGCTGCAGAGCCGCCATCTCCGCCGCTGCCTGAGACAAGCCCCTGGAATTGCCATATTCTCCCAGGGCCGCAAAGGCCGTAGACGCCCCCAAATATTCCCCGTCCGCCAGCTGCTGCATGGCCAGCTGGTAGTCACAGGCCGTGACCATAGCAGCGCTGTCCTGATAGTCCTCCAGATTCTTAAAGGCCTTCCGGGCCTCGGAATACTGCCCGTAGAAATATAGGTTCCGGGCGGAATCATAGCTCTGCTGCTTGGATTTTCCACAGCCTCCCAGGCTCAGCACAAGCACAGCCAGTGTCAATGCCGTCATGTATTTTTTGCGGTTCTTCATAGAAAAGTCCTCCTTATGCTTCTTTCACCCATAGGCGATAATCCCCCGATTGGAAAACATCCTGATAGTTTTCTTTCAAAATGCTCTGTATCGCCTCTGGCTCTATGTTTTCCATTCCGGTCACCACCCAGCGGGCATCAGCGGAGCGGAGATAGCCTTGGATCTCTTCTCCAATTTCCGGATCCAGCCGGATATAGTGGGGCTGCCAGTCCCCATATCTGATGGGGGGCTGAAGCCCCGCCTGGAGATACCAGCTGGAGCAGGAGGTCAGGCCATAGACATAGACATGATTTCTCTCCTCCTCCGGGATCTGGGCAAGCACCGCCTGGATGGCATCATAATCCTCCCGGTCCTCCCGATCCGTCAGGGCGCAATACATGGCGTATCGGATCTCTTCCAGGGCCCGGGGGCGAAATACCGGCCATTGCGCCCGGAGCAAGTCCAGAGCGATCAGGCAGCTCAGGCACAGGCATATCACCTGCCAGGAACGCCGCCACCGCTGGGAACGGCGGCAGCCTCGCAGGAGCAGAAATCCGGCAAACACCAAGTTGGGAATGGCCAAGGTAAAATAGTGGCAGTAGCCGTTGCCCATCAGCGCGGCGGCATACACCGTCAGAGCCGAGGCTCCAAAGAACAGCCAGCATTTCCAGTCCTTCTCCCGGTAGACCGCCAAAAATGCCAAGGGGATCAGGGGCAGCAGCAGGCAGACCCGAACCGCTCCCATAGAGCGAAGACTCTCCAGCACCCCTCCTTCCTCTGAATAGGCAAACCCGAAGAGGAACACCTGGCTGAGCATATCCGGTAGGATCCCTTTCCACCAGCACCACAGGAGCCCCGGCATTGTCCCCACCGCCACGCCAAGAAGAAACGCCCCGGCATTGGTGAAGAGGTTTCGGATTCGCTTCCAGACAACCAGGTTGCAGGTTACCGTCAGAAGAATGGCGCCGATCAGAGCGGCATTGGTCACCCGGATCAATGCCATGATCCCGAAAACCACCCCGTAGAAGAACCCAGCCTTTCCGCTGTGGTCTTGGTTTTCCGGCGTTGGCAGCCTGGTGCCGTTCAGGTATTTTAAGAAGAGATACAGGCAGGGCATCAAAAAGGGCAGCGACAGCTCCTCTGTCAGATTGCCTCCGGACATGGTGTAGCTCATCACATAGCCCATCGGCAGCAGGAGCAGCAGTGCCGCCCACAGGGGCGCCCCATCCTCCGTTGCCAGGTCAAAGCACTTCACCGCAAAATAGAGGCTTACGGACAGGCACAGCCACTGGACCAGGAAAATCCCCAGCCGGCCAGGCGCGATCACCGCGCCCAGGTATTCCAGCCAGAAAAGATAGGGTCCCTTCATATCGAAGTAATCCCGGTAAGGAAGCTTTCCCTGGGCCATGCCCTGTCCTACCAGCCGGAAAAAGGCAGCATCCTGCCCTACCTCAAACTGCAGAAGCGGTGTCGTACTCCGGGAGCAGGCCAGAAGGAATACAGCCGCCGCCAGCACCAGCAGAACCGTGCGGACAACGGAAGCGAATATCGTTTTTTTACGTTCCATAGCGTTGGCGCTCCCTTTCCTTGTCGAAACATGGGTCTATTGTACCTAAAAGAACTGCCGCCGTAAAGAGGGAATTTCTTACGGCGGCAAAATTTTTACATTTTCAGTGGGGTACGTATTCCAAACTGTCGAAGCAGGGATCATATTTGCCCTTCTCCATATGGTAAAGCTGGGCAATATAGGCAGAGGTAAAAATCTCCGCCGGAGGACCCACCCGGTCGATGCGGTTTCCCGCCACGCAGACCACAGTGTCTGAGACTCGCTCTGCCAGCTCCAGCTCGTGAAGAGAGACCAGCACGGCAATTTTCCGGTCCCGGACCAGCTCTTTCAGAACAGTCAGCAGCTCCAGTTTATACCGGATATCCAGATAGCTGGTCGGCTCATCCAGTACAATGATCTCCGGCTCCTGGCACAGAGCTCGGGCAAGCAGGATTCTCTGCCGCTGGCCATCACTGATGGCGGAAAAGGGCCGTTCGGCGATTTCCCCGGCATTGACCCGATCCAGAGAGGCCTGAACCACTTCCTTGTCCCGTTCCCCCAGCAGTCCCAGGGCACCGGTGTAGGGGTAGCGGCCCGTGGCCACCACATCCCGGCAGGTCATGAGCTCCGGATGAATGCGCTCGGTCATAACAATGGCCATTTTCTGAGCGATCTCCCGGCGGGAAAGCCGGTCCATAGCAGCATTCTCCACCAGCACCGTACCGGATATTTTGCCAAGCTGCCCCACAATGGTTTTTAAGATCGTGGACTTTCCGGAGCCGTTAGGGCCAATGAGGGTGACGATTTTCCCCTTCTGGACTTCCAGGCAGACATTTTGGATCAATGCCTTGCCGTCGTAGCCCACAGACAGGTCCTGGGTTTGCAGATAGGCACTCATGCTTCCGCCCCCTTTCTGCGCAACATCATATAGATGACGACGGGGGCTCCAAAAACGGCGGTGACAGAGCTGATGCTCATTTCCGTGGGGGCAAAGGCCGTCCGGGCAATCAGGTCACAGCCCAGACAGAAGGCACTGCCTCCCAGGAAGCAGGCGGGAATCAGCACCATGGGTTCCGCCGTGCCAAAAAGGCGCTTCATCAGGTGCGGCACAGCAATGCCCACAAAGGAGATGGGCCCGGCAAAGGCTGTGACACAGGCAGAGAGAATGCTGCTGAGGAGGATCAGTGCCGCCCGGAAGGCCTTCAGCGGCACACCCATATTCTGGGCGTAGACCTCCCCCAACTGGTAGGCCCGGATGGGCTTACTCATGAGGAAGCTCAAAACCAATGCCACGCCGCAGACCAGAGTCATCGTCCCCACGTCCGCCCAAGACCGGCCGGAAAAGGAGCCCACAGACCAGTTGTGTAGATTTACGATGTTGGAGTCATCGGCGAAGGTGACCAAAAAGTCCGTCAGTGCCGAGCAGATATAGCCGATCATCACGCCGCAGACCACCAGCATACTCATCTGATGGACTTTCTGAGAAATGACCAGTACAAAGCCCATAGAGATCATGGCTCCGGCAAAGGCCGCAAGGATCAGGGTGGCTGAGCTGGTGGCCCGTCCTCCCGTAAAAAATAGGACCATGGCGATGCACACGGTGAACTTGGCACCGGAGGACACGCCCAGCACAAAGGGACCGGCGATGGGGTTATGGAAGAAGGTCTGCAACAGATAGCCGGATACGGACAGGGCTCCGCCCAGCACCAGCGCCGACAGAAGCCTGGGCAGACGAATCGACCAAATAATGTTCTTATTGGTACCTGTAACGCCGGGATCAAAGAGAATGCTTCGAATCTCTCCGGCAGAAATGGTCACTGACCCGGCATGGAGATTCCACAGGGAAAATCCAGCGGTCAGCACCAGCAATATTACAAATCCGACCAGGATCCGGCCACGTTTCTCTTTCATCATCCGCTACCCCGTCACTGTAAATGCTTCAAATACCGCAGCTGTCCATCGCTTCCCGTGGCGACGGCGTTCACATCCAGAATGAAGTCCCCCAGGGACATGGTCTCCTGGTAAAAGTTCTTGGACAGGCACCAGACATTGCCCTCTTTCACGGCCTTGGTATCCGCCAGGGTGGGCATCTTTTCAAGCAGGGCGGACAAAGAATCCAGCTCTCCGTCCACAATGCTGTTGTAAATCAGAATATCGGCATCCTGTACTCCCTGATAGAAGGCCTCCATCTGAATGGTCATGGTGGAGGTGCCCACATCCGCCTGGTCCTCGCTGAAGGAGACGTTCTCACAGCCCGCCAGGCCTATGGCGCAGGACACATAGTCCGAGGGCCGACGGACGTTGATGCCGCCGGAGGTGGTAATGTAGAAGAAGGAAACGGTTTTGCCCGTGGGTTCCTGATTCATAACCGGTTCCAGGGCGGCAAGCATGCTGTCATAGTAGGCAGCAGCCTCTTCTTCTTTGTTCACCAGGGCACTGAAGAGCTTGATCCACTCCATCCGGCCCAGAGGGTGGCTTTCGTAGCTGGAAAGCTCCACCAGGACGGGAAGGCCCAGACTCCGGAGCTTCTCCAGCACTTCGGGTGCGTGA
This sequence comes from uncultured Eubacteriales bacterium, assembly GCA_900547405.1. Lineage (GTDB taxonomy): Bacteria > Bacillota > Clostridia > Oscillospirales > Oscillospiraceae > Faecousia. The sequence continues at coordinate 11,203 of URGL01000005.1, forward strand.
TAGATCATGGCGTTTTCAATGACCAGGTTGCAGCCGGAGCCCAGGACGGTTTCGTAATCCGGAGCAGAATACTTTCCGGCGTAGGCGATTTTTCCCTCTTCCATCGCCTGCTTGGCCTCAGGAAGATACCAGGCGTCCGCCTTCTGGCTGCTGAGAATGATGCTGTCCAGAGCGTTCAGCTCGATGAAATGGTCCATGGCTCCGGTGGACACCAGATAAATCTGGTCCAGAGGCTGCTGCAGAACCGTCACCGTATCCGGTACTTCTTCCGGCACCGGCATATCCTCCCCCACCACCAGGTAGGTCTGGTCCTCGCCGATGGTCAGCAGCTTATAGCCCTCCTCGCTGTAGGACACAGAAAAACCTGTGGCATAGCTCAGTGGCATAACCTTCTCAAACAGGAGCTCTTCATAGCGCACTGCCTGGGAGGCCGTCTCCGCCTGAGGCTGGGTCGTGGCCACATTCTCCGGCCCACCGCAGGCGGCCAGCAGCAGGGTCAGACAGAGGGCAAGCAGAATCAGCCGTTTTTTCATTTCGCGACCACCGTAGCAGAATCAAAGGTAATGGCGTATTCGATCTCGTGGGGTGTGCTCATAGCCGTAGTGTCCGCCGCCACATCGATTTTCCGGTCCAGCACCTCCACAGGGATCTCAAACAGAGAGCCGCCCTCAGTGGTCAAGGGCAGATACTTTTCTCCGTTTACGATCATATAGTCATATTTGCTGCTGCTGAACTGGATCCTTGCCGTGGCCTTACCCTCGGCTACGGTGAGTTCGCTGGGCGTCAGCAGCGTTGTCTTTCCGGTGCCGCCCTCCAGAGTGGCGTTGATTTCATAGATACCGTCGGCCAACTCGGATACAGGCGTGCTCTTTGGCTCCGGGTTGGAAACAGAGACCTTATGATCGTACCACTTGCCCTTCTTACCGATGAGGGCCAGGTCGAACTCCTGATCCAGGGCAGGCACGGGGATGTCGAAGCCATAGACAGTTTCCTTCAGGCCATCGGGGTAGGTGACCTCATCCTCGGTGTGCTCCAGCAGTACAGCTCCGTCCTTCTGAGCGTCCTCGGCCAGGCCGGGATACAGGTTCAGGATGGATGTGGAAGCCAGACTCACATGGATGGTCATCTGCCCATTCTTAACGGTCAAGGTACCCTTTCCGTTCATGGTCTCATTGGCGTGGAACATGGAGCTGTCGGTGTTGAAATCCGCCAGATAAACGCCGTCCTCCAGCGCCGGGGCAGCTTCCGTGGCAGCTTCTGTGGTTTCAGCTTCCGTGGTTTCCGGAGCCTCGGTCACCACGGTGGTGGTTTCCGGAGCGGTGGTCTCGGCAGGAGCGGACTTGGCGCAGGCTGCCAGACTGGAGGCCAGAGCCGCCACAGCCAGGATCATAGCAATATGTTTTTTCATTTTTCATTACCTCGCAATATTTGTCTTAACCTATGGGCTTCTCGGTTGATTCCGAGCAGCTTTGAAAGCCTCGCCAAACCGTGGGGCTTTCAAAGCCGTTCCGATGGAAACACCTCTCCGGGGAGGTCCCCCCGGAGAGGCAGATCTTATTTACTTCAGAGCGTCCTTGCAATGCGCAACATACAGCTGCTGCACAGCGGGGATACGGCCCAGACCGGAGATCTGGCAAGTCACGTTCAGATCGGCAGCCTCGAACATGGTCTTCCAGGAATCGTCATCGGAACCGGCCATATCGTTATTGGCATGGTCACCGGCAACGACCATCAGAGGACGGAGCACCACATTGGTGTAACCGGCGGCCTTCACAGCCTCGATGACATTCTCGCAGGCGGTCTCCTCGGGCTCGCCTTCTACGGTGCCGATGAAGACGTTCTTGTAGCCCAGCTTCTCCATCTGGGTCTGCATCTGGCTGTAGGTCACCTTGGCGACATGGGCAGTGCCGTGGCCCATGAAGACGAAGGCGGTACCGGCCTCAGCGGCCTTGTCGGTGCTCTCAAAACCGGCTTCGGCCAGAGCGGCCTCCACGACAGCCTTGGCAACCGCTTCCTTATCGGCGTTGATCACGGTAGCATCGGAGCCAACCTCACCCAGCATGGGCTCAGCAACCTTGATGGAGTCGAACTTGTCCTTATAGGCCTCCAGGGTCTCCATCATCTCATCATACTCAGCACCGTGCATCAGGTGGGTGGGCTGCACCAGCAGCTCCTTCACGCCATTGGCAACGGCGCGCTCCATGGCCTGCTCCATGTTGTCGATCTTCTCGCCGTCACGGGCCTGGACATGGTTGATGATGATCTGTGCGGTGAAGGCACGGCGGACAGCCCAATCGGGGAAGGCCTCGGCCAGAGCATCCTCGATGCCCTTGATGTCCTCTGTGCGGCTGTCGTTGAAGGAGGTGCCGAAGGAAACCACCAGCAGCTCCTTTTCGCCGATGTCGTCCTGGTTCCGGGGATCATCCTTGGAGGCATCGCCGGTATCCAGGCCAAAGTACTCAGGGCTGGCCTCTTCGCCTTCTACCAGCTCCTTCTGGGCATCGGTCAGAGCGTCCCAGGCAGCCTTGGCATCCAGGCACTGCTGATCGGTATTTTCGTTCCGGGTCTGGACATAGATTTCATCGATCAGTTCGGCGACATGGTCGGCGGCAGCCTTGTCCAGCTCCTCCTGGGAAGCAGTCTCCTCGGTGGTAGGTGCTTCGGTGGTGGCGGCCTCAGTAGTGGGGGCCTCTGTGGTGGCAGGAGTCTCGGTCTTGGCACCGCAGGCGGCCATAGCCAGAACCATGCAGGCGCACAGGGCCAGCGCAAGAATCTTCTTCATTTTTAAAACCTTCTTTCGAAATCTTTGGGAAGGGAGCTTCCCATTCCGAAAAAATATAAAAGCGGCTGCATCTCCGCAGCCGCGCTTCCTGTCAGTATGGTACACAACAAGTTATGTACACCAGCGGGAAGGTCGATTTGTAGACAGCAAACCGGAGATTCCACACAAAGGCAGGTCTCCTGACTCGGTTCACCGCTTTCTTCCCTTCCCAGTTTCCCAGTGGGTCTCACCCCCGGCAGGACCTTGCCGGGACTGCAAGAAAGCTCCCCATCACAGTGACTGTATCGTTCCGGACTTGCACCGGATTCCCTTTTCACCGCCCAAAACGGACGACACCTCTGTGCTGCTTTTATATTTATTCAGACGTAAGGCATTATACCACGCATAAGGACGTTTGTCAATCGCTGCCTGCTGCTGTATTTTCTTTGTCTTGACATTTCGCTCAGAATATACTATGATGATAGGACTTTTGTGTTCTATTTTTCGATTTTTTAGGAGGTACCATGTTATCCAGATACGTAGGTGACCGGGCCTTTTACCGGCGGGTATTTCAGGTCGCCATTCCCATCATCATCCAAATCGGCATTACCAATTTTGTATCCCTGCTGGATAACATTATGGTGGGCCAGGTGGGCACCCTGCCCATGAGCGGTGTTTCCATCGTCAATCAGATCGTTTTTGTGTTCAACCTGTGTATCTTCGGTGCCTCCTCCGGGGCGGGTATCTTCACCGCCCAGTTCCACGGCAGCGGAGATGATGAGGGTATCCGCCACACCTTCCGGTTCAAGCTCTTCATCTGCACCTTGATTTCTCTGGCCGCGGGACTGATTTTCTTCCTCGGGCAGGACAGCCTCATCGGCCTCTACCTCACCGGCGAGGGCACCGCCGAGGATGCCGCCCAGGTCCTGGCCTACGGCAAAGACTATCTGGCCGTCATGCTCTGGGGGCTGCTGCCTTTTGGCCTGGCCAACGCCTATGCGGGAACCCTGAAAGAGAGCGAGGAGACCTTCGTCCCCATGGTCGCCGGTGTCGCCGCCGTGTTTGTGAACCTGGGCCTCAATTACGTGCTCATCTTCGGCCATTTCGGCGCTCCCGCCATGGGGGTCCGGGGGGCGGCTCTCGCCACGGTGATTTCCCGGTACGCGGAGCTCCTTCTGGTAGCCGCCTGGACCCACCGGAATGGGGCAAAGCACCCCTTCATCCGGGGCGCTTACCGGTCCTTCGCCATTCCCTCCCCTCTTTTGAAGACCATTGTCATCACCGGAACACCTTTGCTTATGAACGAAACGCTGTGGTCTCTGGGCGTGGCCTTCATGAACCAATGCTACTCCACCTGCGGCCTGGACGTGGTCCCCGCCACCAACATCTCCAGCACCCTGATCAACCTGTCCAGCGTGGTCTACCACTCCCTGGGTGTCAGCGTTGGCATCCTTATGGGCCAGATGCTGGGCGCCAGAAAGCCGGAAGCAGAGGTCCGGGACTTCAACCGGAAGCTCATCGCCTTTTCCGTTTCTATGGGCGTCCTCTTCGGCGGTTTTATGGCCCTGGGCTCCGGTGTTTTCCCCAATATATACAACACCACCGACACCGTCCGGGCGCTGGCCCAGGACCTGATCCTCATCAGCGCCCTTGTCATGCCCTTCCAGTCCTTCGCCAACGCCACCTATTTCACCCTCCGCTCCGGCGGAAAAACCTTCATCACGTTTCTCTTTGACAGCGGCTTTATGTGGATCTGCTCCATCCCCCTGGCCTTCTGCCTGAGCCGCTTCACAGCCTTACCGATCCTGCCCCTCTTTGCCATCTGCCAGATGCCGGATGTGCTAAAATGCGTGCTGGGGAGCTGGATGCTGAAAAAAGGAAGCTGGATACATACCCTGACATAAAATGACGGACCTGCCCCGAAAGCAGGTCCGTATTTTTATGCCCTGTGCAGAATCTTTCTCAGTTTTCTGCTCACGCTGCCCGTAAACATGGATACCATAGGCATGGGATCCTTTTTCCCCAAATAATACCGGCACCTGCAGCCCCGGAAATCCGAAAACCACTGGCCAAAGGAGATCCTGTGGGTCATGACCCGGTCCCGGAAATCATTTAATTCGTCCATGGCTGTAAAGGGCTGTACGTTCGCCTGGCAGAGAACATCCAACTTCTCAGGCTCCAACATAGCCTGGGCCCAGACCAAGGGTAACGGGACTCCCGCTACCGTAGCGGAATAATTCCACAAAGAGCTGCGGAAATTGATCTCCAAAAAATACAGCTCGTCATTTTGTCCCACTAAGAACTCGGCCTCGAAAAGGCCCTCGTAGCCGATTTCCTTCAGCATGGAAAAGATTTTCTCCTCCAGGGCTTTGTTTTCCGAGGGTTTTACCGTCATGTATCTACCGTAGCTGTCCTTGGGAAGATACAGGAAGGAAATCGTCACTGCCACAGCGCTCCGCTTTCCCTGACAAACGCTGAGACCTTCCAGGGTCATCTCATTTTTCTTGTCCACATACCGCTGCACCAGCACCCTTGGGCAGGACAGGGTCTCGTAGGCCGCTTTCAGTTCCGCCTCACTTCGGCAGATGATCATGCAGTCCTTCCAGTTTTCCACAAAAGAATCCACGGCCTTGGTAATAACCGGATACTGGATCCCCTCCGGGATCACACCCCGGTCCACCTCCCAGTAGTCAGCCGTTTCCAGCCCGTGCTTCTGGGCCAGACGGATAATATTGGCCTTGCCCATATACTCAGAGAGCCGCCCGGCCTGACCGGCACTATTGAAATAGTAGTAAGGGCTCAACTCGTCATAGTGGGCATCCAGCACCTGGGTGATCTCGTCGGCGGTGGAGAATAGAAAGCTCTTCCGATCTTTGTCGGCATACTTATGGAGCAACAGCTCCAGTCCCTCCTCCACCGTATCCACCACATGGCAGGTCCTCCAGTACCTGCACTTGGAGGCAATGGGCACCTGCGCTTTCAGGATAATTCCGATGGGAGCAATTCCATTTTCTCCCAAAGTCCTGGCAAGGCCCAGGGGGTTGCCATGCTCCGTGCCGAAGATGAGAAAGGTTTGATTTTTTCCTTCCATGCCGTCACCTCTGGGTATCCAGCCGGATCTTCCCGTCCTCCATCCGGGCGGAAATACCGGCAATGGGGCTTTCAAAGCTGTCAATGATGACTTCGCTGATGGGGTCCTCCAACTCCTGCTGAATAAATCTGCGCAGGTTTCTGGCACCATAGGTCACGGAATAAGCGCCATCCACCAGATGATCCCGAACATCCTCTGTCCATTGGAAGGTCAGGCCCCGCTGAGAAAGGCTCTCCCGGAGCTCTCTGAGCATGATGTCGGCAATGCCGGCAAAATGCGCCTTGCTCAGATGGTTGAAGGTAATGATCTCGTCCACCCGGTTGATAAACTCGGGGCGCAGGAAGCTCTGCAGGGCCTTCATGGTCTTGCCCTTCACCTGCTCTTCATCGGTGCGGCCGAAACCCATGCTGCCTACATTGCCATCGGACCCGGCATTGGTGGTCATAACGATGACGGTATTTTCGAAGCTCACAACTCTTCCCTGGGCGTCGGTAATACGTCCGTCGTCCAGCACCTGCAGCAGGATATTCATTACATCCGGATGGGCTTTCTCGATCTCATCGAAAAGGACCACGCTGTAAGGCTTCCGGCGGATGGTCTCCGTCAGCTGGCCTGCCTCGTCATAGCCCACATAGCCGGGAGGAGAGCCAATGAGCTTGGCCACAGAGTGCTTCTCCATGTATTCGGACATATCTACCCGAACCAGAGCATCCACACTGTCGAACATATCGTCCGCCAGCCGCTTCACCAGCTCCGTCTTGCCTACGCCGGTGGGACCGGCAAAGATGAAGGACACCGGACGGCGCTTGGGAGAAATACCCACCCGGTTCCGGCGGATAGCGCGGCACACAGCCTCTACCGCGTGGTCCTGGCCCACGATATGGGCCTTCAGCCGATCCTCCATGCCCTTCAGCTGCTTATACTCCTGGGCCTTGATCTTAGAGGCTGGGATCTTGGTCCACAGCTCAATGATCCGGGCCAGATTATCAATGGTCACCGAGGGGGGCGGCACCTGTTCCAGGGCTTCAATTTCCCCGGAAAGCTTCTGCAGCCGCATACGCAGCATGGCCAGGCGCTCATAATCCGTATTGTCCGGGTCATCGTTGAGCATCTGCAGCTCCAGCTCGTAGTCGTTCCGCTCCTTTTTCTTCTCTGCCAACAGGGAGATCTCCTTGCTGTGCAGATTCACATCGGAACAAGCCTCGTCCAGCAGGTCGATGGCTTTGTCCGGCAAGAACCGGTCCGTAATGTACCGCTCAGAAAGGATCACGCACTGGCGGGCGATTTCCGGGGAAATCGTGACTCCGTGAAACTGGGCATAGGTTTTGGCAATGCCCTGGAGGATCTGGCTGGACTCCTCGATGTTGGGCTCCGCCACACTCACCGGCTGGAACCGGCGCTCCAGAGCCGCATCCTTTTCGATGTACTTTCTGTATTCATGATAGGTCGTCGCGCCGATGACTTGAATTTCTCCCCGGGACAGGGGCGGCTTTAGAATATTGGCAGCATTCATGCTGCCTTCCGCGTCTCCGGCTCCCACCAGATTGTGGACTTCGTCAATGACCAGGATGATGTTGCCGCACTCCTTGATTTCGGAAATCAGGCTCTTCATCCGGCTCTCGAACTGGCCACGGAACTGAGTACCTGCCACCAGGGCGGTCAGATCCAGCAGGAAGACCTCCTTGTCCCGAAGCTTGTAGGGCACATTTCCCTCCACGATCCTTTGGGCCAGGCCCTCGGCAATGGCGGTCTTGCCCACGCCGGGTTCACCCACCAGGCAGGGATTGTTTTTCTGGCGGCGGTTCAGGATCTGAATGACCCGCTCTGTCTCCACATCCCGGCCGATGACCTTGTCCAGCTTGCCCTCCCGGGCCCGGGCGGTCAGGTCCATGCAGTAGTTATCCAGGAACTTATGCTTACTCTTTTTGGGCTTTTTTTCCTGCTGAGCGGTGTCCTTCTCCTTTTCGGCAGCCTGACCGGGCTTGGGCAGATTCCCACCGAAAAGCTGATTCATCAGGGGGAAGGTTGCGGTCTGGCTGTCTGCCTCGTCCTCTTCCCCTTCGGAGGTATCCCGCTGGCCGAACATAGAGCTCATTTCATCGGTGATCATATCCAGGTCTTCATCGGAAAGGCCCATCTGCTTCACCGCCTGGTCAATTTGGGGAATACCCAGACTCCGGGCGCACTTCATGCAGTAGCCCTCGTTCAGCGTAACGCCATTTTCCACCTTGGTGATGAAGATCACCGCCACGTTCTTCTTGCATTTACAACACATTTTTGGCTGCATAGCCGTCAACTCCTTCAAAGGCGGCTCTTCTGCCGCCCTGGCTCTCCGCAAACCGCAGAAAACCATTTTGTTTTCTAAAGAGTATAGCACACATTTCGGAAAAAAGGGAAAACAAATTATTAACGAGACACACAGGGCCGGAAAGCACTCGCTTCCCGGCCCCAGGCATCAAGCAGCCACCATATTTTTTTGGAGTCCTCTGTGCTTCACCGCCAGATACAGCATGGTTCCCAGCACCATCACCACGGCGAGCTCCCCCAGTGCCACATACACCGCATTGATGACAAAGCCGCCGCCAATGTACTGGGTCAGCTCCCAGCCAACGAGGAACGCATTGGTAATGGCCGGCATGGTGAGTCCCAGCACCGGCAGCTTGCCCAGGAGGACATTCCGGGTTTTCCACATGCCCCAGGCCGCCAGGAAGGTTGCCAGGGTGCCCACCACAAAGTCCAGGGGCAAAGTTGCGGAGTAGGTCAGGTTAAAGAGCAGGCAGCCAATACTCAGGCCGGGGATAGCGGCAGGGGTGAAGAAGGCCAGCACGGTCATAGCCTCGGAAATGCGCATCTGGATGGCCCAGGTTGTGGTGCCGGGAAGCAGAAAATTCTGCATATGGGTCAGCACAGCGTAGAGGGCGGCAATGACAGCCGCCTGAGTCAGGTAACGGGTCTTGTTCATGTTTCTTTCTCCTTTGGGATATAAAAAGTGGGCGGACAGACCACCCACACGCACAACAAAGAAAATGGACGCAAAGACGCGCCCATCATAAGAAACACAGGAAAAACCCCGTGAAAATCCTAGTTTTGTTTACCGACAGGATGGTTACGAACTGTCCTATGCAATTGTGGATATGATACCCGAAAGGAAGTCATTTGTCAAGGAAAAATTCTCTCTCCGGGAATTCCGGAGAGAGAAAACAAATCAAGCCAGATAAATCGCCCGGCAAGCCAGCATGGTCTCGTAGCAGTCCAGTTTGCTGACCAGCTCCAGGGGGGCGTGCATGGACAGAACGGGGACACCGGCATCTACTGTGACGATGTTCCGGTTGGCCATGTAGGCCGCCACAGTGCCGCCGCCGCCCTGGTCAACTTTGCCCAGGGTAGCGATCTGCCACTTCACGCCCGCGGCATCCAGGGTGGAGCGAACATGCTGCATGGCCTCGGCAGAGGCATCAGAAGCGCCGGATTTCCCCCTGGCACCGGTGTACTTGCAGATGGACACACCGTAGTTCAGGGCGCTGTTGTTCCGGCGGTCACAGGTCTCTGCAAAATTGGGGTCAAAGGCGTTGGACACGTCGGCGGACAGGCAGAAGGAGTTGGCGAAGCACTGGCTCAGCTTCACTCCCTGGCCATCGCAGAGAATCTCCATAAAATACTCAAAGGCATGGCTCTGCATACCGCTGATGCCTACGGAGCCGATCTCCTCTTTGTCCGCCAGAATGCACACGGCAGTGTGCTTGGGAGTGGGCAGGTCCAGGATGGACTCCAGCTCGGCGTAGGCGCAGGCCCGATCGTCGTGGCCATAGGCACCCAGCAGACTCCGGTCCAGGCCCACCTCCCGACACTTGCCGGCGGGAACCACAGTCAGCTCCGCAGTGCGGAAGTCTCCCTCCACCATGCCGTACTTCTCGTTGAGCAGCCGCATGATGTTCAGCTTCACCAGGTCACTGCCCTCCCCTTCCAGGGGCTCGGTGCCAAGGATCACGTTCAGCTGCTCGCCGGTGATGCCCTCGGCCAGGGTCTTCTTCATCTGGTCGGCGGCCAGGTGGATCAGCAGATCGGAGACCACCAGGATGGGGTCATTCTCATCTTCGCCGATGGTCACGGTAACCTCGCTGCCGTCTTTTTTACACACCACGCCGTGGATGGCCAGGGGCACACAGGCCCACTGGTACTTCTTGATGCCGCCATAGTAGTGGGTCTTGAAGTAGGCGATTTCGGAATCTTCGTAGAGGGGCTGGGGCTTCAGGTCCAGCCGGGGAGAGTCCACATGGGCGGCGCAGATGTTGGCGCCCTCGCTCATAGGCTCCGTGCCGATGACTGCGATCAGGAAGCTCTTGCCCCGGTTGTTCATGTAGATCTTATCCCCGGGCTTGACCTCCATGCCGGGGACGGCGGGCTTGAAGCCGTGGGCCTCGGCGGCCTTGGTTGCCCAGGCAGTGGCCTCCCGCTCGGTCTTGCAGGCATTCATAAAGGCTGCGTAGCGCTTGCAATATTCGTTCATAGCCTCCCGCTTTTCGGGAGTGTATTCGCTGTAGCCGTTCTTGGGGGCGTACAGCAGGGATTCGCGCAGTTCGTCTGTGGTCATGGTGTTCCTCCTAGTTATTTTGATCGGATACCCAATGTATCCAAAAATGCTCCGCATTTTCTCTGAAATTCCTGAGCCGTGCCATCGTTGGTAAGGACGAAGTCCACCCGGTCCCGGAACCAGCCTTCCTCGTGCTGGGCGGCGATCCGGCTTCTTGCGTAGCTTTCCGAGATTTGGTCCCGGAGCATCAGCCGCCGGATCCGAGCTTCCACTGGAGCCGTTACCGCCACGGTCCTGTCGCAAAGCTCCGCCAGCCCGCCTTCAAAGAGGGCAATGGCATCAATTGCGGCCAGCTCCGGCTGTTTTCTTTTCAGCTGCCCCAGAACCTCCGCCTTTACCGCCTGATGGGTGATGGCGTTCAGGTCCAGCAGGGCCTTTTCATCGGCAAAGACCAGCTTCCCCAGCTTTTTCAGGACCAGGTTCTCTCCTTCCATGGCCTCCGGAAACCGGGCGGCAATGGAAGTAAGCATCTGCCTGTCTTCCTTCACAAGCCGATGGTAGACGGCATCACAGTCCAGGACCAGGCCTCCCCGCTCTTCTATGCAATGGAGCAACGTGGTCTTTCCGCAGCCGGTGCCGCCGGTAATGCCCAGGATCATGCTTCTGCCTCCGCATCCACGATGTGGAAGGCAGCTGCTTTTTTCAGCCGGTTTTGCACGGCATAGGCTACACCGCCGCCTACGGGGCAGCGGGCATAAACCTGGTGGATAGAGGGGTCATCCAAAACCCGCAGAGCGGAGAAGAGGCCGGCACTGAGGGTGTTTACGTCCGATTCCTTGCCATAGGCCAGGGGGTTCAGCCCCCCATACAGGGGCAGCTCCTCCTCGAAGCACAGCACCCGGTCACCCGGGGCAAAATGGGCATGGATGTACTGGGCAGCCTTCTCCCGGCTCCCTGCTACAATGACCACAGGCTCTGCCGGAGCATAATGCCGGTATTTCATGCCGGGGGCCTTCACCACCGCGTCCTTGTCGATCTGGGCAGTGACGGCCTTGTCGATAACCAGATCCCCCAGGACCTGGGTCAATTGCTCCGGGGTGATGCCGCCGGGGCGCAGAAGCCGGGGCCGGTCCTCAGTCAGGTCCACAATGGTAGACTCTACCCCCACCCGGCAAGGTCCGCCGTCCACAATGGCATCAATGCGGCCGTCGTGGTCATGGCGCACGTGCTCCGCCGTGGTAGTGGAGGGCTTGCCGGAAATGTTGGCAGAGGGGGCCGCAATGGGCACACCGGAAAGGGCAATGATCTTTCTCGTCACATCACTGTCCGGGCAGCGGACGGCAACGGTATTCAGCCCTGCCGTAGTCCGCTTGGGCACAATGTCCTTCACGGGCAGCACCATAGTCAGTGGGCCGGGCCAGAACTTTTCTGCCAGCAGGTAGGCGCTCTTGGGAATATCGTGGCAGAATCGTTCCATTTCCCTGGGCTCCGCCACATGGAGGATCAGGGGGTTGTCCTGGGGGCGGCCCTTGGCCTCAAATATTTTGGCAACAGCATTTTCATCCAGGCCGTTGGCTCCCAGGCCGTAGACAGTCTCCGTGGGGATGGCCACCAGGCCCCCATTGCGAATGATCGCGGCGGCAATTTCCGGGGTCTCGGCGGCGTTTGCGTCTAAGAATAAGGTTTCCATATCTCTACCTCACTGTCAAAAAAGGGAGAAAACCCCTTTTCGGCGTTTTCTCCCTTCTTGAAAGCGAAAATTATTCGTTGGGCTGGTTGGCTGCCTCGATGATCTTCACAAACTTCTCGGGCACCAGGGAAGCGCCGCCGATCAGGCCGCCGTCGATGTCGGGCTGAGCCAGCAGTTCAAAAGCGTTCTTGTCGTTCATGGAGCCGCCGTAGAGGATGGAGATGGCGCGGGCATTCTTGGAGGAGTAGAGCTTGCGGACCGCGGTACGGATGCTCTCGCAGACTTCCTCAGCCTGCTCGGGAGTAGCGGTGCGGCCGGTGCCGATGGCCCAGATGGGCTCGTAGGCAATGATGACCTTGCGGATCTTGTCCTCGGGGACACCAGCCAGACCCAGCTTGATCTGCATGGTGATCCACTCAGTGGTAATGCCGGACTCTCTCTGCTCCAGAGTCTCGCCGCAGCACATAATGGGGGTCAGGCCGGCATCCAGAGCGGCCTGAACCTTGGCATTGACATCGGCATCGGTCTCGCCCATGGCGCGGCGCTCGGAGTGGCCGATAATGACGTACTTGCAGCCGGCATCTACCAGCATGTTGGTAGCGATCTCACCGGTGTAGGCACCGGAGGCGTTGGCATTGCAGTTCTCAGCGCCAATGCCAATGCGGGTCTCACGGACGGCACGGACAGCGGCGGGAATGTCCACAGCGGGAACGCACAGAGCCACATCGCACCAACGGCCCTTGGGCATGATGGCCTTCAGCTGGGTCATGAACTCCTTGGTCTCGGAGGGGGTCTTGTTCATCTTCCAGTTACCGGCGATGACAGTCTTGCGATACTTTCTATTCATTGTTGATTTCTCCTTGTTGCTTATATGGCTACACTCTATGAAGAATGTAATCTACGAAGTCATGTAAAATGCGCACGGGGATACCGCGAAGGGTCCATCTGGCCCCTTCGCGGCACCGCAAAAGGGTCTTACTTATCTTCCAGGCAGGCGATGCCGGGCAGCTCCAGGCCTTCCAGGAACTCCAGGGAAGCGCCGCCGCCGGTGGAAATGTGGGTGATCTTGTCAGCAAAGCCCAGCTGCTCGCAGGCAGCAGCACTGTCGCCGCCGCCGACAATGGTCACGGCAGTGGAGTCGGCCAGAGCCTGAGCCACGGCGATGGTGCCCTTGGCCAGGGTGGGATTCTCAAACACACCCATAGGTCCGTTCCAGACAACGGTCTTGGCGGACTTCACAGCCTCGGCAAAGAGAGCCTGGCTCTTCTCGCCAATGTCCAGACCCATCTTGTCAGCGGGAATGGCATCGGCAGCAACGGTTTCCACTTCGATCTCAGCGTCGATGGGGTTGGGGAAAGAAGCGGCAACCACAGCATCCACAGGCAGCAGGAGCTTGACGCCCTTGGCCTCGGCCTTGGCCATCATTTCCTTGCAGTAGTCGATCTTCTCGGAGTCCACCAGAGACTTACCGATGTTGTAGCCCTTGGCGGCCAGGAAGGTGAAGGCCATGCCGCCGCCGATGATCAGGGTGTCCACCTTCTCCAGAAGGTTATTGATGACATTCAGCTTATCGGAAACCTTGGCACCGCCCAGGATGGCGACAAAGGGACGCTCAGGATCGGCCAGAGCCTTGCCCATGATGGAAACTTCCTTCTGGACCAGGTAGCCGCAGACGGCAGGCAGATAGTCGGCCACACCGGCGGTAGAGGAGTGGGCACGGTGGGCGGTGCCGAAGGCATCGTTCACAAAGAGATCAGCCATGGAAGCCAGAGCCTTGCTCAGCTCGGGATCGTTCTTGGTCTCGCCCTTCTCAAAGCGGGTATTCTCCAGCAGCATCACTTCGCCGTCCTTCAGGGCAGCGGCCTTGGCCTTGGCATCCTCGCCGACTACGTCCTTCGCCATGATGACGGGCTTGCCCAGCAGCTCGGAGATGCGATCGGCAACTACCTGCAGGCTGAGCTCAGGCTTCCACTCACCCTTGGGCTTACCCATGTGGGAGCAGAGAATGACCTTGGCGTTGTGGTCCACCAGATACTTGATGGTGGGCATAGCAGCCACGATCCGCTTGTCGGAAGTGATCTTACCGTTCTTGGTGGGGACATTGAAGTCGCAGCGGCACAGGACCCGCTTACCGGCTACGTTGACATCCTCAATGGACTTTTTATTGTAGTTCATAATGACTCCTCCAAATTACCGGGATATTTCCCGCATTTTTCCAAAATCCTTAAGATGTGGGAAGGATAACTGCCGCAGCGCCTCGAAAACCGTCACCGCCACCGCGTTGCTAAGATTCAGACTTCTGGCCTCTTCCCGCATGGGAATGCGCACGCAGCTGTCCAGATGGGCCTTCAGGAACTCCTCAGGCAATCCCTTTGTCTCTTTCCCGAAGAGAAGATAGGCTCCATCGTGATATTCCGCCTCGGTATAGCACCGGGGGGCCTTGGTGGACAGGCACCACATTTCCTTCACGTCGTTTCTGGCAAAGAAATCCTGGATATTTTCATAATCCAGCACCTCTACCAGGTTCCAGTAGTCCAGCCCCGCACGCTTGACAGCCTTTTCGGAAATGTCAAAGCCCAGGGGGCGGATCAAATGCAGCCGGCAGCCGGTGGCCGCGCAGGTTCTGGCAATGTTGCCGCAGTTCTGTGGAATTTCCGGCTCCACCAGCACAACGTTCAGCATTCCCATTCCCCACTTTCCAAAAGCACTTACGGACCGGTTTCCCTTTCCATACAGCCCCTATTGTAAGATAATTTCTCCCTAAAATCAATGAGAAAATCGAAAATTTTCAGAATTTTTTCTACCTTGCCCAGAAACTTCTTTTTCGCCGCCGATTTCTTGTGAACTTTGCTCTGATTCAATGGATTCTCCAGGCTTTTCTTTGTATATTCCGGCAATTCTCCCTTGTTATCCCCGTTTTCCGCCCGGAAGAGTGGGATAGGAAAAGCCCTCTCCTACCAGGAGAGGGCCAATGCCTTGGCGGCAGGGCGAAGCCCTGCCGGACGAGGGGATCACCCCACCGCGTCTTCCAGCTCGCCGTCCGTTTCCGTCCAGCTGGCAGCCTCGGCGGTCAGGGTCCGGCCGTCGGAGAGGCGGACGGAAAGCAGCAGACGCAGGGTGCCGCCATCGTCCAGGTCCGGCAGGGACAAGGTCACATCCTGGGCAGAACCTACAAAGCTGCCCTCTGTCTCTCCTTCATCCAGTTCCACAGGAATCTCCGACAGTGTCTCATCCCCCAGAAGCCACAGAAGCTTGGCCTCTTCCACCGTCGAGGGTGTTCCGTCCTGGGTCAGCAGCGGAGCCTGGACGGCAGCGGTGACATCCAGAGTGATCCGGTCCTTGTCGATCTTCGGGTCCAGGGCCAGGGCGCTGGCGTAGCTTTTCAGGCTGCTGGCCAGATAGGTGAGCTTCGGCAGCACCGGATTATCCGGAGTGGTCAGAGCCGTCTGGTCCATAGTCCCCTCGGCGGAGGTCAGGACGCAATAGTAGCCGTAGCCATCCTGGGGAGGCAGGGTCAGGCTGGCCCGGAAGAGCTCCCCATCCCAATCGGCGGGGATCCTGGCCTCTTCCTGCCCCTCCCGGGACACCACCAGCTCTGCCTTCTGGCCCTCCTCGTGAGCCGAGGGCCGGGCGGTAAAGACAATGGAGGCGGGTTCCCCTTCCCCAGCCCCCCGAGCTTCCAGAGTCCAGCTCTCCAAGCGGGTATTTTTCAGCTGATTCAGCTGGGCTTGCAAAGATTCTACCTGGGCCTGGAGGCTGTTGTTTTCCTCCCGAAGCCGCAGGATCTCCGCTTCATAGTCCTTGGTATTTCCGCCGCAGCCCGTCAGGAGCAGACTCAGCAGCAGGAAAATCGGTACCCATCGTTTCATTTACTTGCCCTTTCTTTGCTTTTTTCTTAGAATTCCCACAAAGGCGAAAAGAATCCTTTTTATTTTGTCTCCAAGCCAATGAGCAGGCTGCCCTTCTCCGCATAGTAGCTGCACAGGCCGCCGGACACCGCCACAGAGATATCCGCGTCCGGGTAGTGGCCCCGTAGCCGTGCCGCCAGGTCCTGGGCCACCCCTTCATTTTGCACATGGGTGATCCGGACCTTACCGCCCTGGTAGCCGGCCTCCTGCATCTGCTCCAGAATGACGGTCTCTGCCCGCTTATCTCCCCGGGCCTTGCCGATGGTGGCCAGAGTCCCCTCCGGAGAAGCGGTACCAATGACCCGTATGTTCATAACGCTGACTGCCGCCGCGGTGACCTTGCCGATCCGACCATTCTGGGCCAGATTGTGGAGGCTGTGGAGGCTGAAAAACAGCCGGGTATGCCGCATATAATCCTCCGCCTGACGGATGACCTCCTCAAATTCCAGCCCGGCATTCACCAGCTCCCGGAGCTTCTCCAGAAGCAGAAGCTCCTCCGGCCCTGTGGATAAGCTGTCGAAAACATGGACGCTGGCCTCGGGGCTGGCCTGCTGGTACAGATCCGCCGCCACCTTAGCGGAATTGTAGGAGCCGGACAGTCCGCTGGTAATGGTCACGACATACACCGTGTCTGCTCCCTCAAAGGCCTCCAGCCAGGCAGCCACGCTGGGGCAGGCGGTATAGGACCGCCCTTTATGGCTGTGCAGGCAGTCCACCATCTCCCCCACATTCAGCTCCGGGTCGTCAATAAAGGCTCTGCCGTCGTCGGTGGAAATGTGCAAGGGCACCGCCCGGAAGTCCACGCCGGGCATGGTATACACATCGCAGGAAGAATCCGCTACGAGTCGAATCATAAAAAGTAGCCTCCAAATATCGTTGTGGTACCATGGTAACACCGTTTTGCGTAAGTGTCAAATAAATAAAATGTGTACTATTACAAATGCAGCAGCACCCTGGCAATATTGAAGTAGATCAGAAGCGTTGTGGTATCCACAATGGTTGTGATCAGGGGCGAATGTCCCCCACGCTGCGACAGAACACAAGCTCTTCCTCAAAGCGCTGCTTCTGTTTGGTTTTGCAAGAGGATATCAGTCCACATCCCCCTCCAGCGTCGCGCTGCCAAATTCACCCGCCACCTCTACCGACTGGATCTTCTCAATATTGATGGCGCTGTTGAGCATACAGAGCAAGTCGTCGTGCTCAATGACCCGCTTGAACACGGTATTGTCGGTCAAGTCGTCCATGACCACAAAATCTGTGCCGTCGGTCATGTGGAAGATCAGGGTTTTGATGGCGTCGCCCCGGTCGGCGTAATGGGATGGACGGATCCAGACGCAGAGGGAATTGACGTAGATACCCCCCTGGCCGAAGGTTTTGTAGGGCAGACTGCCGCTGTCCGGGAGGGAGACGCAGACCATTTCATCCATGTGAGCCTGATTGAAGGCCCGGATTACCAGCATAAAGTATGCCCAGCTTTGCAGATCATCGACATGGGTGGCGATGTCGTCGATCAGGTCGTCGCCGCAGAGGGCACGCATCCGGGCCACGGCCTCGTCGGGTGTCAGCTCCGCTTTCAACTGCTCCTCCAATTTTTGCTGCTCTACGGATTCCTGGCTGCGCAGTTCTTCTGATTGGGCCGGGAAGGATACCAGCAGCTCCGTCCCCTTATCCAAATCCGCACGGAAATAGAAGGTGAAGGCCAGGAGATGATCCGTGGTTTTCTCGGGGATCAGGTAGGGCCAGCCATACTGGTTGAAATTCAGGTAGTTTCCGTGGAGGCCGCCAAGGCGGCCACCCATGCCTAAGCCCATATTCTCCTCGGAGATGGGCTCGTCGTGCTCCAAGAGCATGGTCATAAAGCCGCATTGGGTGGCACTGTCGTAGACATAGGCATCCACCGTCAGCTTGTAGCCAGGGGCAGAAATACTCTTGCCCACAGGGGATACCCATTTTTCCAGTTCCTGGGCCACGGTTTCCTCCACCGGGAGCTTTTCGTAGCCCGGGATAGTCCAGGTTGCTCCCGGCTTGACCGGGTCGGAGCCCTCGCCGGGGGCGGCGCTGTCGAAGCCGGTGTTCTCACCGTAGAGTCCAGCGATCATTTCCTTTGGGCTGCCCCAGAGGATGGTGACGTAAGCCACGGCGCAGCCCACTAAAAGCAGGGTCAAGGCAATGATGGCAGCAATCAGCCAGAGTTTCTTGGTGTGCAGCCTTCTGGATACAGGAGAATCCTGCCGCTCCACCTGGAGGAGGAATTCTGAATCAATGCCGGTCATTCCTTTAAAAAGCTGAAACGAAGTCATTGCAGGCCCTCCTTTTTGAGCGTATCGGCCAGTTTCTTTCTGGTTCTTTGCAGGATGTACTTGATCTGATTGGCGGACAGCCCTGTCCTCTGGGTGATCTCCGGCTGGGTACTGGCGTAGTAGTAGCGCAGCAGAAAGACCGTGCGGTCCCTCTCCGGCAGGGCCCGGAGGAAGCGGTTCAGAGTGGCTGTCCGCTCCTTGCGCAGCAGCTCCGTCTCCGGGGTCTCCTCCCCCGCCACACACTCCGCCAGCTCGTCCAGCACCAGCTGGGTCTCCCCGCCCCCTCGCTTCCCGGCGGTGTTCTTTCGCCAACGGTCAATGGAGAGGTTCCGGGTAAGCTTGCCCAAAAAAGTGGAAAACCGCTGAGGCCGCCGGGGTGGGATCAGCTTCCAGGCGGAATAATAGGTATCGTTGACGCTTTCCTCCGCATCCGATGGGCTCTGCAAAATATGATTGGCGATGCTGTAGCAATAAGGCCCGTATTTCTGGTCCGTCTCCATAATCGCCTGCTCGGACCGGGCAAAGTATAGGTCCAGGATTTCGTTGTCATCCATGGGGCTGCCTCCTTTTTTCTGTCTTCACCATTATACACGGAAAAATGTGGGAGGTGGGGAAAGTTTTTCTCGCTCTTTTTTCCATTTTATAACAAACAGCTTCCCCTGTATAGACCAAAATGAGTTGGTATATTGCAGGGGGTCAAAATTTTCCCCATTTTCCCCCTTGCATCTTCTCTTCAAAAGTGCTATACTTTTGGCAGTAGCGTTGATGAAGACCGAATCCGTGTGATTCCCTTCCCAGAGAGGCGGGCAGAAGCTGAAAGTCCGCTGTGGGGATACGGAGGAGACCACTTCTGAGCCGTGCGTGAGAAAGCCAATGGGCGCAAACGCACCGCATTTTCCGCCCCGCGACAGTGGGCTTTGAGTGAAAAGTCAAGGTGGAACCGTGCTTTATTCAGGCACCCTTGGAAATCCAGGGGTGCCTTTTTGCATCCCTACACTCGAAAAAGGAGACAAAACCATGAAAATCATTTACAAAGACGGTACCGTTGCCGAATGCCCTCCCGAAGAAGCCCAGCACGTTCTGCGCCACACCGCTGCCCACATCATGGCCCAGGCCATTCAGCATCTGTACCCCGATGCGGACTTTGCTTACGGCCCTGCCACTGAAAAGGGCTTCTACTACGACGTGGACTTTGGCGACAAGAAGCTGACAGACGAGGATCTGGAGGCCATTGAAAAAGAGATGAAGAAAATCGTCAAGGCCAATCTGCCCATCAAGCCCTTCATCCTGCCTCGGGACGAGGCCATCCAGCTCATGCACGACCGTCACGCAAAATATAAGGAAGAGCACATCGGTGATCTGCCCGAAGATGCCGTCATCAGCTTCTATCAGCAGGGCGACTATATCGACATGTGCGTCGGCCCCCACCTGACCTACACCAAGGGTCTGAAAGCCTTCAAGCTCACCCAGCAGTCCGGCGCTTACTGGAAAAACGATGCCAACAACAAGATGCTGACCCGGATCAACGGCGTGGCTTTCTTCTCCCAGGAGGAGCTGGACGAGTATCTCAAGCAGCAGGAAGAGGCCAAAGCCCGGGATCATCGGAAAATCGGCAAGGAAATGGGCCTGTTTATGACCGACGAGCTGGTTGGCCGCGGTCTGCCCATGTTCCTGCCCAGAGGCTACACGGTGTGGCAGGAGCTGGAAAACTATATCAAGGAAAAGGAACGGAAGCTGGGCTATCAGCACGTCATGACTCCCTGCGTAGGCACCGTGGCCCTGTACCAGACCTCCGGCCACTGGGCCCACTACAAGGACAATATGTTCCCGGCTATGGAAGTGGACGGCGAGAGCTTCGTCCTGCGGCCCATGAACTGCCCTCACCACATGATGATCTACGCCAATCGCCCCCACTCCTACCGGGAGCTGCCCATCCGGATCGGCGAGATCGCCCACGATTTCCGCTACGAGTCCAGCGGCACCCTGAAGGGCATTGAGCGGGGCCGCCACTTCTGCCAGAACGATGCTCATCTGTTTGTCACCCCCGACCAGATCAAGGATGAGGTAGCCCGGGTCGTGAACCTGATTTCCGATGTCTACAAGGATTTCGGCATTACCGACTACCGCTGCGTCCTTTCCCTCCGGGACCCCGAGGACAAGGTCAAGTATCATCCCGATGATGCCATGTGGGACAAGGCCGAGTCCGCTCTGCGGGAAGTGCTGACGGAGCTGGGTATCCACTTCACCGAGGAGATCGGTGAGGCCGCCTTCTACGGCCCCAAGCTGGATGTCAATGTGAAGCCTGCTGTGGGCGCGGAATACACCCTGTCCACCTGCCAGCTGGACTTCTGCCTGCCTGCCAAGTTCGACCTGAAATACGTGGATTCCAACGGCGTAGAGCAGACCCCTGTGGTGCTGCACCGGGCCATCCTGGGCTCTCTGGACCGGTTCATGGCCTATATGATCGAAGAGACCAAGGGCAAGTTCCCCGTATGGCTGGCACCTCTGCAGGTCAAGGTCCTGCCCGTGTC
Organism: uncultured Eubacteriales bacterium; assembly: GCA_900547405.1. GTDB lineage: Bacteria > Bacillota > Clostridia > Oscillospirales > Oscillospiraceae > Faecousia. Next base: position 32,015 of record URGL01000005.1, read on the forward strand.
CGAGAAGACCATGGACTATGCCAAGCAGGTCAATCAGGCTCTGGAGGATGCCAATATCCGCACCCAGCTGGACGAGCGCAGTGAGAAGATCGGCTACAAGATCCGGGAAGCCCGTCAGATCGACCGGGCACCTTATATGCTGATCCTGGGTGCCAAGGAAGCCGAGGAGGGCACCATCTCCGTCCGGAACCGGGATACCGACGAGACCACCGTCATGAACCTGAACGACTTCATTGCCAAGGTGAGAAACGAAATCGCTACCCGGGCAAGATAACTGAATTCTTCTTTTCCTCCCGCCTTGCGGCGGGAGGAATTTTTTCTTGACGAAAAGTGCGGAAGCGGTATAATGAGAGGGAATACCCCTCTCCTGGGAGAGGGTGGCACGCCGGAGGCGTGACGGGTGTGGGGCCACTGAGTCTGTACTCCCCTCTTCCGTCTCGGCTTCGCCGAGCCACCTTCCCCAAGGGGAAGGTCCGATTTTTTACGGAGGAAGTATGAAAAAGAGAACGTTGGACAGGCAGATGCTGTCCGTTATTTTTGCGCTGGCCTGGCCCACCATGCTGGAAGAACTGATGCAGACCGCCGTGCAGTACATCGATACCGCCATGGTAGGCACCCTGGGCACCCAAGCCACGGCGGCGGTAGGAGCCACCGGCACCGTATCCTGGCTGGTGGGCAGTACGGTTTCAGCCGTAGGCGTTGGCTTCCTGGCCTATATCTCCCAGGCTTTCGGAGCCGGGGAGCAGGAGCGGGCCAAGCGGGCCTCCGCCCAGTCCTGTCTGGCGGTGCTGGTGCTGGGGGTACTGCTGACGTTTGCCACCGTTGGGCTCAGCAACCGCATTGTGGTCTGGATGCAGGTAGATCCCCTCATCCGGGAGAGCGCCGCGGCCTACTTCCGCATTCTCTACCTTCCCATGCTCTTCCGGGCAGCCAGTATTCTCTTTGCCACGGTGCTTCGGGCGGTGGGAGACACCCAGGCCCCTATGCGGGTAGGCCTCAAAGTCAACCTGATCAACATTGTTCTAAACTTTCTGCTCATCTATTCCAAGAGAACCGTTTCTCTTTTTGGCATCGCCCTGCCCCTTTGGGGCGCAGGCTGGGGCATTAACGGCGCGGCGGCAGCCAGTGCCATTGCCTATGCCTACGGCGGCATTGCCATGACCCGCCGTCTGTGGCAGCATTCGGATATCTCTCCCAGGGGCCAGCGGTTTCAGCCGGATATGCAGGTGCTGCGGCCCTGCCTGAAAATAGCCTTCCCCAATATGCTCCAGCGCTTTGGCACCAGCCTGGGCTATGTTGCCTTTGCCTCCATGATCAATGCCTTGGGGGACGTATCTGCCGCCGCCCACACCATTGCCAATACGGTGGAGTCCCTGTTCTATATCCCCGGCTGGGGCATGCAGACCGCCGCCGCCACTCTGGCAGGCAATGCCCTGGGTGCCAAGGACGGCAAGCGGCTCAACAGCCTGGCCGGTACCTTCCTGCCGCTGGAAATCGGTCTGATGGTGGTCTCCGGCGGAATGCTGTTCCTCTTCGCCCCCCAGCTGGTGGGTATCTTCACCAGAGACCCGCAGGTCCAGAAGCTTGGGGCCACCGTTCTTCGGATGGTGGCCGTATCCGAGCCCTTCTATGGCGTTCCCATTGTCCTGGAGGGCCTGATGCAGGGCACCGGCCGAACCTCCGCCCCCTTCGTCTTTAACATTGCGGGGATGTGGGGTGTCCGGATCCTGGGCACCTTTGTCTGCACCCGTCTGTTGGGCCTGGGGCTTATCTCCGCTTGGGGCTGCATGATCGGACATAATCTGCTGCTGTTTGTACTGTTCGCCGGATATTACGCCAGCGGGAAGGCCTTGCCAAAGGTGAAGGAAAGGAGCTGCACAGAATGAACTACGTTATTTTTGACCTGGAGTGGAACCAACCCCCGGACGATGCTTCTACCCTGCTGGAGCCCATCTATTTTCCCGGAGACATTATTGAAATCGGCGCCGCCAAACTGGATGACCGATTTCAGCTCATCGATACCTTCCGGGTCTACAGCAAGCCCCAGTATTACCCCAAAATGCACAAGCGCATTGCCTCCCTTACCGGCATCCATGACAAGCTTCTGGAGGAGCAGGGTCTTCCCTTCCCAGTGGCCTACCAGAAGTTCATCAACTGGTGTGGGGAAGAATACGCTTTTATGACCTGGAGCATGAGCGACCTGCCCACCCTCATTGACAACATGGTCCTTTATGGCGTTGATATCTCCAACCTACCGGACTGGTACGACCTGCAGCGGATCTTCAGCCGGGAGATCATGCGTTCCTCTGTAAAATACTCCTTGGAATACGCCATGGATGTCCTCCACGAAACCGGTGATGCCGCCCACGACGCCATGAACGACTCTGTGAACACCGCCAAGATCTGCGACCACCTGGATCTGGACCAATACCTGGAGGAATACGCCTCCCGGGTCTTCGCCGAAAAGCCCAGCAGCCGCAGTTTTGATAGCCTCCAGCAGGTCCTCCAGGACCCGGAATTGCTCCGTTTCTCCTGCCCCTGGTGCGGTCAGGCCGTCACCTGTGAGCCCTGGATCGCCAGCTGGAAGCAGGACTATATCAGCTACGGAACAGACGAAGAAGGGGACGAATTTTTTGTGACCCTCTCCGCCAGCCGCCTCCCGGACGGCACCTACCGGGCCAAGCGGGTGTTTCAGGAAATGAGTGATGATCTGTGGGAACAGTATCAGGATAAAAAGGAGCTCTCAAAAGTATAGTGTATCAAAAAATCGGCCGTTCTTGGCCGATTTTTTGCTTGTGCAGTTTCAGAATTCTATTGACTTTTCTCATCTTTCTCACTATAATAGCTAACGAACATTCGTTAGCTAAAGGATGGATATTTTGTCGCTGAAAAGGACCCGGAAGCCTTTGATGCCTTTGACGATTCCTTCCCCAAAAAGGAACAGCTCCGGCTGCCAGGGCAGCTGTTTGAGGGGTAAGCCGATGCGCCCCATGGAAAAGGACTGGTACCGACGCATCCGGACCCTGGATATTCAGCTGTTGCTTTGTTCCAGAAAGCATTAAAAAGTATGCACCATCCGGAAAAAGAGGCCAACGTGCTTTCTCAGCTTTTCCAGGCACTCCCCTTCTCGCTCCGGCTGGCGGTCACAGATGGCGATAAGGGTGATCACCGGGGCCACATACAGCATGGCCAGGGTCTGGGGGTCCTCCTCCCGAATTTCCCCGGCCTGGATGAGTTCCCGAAAAATTCCCGCGTGATATTGGACCACCCGGTCCACATATCGCTGGGAATACATGGCACCCAGCTCCGGAGAGCGGAACTGCTCAATGGTCATCATCTTCCGAAACCGGCGGATGACATCGTCGTGGAGGGAATATTCAAAAATCTGCCGCACCTTTTGGAAAAGGTCCTCCTCCGTGACATGCACAAAGGCCGAAGCATCCCGGCGGTCATCCTCCACATGGATCTGGATCTTGTCTGTATCCCGTTGATAGCGTTCCGCCGTGGAGGCCACAATGGCTTCAAAAATCGCCTGCTTGCTGGGGTAGTGGTTGTATAAGGACGGAGCCTTGATCCCCACCGCCTGGGCGATCTCCCCTACGCTGACGGAGTCGTACCCCCGTTCTGAAAAAAGCTCCAGGGCCTTTTCTATGATTTTCCGCTTGGTATCTTCCTGTCTCATACACAGCCACCGTCCGAACATTTCTGAATCATCATTTATTGAATTATAGTATACTCCCCGGCAAAAGTCAAATTTGTCCTGAGTTACGCTGACATTACCTTTACGGCCGATTTTCTCAGCAGCCTCACCGTCTTACGCCAAGAACCCCCGGACCGCCGCAGCGGCCCGGGGGAAAGAAAGGAAGGATACGTTACTTAATAAACTTGACCTGAGGATAGATGGCCTGCTTAGCCTTCTCCTTGCGCTCGTTATAGAGGACCTTCTGCTCCTCAAACAGGTTCCGGCCGTCGGGGTCGATGGAGACGATCAGGGGGCCAAATTCCTTGACCTTGTTGCACCACAGAGTCTCGGGCATACCCAGCTCGTCCCAGTGGTGCTCCTGGATCTTCAGCACCTCGGTAGCGGCCACCACGGCGCAGCCGGCGGGGAAGACGCAGTGGATGGCGCCGAACTCCTTGCAGGCCCGCTCGGTGTTGGGACCCATGCCGCCCTTGCCCACAATGACCCGGACACCGGTGTGCTTCACAAACTCATACTCAAACTTCTCCATGCGCATGGAGGTGGTGGGGCCTACGGAAACCATCTCGTAGTCGTCCTCGGTGCCCTCGATCTTGCGGACAATGGGGCCCGCATGGAAAATCGCCTTGTTGCGGATGTCGTAGGGCAGTTCCCGGCCGTACTCAATCAGGCGGCGGTGGGCCACGTCCCGGCAGGTCATCAGATCGCCGTCCAGCCACACGATATCGCCCACATGAATATCCTTCAGATCCTCGGCACTGACAGGGGTGATGAGCACCTTTTTATTTCCTCTGATTTCAACCATTTTTCTTACCTCCTATCAACCGTTAAACTTCCAGGTGGAATGGGTGTCACAGGTCACATTCAGATCCTTATCCACTACGATGTGACCCCGGCGGTGGGACCAGCAACCCACGTTGACGGCCACGCCGATGGTAGAGGGATGTCGGGCAGAATTTTCAATGTTCACGCCCATGACAGAGAACTTTCCGCCCATGCCCTGGGGGCCCAGGCCGATAGCGTTGATGCCGTCTTCCAGAAGCTGTTCCATCTTGGCGGCATTGGCATTCTCATTGTGGGAGCCAATGGGCCGCATCAGGGCCTTCTTGGACAGCAGGGCGGCAGTCTCAATAGAGGTAGCCACACCCACGCCCACCAGCAGAGGAGGACAGGCGTTCAGGCCATAGGAGGTCATCTGATCCAGGACGAAGTCGGTAACGCCCTCGTAGCCTGCGCCGGGCATCAGCACCATAGCCTTGCCGGGCAGGGTGCAGCCGCCACCGGCCATATAGGCGTAGATTTCACACTGGTCGGAGCCCGGGACGATGTCCCACCAGACCGTGGGGGTGCCCTTGCCTACGTTACGCTTGGTGTTGTACTCGTCAAAGGTCTCTACGGAGTTGTGGCGCAGAGGGGTCTCGAAGGTAGCCTTTACCACGGCCTCCTTCAGCAGAGCCTCCAGCTCACCCATATAGGGAAAATTGGTGCCGCACTTCAGCCAGAACTGGATCACGCCGGTGTCCTGGCAGCTGGGACGATCCAGTTTGACGGCCAGATTCTGGTTCTTGGTCATGGTTTCGTACAGGACCTTGGGCAGGGGTGCGGTCTCCTGGCGGCCCAGCTCCTCCAGCTTGGCCACCACGTCGTCAGGCAGCTTCTTGCCGATGTGGCCTACAAAGCTGGCCACCATGTCCGTCAGACGTTGAACATTTTCTTCTTGTGTCATAAGTATTACCTCCTATTTTTTAACTGTAGAACGGGAACAGAATGGGCAAAAGGATAATGCAAATCACAAAGGATACGGCGATAAGGGGCAGTCCGGCTTTCACATAGTCCCGGAACTTGTAGCCGCCCAGGCCAACCACCATGGTGTTGGCGGGCATACCGATGGGCGTCGCATAAGCGCAGGAGCAAGCGATCACCGTGGCGATGATCATGGACCGGGGGTCAGCGCCCAGGCTCTGGGCCAGGGATGTAGCGATAGGCACCATCAGAGCGGTGGTGGCAGTGTTGGACATGAAGTTGGTCAATGCGCAGCCCACCACAAAGATGACAACCAGCAAGATCATGGGGTTGGGATTCTTGCCCAGGGCACCCACGATCACGTCGGCAATCACGCTGCCGGCGCCGGTGATTTCCAGCGCCTTGGCCAGTGCCAGGGAGCCGCCGAAGAGGAGCACCACCTTTAAATCGATGGACTTGAGAGCTTCCTTCTCGGAGATAACGCCGGTGAGCACCAGGATGATAGCACCGATACAGGCGGAAACCTGGATCTTAATGCCGATCTTGTCTTCGAAGATCATGGCAAGGATCACAACAATCAGGACTACCAGGGAAACGGTCTGCTTCCAGGCGGGCACATTGGAGTAATCCTTGGGAGCCTCAGGAGCCTCGCCGCCGTGGGTGCCGTCGGGCAGCAGTTTGTAGCCAAACAGGGCGAAGAAGGCGATACCGGCGACCAGCATGGGCACGCCTGCGGGCGCATACATGAAGAAGTTGGTAGGCATTCCCATCTCCTGCAGGGCGTTGACGCCCATCAGGTTGCCGGGAGCGCCGATGATGGACAGGTTGCCGCCCAGAGCAGCGGCGAAGACAAGGGGCATCAGCAGCCGGGAACGGGAATAGCCGGATTCATCGGCAATACCGCAGACCACGGGGATCAGTACCGCGGCGGTACCGGTGTTGGACAGAAAGCCGGACATAATGCCAACGATGGTCATAACGGCCACGATGAGCAGCCGCTCGGATTTGGCAAACCGGGTGACGATGGAGCCGATCTTGTTGGCCATGCCGGTTTCAAACAGGGCCTGGCCGACAACGAACATACCAACGCAGAGGATCACATTGCTGTTGACGTAACCGGCAAAAGTTTCGGATGTGGTAAGAACGCCGGTGAGGTTCAGGCCGACGGCTACGATGGTGGCCGTCAGGCCCAGGGGGATCTTTTCCAGGACGAAGCTGATGATGGCGAAGGCCAGGAAGATCAGCGTAATGGTGCTGGGACTCATAAAGGGTGCCCTCCTATTTTTTCGTTTTTTCGCAGCTGAACCGGCCGGTGTCTGTCTGCTTTGTGACTCAAGTATACTATCTCCTTTGCGGAATGTAAAATCAGCGGTAAAAATGGGGGCATCAATTTTTCTTATAATGTCAAAAGGATTTACTTATGCAGGGATATATGATAGGATATGAGTAAATTCAACGGCATGGAGGACCCACCATGAAACTGACACAGCTGGAATATTTCTGCACTGCCGTCCAGTGCGGGAGTATCACTCAGGCGGCGAAGAAGCTCTACGTGACCCAGCCTGCCATTTCCGGGGCTATCCGGGAGCTGGAGAAGGAATTCTCTGTAGCTCTCTTCACCCACAGCCGGAACAAGCTGAGCCTGACAGAGGACGGCCAGCGCTTCTATGACCGGGCGGAACAATTATTGCGGGAGGTGGACACCGCCACTCAGCAGCTCCACGACCTAGGCACTCTGAGCCAGCCGGTCTGCGTGGGTATCCCACCCCTGTGGGGCACCACCTTCTTCCCAGATCTTTTGCGGGACTTTCACAAAAAGCACCCGGATATCCATCTGACCTTCTACGAATACGGCTCTGCCCGGGCCGCCACGCTGGTCAAGGAGGAGGAGCTGGACGTGGCCCTTGTAAATCTCCAGCTGGATGACCCGGACAAATTCCAGTCCATGTGCATCGGCCGCGACCACTTTGTCATTGTGGTGGATCCATCCCACCCTTTTGCCCAGCGCCGATCCATCACCCTGGAAGAGCTGGCCGGGGTGCCCATGGTCATGTACAATACAGACTCCGTCCAGAATCGCAGCATCCGCAGCCGCTTTGACCGGCTGAGCATTGTGCCCAATGCCCAGATCTACACCAGCCAGATCTACACCATGAAGGCCATGGTCCACAACAACACCTGCGTCAGCTTCTTCTATGCTTCTCTTTTGCAGGACCATCCGGACCTGGTGGGCATCCCTCTGGACCCTCCCATTGAGCAGAAGGTAGGGCTCATCTGGCGCAAAAGCGCCTATATCTCCCGCAGTGTCCAGACCTTTTTGGACTTTGTGAAGGACTATCCCCTATTCCCTGAGGACTGAGCACAGACCCTTCCTATTCTCCCGCCGCATAGAGGAAATTCCCTGTCCCTACACATTCCACAAAAATCCGTTCCTCCCCCGTTCACATTTTGGTTACAGAAAGGTCTTTTTTCCCTTGCATTTCTCTTCCATTCGGGTTATACTGACACGGATAAAATGCGAAAGGGGGAATTGCGGCATAGCTTCATGGCTGCGGTTCCCCTTTTTCGTACTGGATCGGGGTCTATGGCCCCACGGAAAAGAGAAAGGAAGGTATTTTATGTCTACTCCTGAAACCAATACCGACGTCGTGTACGACGCCTCCACCCTGGCACCCTCCAAGAGGCTCCTGCTGGGTGTGCAGCACCTCTTCGCCATGTTCGGCGCCACCGTGCTGGTGCCTGCCCTGACCGGGCTGGACGTGGCCAACGCTCTGCTGTTTGCGGGTCTTGGCACTCTGCTGTTCCATCTGATCACCGGCCGGAAGATCCCCGCGTTCCTGGGCTCCTCCTTCGCTTTTATCGGCGGCTACAATGCCATCCGGGCCATGGGCAGCGATGGCGGCGATGCTCTGCTTCCCTACGCCTGCTTCGGTGTTGCCTGCGCCGGTCTTGTGTACCTGGTCCTGGCCTTCTTCTTTAAGCAGTTCGGCGCCAAGAAGGTCATGCGCTACTTCCCCCCCATTGTCACTGGACCTATCATCATCTGCATTGGTCTGACCCTCTCCGGCTCCGCCGTCACCAACTGCGCCAACAACTGGTGGGTGGCTCTGGTTGCCATCCTCATTGTGGTAGCCTGCAATATCTGGGGCAAGGGTATGGTGAAGATCATTCCCATTCTGCTGGGTGTGGTCGGCTCCTATGCCTTCTCTATGATCGTGGATTCTGCCTCCCGGCAGAACCTGGTTACCCTGGTGAGCCAGGCAGACTGGGTAGGTCTCCCCATTGTGTGGCATAAGACCGCCCTCTCTATCTTCGGTGCCAACCTGGACCACGGTCTGCTGGTGACCGCCATCGTGACCATCATGCCCATCTCTCTGGCTACCATGATGGAGCATGTAGGCGACATCTGCGCCATTTCTTCCACCGTCGGCAAGAACTTTGTTGAGGATCCCGGCCTCCACCGGACTCTGGTAGGCGACGGTCTGGCCACCACCCTGGCCTCCCTCTTCGGCGCTCCTGCCAACACCACCTACGGTGAAAACACCGGCGTGCTGGCCCTGAGCAAGGTTTATGATCCCAAGGTTGTCCGTATGGCTGCCGTGTTCGCCATTGTCCTGTCCTTCTGCCCCAAGTTCTCCGCCCTCATTGTCGCCATGCCTGCCGCCACTATGGGCGGTGTCAGCCTGGTGCTCTACGGCATGATCTCCGCCGTGGGTGTCCGGAACGTGGTGGAAAACCAGGTAGACTTCACAAAGAGCCGCAATGTCCTGATTGCCGCCATGATCATGGGTCTGGCTGTGGGTGTCAACTACGCCGGTTCCATTCAGATCCCTCTGGGCTCCATCACCATCAGCCTCTCCGGTCTGGCCGTGGCCGCTCTGGTAGGCATCCTGATGAATGCCGTCCTCCCCGGCAAGGATTACGAGTTCGGTACCAACCATCAGGGCGATACCGCCGTGGTCAACTTCGGCAGCCGGGCACAGAAATAAGCCCGATTTTCTCCAGCCGCAGCCTCAAAAGGGCTGCGGCTTTTTTGGGCGGTTGCTTTGAAAGGCGGGCTGTGATATACTAAGAGGACCAAAGATAAAAATTGGCAGCAGCAATGGAGGCACCATATGGATCACAGCGAATACGCAGCAGAATTATTTGTCAAAGGCTACAACTGTGCTCAGTCTGTGGCAGTAGCCTTTTGCGATGTAACAGGACTGAGCGAGGATTTTTCCGCAAAGATGGCCTCTTCCTTCGGAGGCGGCATGGGGCGGATGCGAGAGGTCTGCGGAGCAGTCAGCGGAATGCTGATGGTCCTTGGGCTGGTCTATGGCTACGATACACCAGGCGACGACGCCGCAAAGCGGGCCCAGTATCAGGATGTCCAGCATCTGGCCCAAGTCTTCCGTGAGCAGTGCGGCAGCATCATCTGCCGGGAAATTCTCAAAAACCCGCCTTCGGATCCCATCCCCAGTCCCAGAACCGCAGAATACTACCGTACCCGTCCCTGCGCGCGCATGGTGGCCAGCGCCGCCGGAATTCTGGACCAGTATATCCGGGAGCACCCTGTCCATGGATGAGCTTATTATCAATCAAAGGGATATTCCCGAGGATCGCTGGCGTTACGGTCTCCGTCCCTCTGCCAAAACCGGCTGCGGCTGGATCGCGGTCTACAATTGCCTGACCCTGCTGGGCCGCCCAAAAGCGCCGGAGGAAATTATCCACGGATTGGAGCGTCAGGTTCCCGGGCTTCACGGCACCTTCGGAACATTGTGCCTGGGCCCTGCCATTTTGCTAAAAAAATGGGGGTTTTCTGTGGAAATCCAGTCGGACGTGAGAAAGTTCGATGAAATACTCCCCCTGGGCTCCACCGCCATACTCTTTTACTACTGGCGCAAGGGACTGCGGCTGGGTGCCCATTTCGTAGCGGTCCGCCGGGAGGAGCAGGGCTTTGTTGGGTACAATACCTATTCCAATTCCCGAGGGCCGGATTTTTACGGGGAAAGCCTGGAGGGCTATCTCAAAAAGCAAGGCTTTTTCGGGTGCGTACTGACCAAGGTTTTTGCTTTTTCCTGTAGCAATCAAAGCACGCCTGTGTTATAATGAGGAAAACATGACAAGAAAGGGGAATTCTCTCCTGTGAATTCAAAAAAAGCCCTGGGTGGCATTCTGGATGCCCTGGCTATTCTGCTGGTATCCATTGCCACGGGTACAGTGCTGATGATCGGCGTTTACATGCTGCCCACCGGGCGGATGCTGACCAATGTGGCCGAAAGCTATGAAATCATCGATACGGAGGGCGGCAGCTTCACCTGGGCCCCAGGATATCCCGGCAGCCGGTTAGACGGATTTACAGACAACATCATGCTCCAGACCGCCGTGCTGGAGGGCTCCGGCAACCCTATTTGGGATGCCATGCTGAATGGGCGGATGGACTTCCCCAAGGCCCAGCTCTCCCCGGGAGATGCCCTCATCAATTACGTCTATGGGGCCCGGAACGGGGAAATCACCACCTATGGCCGGTACTGGCACGGCTATCTGCTGTTTTTAAAGCCCCTGCTGCTGTTTTTCAATCTATCGGATATCCGCATGATGCTGATGACGGTCCAATTTGGCCTGGCGGCGGCACTCCTATGTCTGGTCTACAAGAGGCAGGGCCCCAGGCTGGCGGTTCCTCTGGGGCTGGCTTTGATAAGCCTGAACCCGGTATCCACCGCCATGAGCATGCAGTTTACCAGCATTTATCTGCTGACCTTAGTCTTCGCTCTGGCAGAGCTTCAGATAGACAGCTTCTCCAAAAAAAGGGGCTGGGTGCTCTATCTGCTTCTTGGTGTCTGCACCGCCTTCTTTGATTTTCTCACCTACCCTCCCGCTGCTTTCGGCATCTGTGTGCTGCTGGAGATCCTCCTTTTTGGGGGCAGTGCCAAAGAAAAGCTGAAAAAAACCATTCTCTCAGGTCTGAGCTGGGGCCTGGGCTACGGCGGCATGTGGAGCGGAAAATGGCTGGTAGGCTCCCTGCTGACCGGGCAGAACATCCTGGCCGATGCCATCACAACTGCTCACTACCGCACCGGCACAGAGGTCGCCGCGGGAGAGGGAACCGCCGCGGCTTACCCGGAAATTCTGGCAAAGAACCTGGGAGCCCTGATGGGCCCAGGCTGCCTGATCCTGTTGGGTGCTCTGGTGATCCTGTTTCTCTGGCTGCTGGTATCGAAAAAATACCGATTTGCTCCGGACAACACCCTGCTTCCAGCCCTGGGGCTCATTGCCCTGGTACCTTTTGCCTGGTATTTTGTGCTGAAAAATCACTCATCCGTCCACTATTGGATGACATATCGGAATCTTTCCGTAACGGTTATGGCCCTGGCGGCCTATCTCAGCTTCTCGCTGAAAGACAAAGGAGACAGAACAAATGGATAAAATTGCCGTATTGATCCCCTGCTACAATGAAGAGAAAACCGTGGAGAAGGTGGTCACCGATTTCCGCCGGGTGCTGCCCGAGGCCACCATCTACGTTTACAACAACAATTCCTCAGACCGTACCGCGGAGCTGGCCGCCAAGGCCGGGGCTGTAGTCCGCAACGAATATATGCAGGGCAAGGGCAACGTGATCCGCCGGATGTTCCGGGAAATTGACGCCCAGTGCTACATTATGGCCGATGGCGACGACACCTATCCTGCCGAGCACGCCCGGGATATGGCAGACCGGGTCCTGAATCGGCAGGCGGATATGGTAGTCGGCGACCGGCTATCCTCTACCTACTTCACGGAGAATACCCGACCCTTTCACAACCTGGGCAACCGTCTGGTCCGGGGCAGTATTCAACTGCTGTTCCGCAACAATATCAAGGATATTATGACGGGATACCGGGCCTTCAGCTACCAGTTCGTGAAGACCTTCCCCGTGATCTCCAAGGGCTTTGAAATTGAGACGGAGATGAGCATCCACGCCGTCATGAACAATATGCACCTGGAAAACGTGGTCATCGACTACCGGGACCGGCCCGAGGGCTCCGTATCCAAGCTGAATACCTATTCCGATGGCTTCAAGGTGCTGAAAACCATCGCCAAGCTCTACCGGGTCTATAAGCCCCTGGGATTCTTCGGAATCATCAGCCTGATTCTCTTCCTGCTTTCTACCGTTTTCTTCATCCCTGTGCTGCGGGTCTACGCCATTACCGGCCTGGTGCCCAACTTCCCCACCCTCATCGTCTGCGGCTTTACGGTGATTGCCGCCCTGCAATCCCTGTTCTCCGGACTGATCCTGGAGACCATACGGCAGCAGAACCGTCAGTCCTTTGAGCATGCCCTGATTCAGGTCAGCGACCGTCAGCGGCAGCTGCTGGAAAAGTAAGGCCATGGAGAAAAAGAAGCTTTTTTCCGCCCTTGCCTCTCTCCTGGGGGCAGGGGCGGGGCTCTACTGGTGCTTGTATCTGCGAGGGACCGACAGCTTCTACAGCGTATATGTGGCCGTAACGATTCTGGGGCTCGGCTGCTGGCTGCTCCGGCTCCGGACCCACCGGAAAGCAGCGGGGCTGACCCTCGTCTTCGCCCTGCTCCTGTCCTTTTTGGTGCTCTTGGCCAATCTTCGGCTCTTTGATCCGGTCAGTGGCAGTATGCGGCCCGCCAACCGGTATTATTGGGCACGTGCCGGGATTTTCTATCTGGGCGGATGCTTTTTGTTCTGGCAGATCCTGGCCCTTCTGGCTGAGCGTGTCATTGCGAACCGGTCCACGGACCGGTGTGACGCTTCTCCGGAATACGGTCCCGGCTTTCTTCTCAGTTTCGGCATTCTCGCCGCCGTCTACCTGTTGGTCTTTTCCCTGTGCTACTATCCCGGGGTGCTGACCTACGACAGCGTGTATCAGCTTCAGCAGATCCTGGGGCAAACCCCTTATACCAACCATCACCCTTACTTCTACACCCGCTTTATCGGCCTGTGCTACCAGCTGGGTCTGGCTCTCTTTGGGGATGTAAACGCCGCGGTGGCCACATACAGCGTGATCTCCATTCTGCTCATGAGCGCAGGCTTTGCCTACAGTGTGGCCACCGTAGGGCTGAGTTGCCGGAGAAAATGGGTAAGCTGGACAGTGCTGGGATGCTACGCCCTGCTCCCCTATCACATTCTCTACAGCTTCGCCATGTGGAAGGATATCTTCTTTGCCGCCTCGGTGCTGCTGTTTACCCTCAGCTTTTACCGGGTGATGAAGGGTCTGGGAAGACACAAAAAAACGGACAAGGTCCTTCTGGTCCTTTCCGACTTTCTCATGTGCCTGACCCGGAGCAACGGGAAAATCGCTCTGGCTCTTTCTTTGGTGGTGTTTCTGCCCCTTTTCTGGAGGGGCCGGAAAAAGCTGTGTCTGGCCCTCTGCGGTGCCGCCCTGGCGGGCTTTATATGCACCGGGCCGGTAATGCGGCTTTTAAATGTACCTCAGCCCCGGTTTACGGAGTCCTTGTCCATCCCCTTGCAGCAAATCGCCAAGGTGGTCTCCGACGGCTGCCCTCTGACGGAGGAAGAAACAGCCCTGCTCTCCCAAATCATGGACCTGGAGCAGGTCCCCAAGGTTTACAAATCTTATATCTCTGACCCCATCAAGGGAATTACCGATACCGCCGCTATAGAACAGAACAAGGGAACCTACCTAAAGCTCTATCTGGGTCTTCTGCGAAGATACCCTCTGCAATTTGTGTCCGCCTGGGTAGACCAGACCAAGGGCTACTGGAATGGTGGCTACTCCTACTGGCACTTCCCCGCCCCCTTTGAAAACGATCTGGGCATCTCCATCACGCCGCCGGTAGAGGAAGCCAAGGCCGCTTTCATTGCTTGGGAGCAACTGGTTGAAAGCAATCCGGTGCTGAAGCTGACCCTGTCCATAGGCGCGGGAACCTGGATATTCCTGACGGCGCTGTACCTGGGCCTTCTCAAAAGGGACCCTGTGGCCCTCTTCCTGCCTGTCCCCGTGCTGGCAGTCATTGCGACGCTGCTCATTGCCACTCCGGTATACGCTGAGTTCCGGTATGCCTACAGCCTCTTCTGTGTCCTGCCCTTTTTATTGGCAGTGACCCTATAAAAAAGATTTGACCCCTGACGGATTCCGTTACCTTCCGTCAGGGGTCAAATCTGTTCAGTCTTATTATCTAACATCCTTGGTTAACCTCGCTTTCTTCGTTTTTGGAAGCGTCTCCACTGACTGTCTCCGTGATACAGTTCTTATTTCTCAGCCGGCAATGGACTCTATGTGAAACGGATATCAGGAAACGCTCCTGCCCAGTTTTGAGGGACCCTCCAGGAAATGCCTTACATCGGTACTTCCCTTTGTGTCTTAACTATACCATGACTCTCCCATTGCGGCAATGGGAGAGTTGTACAAATCTTCGCAGATATTTTTGGCGGAACTGCCAATACTCAGCCCATTTTCTCCTCCAGCCGCTCCTTCAGATACCCCACCGCGTAGTACATGGTCTCATACTTCAGATATTGCAGGGCATTCTCGTCCCACAAAAACCGCAGCCTGGGCGCAAACTCCTCGTCTCCCTCCCAGAAGAGCAGGGTAACAGAGAGTTCCTGAAACACAGGGATGTCAAAGCCCGCATCCGCTCCCTTTCGCTCTTTTCCGCCCATCTGGCCGCAGGCGGCGGCGAAGGCGGCAGGATTCTCCTGGATCTTCTCCGCAAAGGAATCCCGGCTCTCCTCCAGCAGCGTCTGGTGGAACTGGTGGCCGAAGTCCAGCATATTCTGGATTCTTCCGGACAGGTGCCGGTCTTCCCGGCTGTCGCAGAGCAGATCCATAAGGGTCAGCACCTCATGGAAGCCGTTGGCGCTTTGCCAGGCTGCCCCCTCCAGCCGCTCCATGTTGCCAGTCAAGCGGGAAATACGGTAATCTCTGTCGAAGAACCGGGTATAGAGCCAGGCATCATCGTAGCGCAGGTTTAATTTTCGGATCAGAGCGTCCTGGTCATAGCTCAGGAATAGCTTCCGGGCATTGGCAGAGGCAACGGCGTAATTGTCATGTCTTTCCATTGGGTACCCTCCTCCTCTTTTTCCTCAGTATACCACATCCGCTTCCTATGCGCAAGGCATCCATATTTGTACTTTTCTTAAATATTCCTTCACATGGTTTACTTTTCGGCCCAAAAGTGCTAAAATGGGGAGAGTCTACGGAAATGAGTTGATATGCTTGAATTACGACAATACCCAGGTGGTCATTGACCTGGATGCCATTGAAAAAAATATCGCTGCCGTCAAAGAAAAGACCGGTCTGCCTGTGATGGGCATCATCAAGGCCGATGCCTACGGCCACGGGGCCATCCAGGTGGCCCGGCTCTTGCAGGATAAATGCGCTTTCTTCGGCGTCAGCTCTATGCTGGAGGCTATGGAGCTCCGGCGGGCGGGACTGGAAACGCCTATTCTGATTCTGGGCTACACCCCGGTGACGGCCTTCCCCAATGCCATTCGCTACGGTATTCGCCCCTCCATCTTTCACTATGAGGATGCCTTGGCCCTGTCCCAGGCTGCGGTGGACCTAGGCGTTACCCAAGCCCCCTTCCACTTTGCCCTGGACACGGGCATGAGCCGCATCGGCTTCCAGGCCACGGCGGCGGCGGCGGACCAGTGCGCCCGCATCGCGAATCTTCCGGGGCTCCGTGCCGAGGGACTTTTCACTCACTTCGCCACAGCGGACAGCAGCGATCTGACCCGCTCCAAAAAGCAGGCGGAGCTTTTCTACCGGTTTGACGAAATGCTGAAAGCCCGGGGGGTAAATATCCCCATCCGCCACCTGGACAACTCTGCCGGCATCATGAATTTTGACTATCCCTGCGAGATGGTCCGCTCCGGCATCATCACCTACGGTCTCTACCCCAGCGATGAGGTGGACCCCAGTGTGCTGTCGTTGACCCCCGCTCTAAGCTGGCGCTGCCGCATTACCCACTTGAAGCTCCTGGAAGCCGGCCGGGAGATCAGCTACGGCGGCACCTACACCACCACCCGGCCCACCCGGGTAGCCACCATCCCCGTGGGCTATGCCGACGGCTACCGGCGGAGCCTATCCAACCGGTTCTACGTCCTCATTCATGGAAAAAAAGCCCCCATCCTGGGCCGGGTCTGCATGGACCAGCTGATGGTAGACGTAACGGATATCCCGGAAACCAAGCTGGAGGACACCGTGGTCCTGGTGGGCCGCAGCGGCCAGGAAGAGATCTCCATGGAGCAAATCGCCGCGGCGGCAGACAGCTTCAACTATGAGTTTGTCTGCGGCATTTCCCGCCGGGTCCCCAGGATCTACGTCAGCGGCGGGAAGATCGTCAATGAAGTCCGGTATCTGCTGGATACCTAATTTTAGGAGGTACCCATGTCCCGATCCCCACAGAAGAAAATACGCATTTTATCCATATTGATCGCAATTTTGGCTGTTGCGGACATTCTGGTCATTTCCGCCTGTTTCCGGGTCCCCGGCAAGAAAGCAAGTGTCCCAGCCACAGAGCCCACAGAAATCCAAGATGAGACCACCGAGCCGGAGCCTACGGATCCGGAAGCCCCCGTCTCCACCGCCACGGTTCTTGCCACGGGAGATCTGCTGATGCACAAGAAGGTCATCGATTCCGGAAAGCAAGAGGACGGGAGCTACGATTTCTCCTCCATTTTCCGCTACATCTCCCCTATTGTCCAGCAGGCAGACTACGCCGTTGCCAACCTGGAAACCACCCTGGCAGGTACGGACAACGGCTACGCCTACTCCGGAAACCCAAAATTCAACAGTCCTGACGCCATTGTGGATGCCGCCAAGGATGCGGGCTTCCAGATGCTTCTCACCGCCAACAACCACAGCCTGGATACAGGGCTGGTGGGCTTCAAGCGGACCGTACAGGTGGTCCGGGAAAAGGGTCTGGAAACCCTGGGCACCTACCTGACTGCCGACGAGAAGAAATGGACCGTCGTCAATGTAAACGGCATCAACCTCGGCATGGTCTGCTACACCTCTTCGTCGGCAGCGTCAGATGTGTATAAGAGACAGCTGCTACACCTATTCCGACGGCTTCAACCAGAGCGGCAAACCGGTGCTCAACTTTGTGAATGAGCTGTCGGAAGATGGCCTTCTCAACTACTTCACCTATAACCATCTGCCGGAATTCTATGAGGAATTGGGCACCTATGTCAAGGAAATGAAGGCCGCCGGGGCAGATGCTACCATTCTCTTCATCCACTGGGGCACGGAGTATCGGATGTCTGCCGACACAAACCAGACCGCCATGGCCCAGGCTCTGTGTGACCTGGGGATCGATGCCATCGTCGGCGGCCATCCCCACGTGGTAGAACCCATGGACCTGCTGACATCCAGCCAGGACCCAAGCCACAAGACTGTGGTCCTCTACTCTCTGGGCAACGCCGTATCCAATCAGCGTAAGGAAGAAATCGAATCCCGGCCCACCGGCGAGACGGAGGACGGTCTGCTCTACCGGCTGACTTTCGGGAAATATGCCGACGGCACCGTGAAAATCGATGCTGTGGACTTGATCCCCACCTGGGTGAACATGAACAGCGATTCCGGCTCCAGACTCTATCCCATCATCCCCCTGGATCCCGCCAATATGGACTCCTGGCAAAGCAGCTGCAACCTGACAGGCAGCCAGCTGCTTTCCGCCAAAGCATCCCTGAACCGGACCAACCAGATCATTGCCGCCTCCCTCCAGAAGGTCCAGGCGGGCCTGGCTCCTGCCGAGGAGCCAGCCGAAACCGAACCAACCACAGCTTCTTCTGAGGAAGCCGCATAAGGAGAACCACTTCCATGTCCTTTTCCCATTCCAACCGTAAAAACAGAGGCTCTGCCATTGTCGGCGTCCTGATCACCCTGATCGTCCTGCTGCTGGTGGCCGATACCGCCGTGATTGCCCTGTGCTTCAAGACACCCTCCGGCACTGCTGCCCCCACAGAGGCCCCCACCCTGGCGGCCACAGAGGAAACGGAGCTGCCCACCATCGCCACGGAAACCACAGAGCCCCCCACCACCATGCCGGAGCCGGAGCATGTGGTATCCACCGCTACCATTGTCTCCACCGGTGATATTCTGATGCACATGCCGGTGATCTCCTCTGGCGCTGTAGGCACGGGCTACAACTTTGACTCTATTTTTCGCTATGTGACCGATGATATCAGCGCCGCGGACTACGCCGTCGCCAATCTGGAAACCACCCTGGCAGGCACGGACAACGGCTATCAGTACGCAGGCTTCCCCAACTTCAACTCCCCGGATGCCATTGTGGATGCCGTGAAGAACGCGGGCTTTGATATGCTCCTGACTGCCAATAACCACAGCTACGACACCACCCTGGTGGGCTACAAGCGTACACTGGAGGTGGTCCGGGGAGCTGGCCTGGAAACTCTTGGAACCTATCTCGATGCCGATGAGCAGAAGTGGACCATTGCAGATATCAATGACATCAAGGTGGGAATGCTCTGCTATACCTACGCCACCGGCGTAGGCTCCAACGGCGCTCCCCAGCTCAACGGCAACGCCGCCATCAAGGAGGCGGGGATCTGCAACTTCTTCTCCTATAACAATCTGCCCGCCTTCTACTCCGAGGTGGAAGGGTACCTGAACGACATGAAGGAGGCCGGGGCCGAGGCCACGGTGCTCTACGTCCACTGGGGCGATGAGTACCAGCTGAAGCCCAACCAGACCCAGACCGCCATGGCCCAGCAGCTGTGCGACCTGGGCGTTGACGTGATCATCGGCGGCCATCCCCACGTGGTCCAGCCCATGGACCTGCTGGAGTCCACCACAGACCCGGATCACAAAACCGTGATCCTCTACTCCATGGGCAACGCCGTCTCCAACCAGAGGGCCGGCAACATCAGCTCCATCTCCACTGCCCACACAGAGGACGGCGTGCTGTTCTCCATCACCTTCTCCAAGTATTCCGACGGCACCGTCTACCTGGAGGATGTGGATCTGGTCCCCACCTGGGTGTATATGAATAGCAACTCCGGCTCCCGGCAGTATAACATCGTGCCCCTGCACAATGACCTGCGGGACCAGTGGCAGACAGATTTCAATATGTCTGACAATGATTTCAACAACGCCCAGCGGTCCTACGACCGCACCGATGCCATCGTCTCCGAAGGCCTGACGAAATCCAAGGAGTACCTGGCCCAGCAAAAGCAGCAGCGAGAGGATGACTACCTGGCCCAGGCCCAAAACGCCGCCTGATACGCACAACCGCGCAGCTGAGTCCCCTTCCCAGGGTTCTCAGCTGCGCCTTCCTATGCCCGGAATTTCTTTTAAAAAGCACTTGACAAAAGATACTCCATATGCTACAATAGCGAAGTTGCCAAAGACAGCAGGTACAAACCTAAATCCTGCCGAGGTGCGTCGAATCTGTTTTCTTCGTATCTTTCTGCTCTTTGGCAGGAAGATATTTTTATTTTTTCGGAGGTGAAAATTATGCCCAACGCTAAGGTTCTTGAGAGCAAGAAGGCCGTTGTTGCCAATCTGTCCGGCAAGATCAAGGAAGCTTCTTCCGTGGTTTTCGTGGACTACAAGGGTATCACGGTTGCTCAGGATACCGAGCTGCGTAAGCAGTTCCGTGAAGCTGGTGTTGAGTACTCCGTTGTCAAGAATACCCTGACCAATTTCGCTGCCAAGGATGCTGGCTACGATTTTGCCGAGGTTCTGAACGGTACTACCGCTATGGCTTCCACCACCGGCGACCCCATCGCCCCTGCTCGTATTGTCTGCGAGTTTGCCAAGAAGAACAAGAACACCCTGTCCATCAAGGGTGGCCTGGTAGAAGGTTCCGTCCTGTCTGCCGACCAGCTCAATGGCTTCGGTGAGCTGCCCAGCAAGAATGCTCTGGTTGCTTCCGTTCTGGGTACCTTCCTGGCACCTATCTCCAGCCTGGCTTTCGTCCTGGATCAGATCCGGGAGCAGAAGGAAGGCGGCGCTCCTGCTACCGCAGAAGCCTAAGTTCGTAAGTTAAAAAACAAAACTACAATCTACTTTTTAGGAGGATTATTACCATGGCTAGTGAAAAAGTCACTGCTCTCGTTGAGGAAGTTAAGAGTCTGACCGTTCTGGAGCTGTCCGAGCTGGTCCACACCCTGGAGGATGTGTTTGGTGTTTCCGCCGCTGCCGCTGCTGTTGCCGCTCCCGCTGCCGGCGCTGCCGCTGAGGTTGAAGAGAAGACCGAGTTCGACGTTATCCTGAAGAGCGCCGGCGCTTCCAAGCTGGGTGTCATCAAGGTTGTCCGTGCCGCTACCGGCCTGGGCCTGAAGGACGCCAAGGATCTGGTGGACAACTGCCCCAAGACCCTGAAGGAAGCCATCTCCAAGGAAGATGCCGAGAAGCTGGTTGCCGAGCTGAAGGAAGCCGGCGCCGAGGCCGAGATCAAGTAATTTATCTCGAAATGGCTATTCACCTCCGCCGTTTTCGGCGGAGGTTTTTTGGTATTTCTTTTCTTTTCCCCGTCTATACTATTCGTATCCCTTTATGTTAGAAAGGTTACTCTATGGACATTTCAAGCCTCACACAGGAGCTCAGCGCCCTTTGGGGTGCCGCGTCAGACATGATCCCCGAGGACATTACAAAGCTCCTTACAGCCGCCGCCTCGGCCATTCCGAAGGATTTTGACATTGGCTCCTCCTTCAAGTTTATCCTGATCTTCGCCGCTGCCCTTTTGGGTGTGGGACTGCTGGCCAGGGTGCTTTTTGGCAACCGGTCGGATCTGAATCACGCCATGTCCTCCGCCGCCGGAATTCTGACGGTATATGTGATCACCGTCATTGTCTACGCCTTCCAGCCCGCGGGATTGGAAAAGCTGCTGACCCCCCTGCCCTTTGTCACCTTTGTCAAGGAATATCTCTTTGTGCTCCCCTTCCACGGGACCTCCTTTGAGACCTTATGCGGCCAGATCCTAGCCTTGTTGATCCTGGCTTTTGTGGTCAACCTGATGGATTCCATCCTGCCGGAGGGCGAAAGCCCCATCACCTGGTTCCTGTCCCGTTTTTTAAGTGTTGTGCTGGCCATGGGGCTTCATCTGGCGGCCAACTGGGCCATCAACAAGTATCTGCCCACCCTGCTTGTATACCACGCCCCGGCGGTGCTGCTGGTGGTGCTGCTGTGCTGCATGCTGCTGGGTCTGTTCAAGCTGGTGCTGGGTATTTTTCTGACGGTGGTGAACCCTGTCCTGGGCGCTCTGTATACCTTCTTCTTTTCCAGCCACATTGGCAAGCAGCTGACCAAGTCCGTGCTTTCCACCGCTATTCTCTGCGGAGTGTTCTATGCCATGGACCACTTCAGTTTTCTGATCGTCCACATCAGCCCATCGGCCCTGCCCGCCTATTTGCCTCTGCTTCCGGGATTTTTCATCATCTGGTATCTGCTGGGACATGCCCTATAATAGTAGGATCCCCGAAGGCGCTGCCTTCGGGGATCATTTGCCTTCCCCCTGGGGGAAAATGGCTCGGCTTCGCCGAGCCAGATGAGGGGCGGTACCAGATCGGACCGCAGGCCGCCCCACTCCCGTCAGGGCCTTAGGCCCTGACACCCTCTCCCAGGAGAGGGTTTTAGTTTTTCAGGCTTTGCAGAGGTGCCGGAATTCTTCCACCCCGGGCGATAAAGGCTTCGCTGCTCTGCTTGTGCACAGGCATTATGGGAGCGGAGCCCAGCAGGCCCCCCATCTCCACCCGGTCTCCGAAGGATTTGCCCAAAGCGGGGATGATCCGGACGGCAGTGGTCTTGGTATTGACCATGCCAATGGCCGCTTCATCGGCGATGATGGCAGAAATGGTGGCAGCGCTGATATCGCCGGGGACAGCGATCATATCCAGGCCCACAGAGCAGACGCAGGTCATGGCTTCCAGCTTGTCCAGCTGCAGGGTACCCTCCTCGGCAGCAGCGATCATGCCCTCATCCTCAGATACGGGGATAAAGGCACCGGAAAGACCGCCCACATGGTTGGAGGCCATGACACCGCCCTTCTTCACAGCATCATTCAGCAGGGCCAGGGCCGCGGTGGTGCCGTGGGTGCCACAGACCTCCAGGCCCATCTCCTCCAGGATCCGGGCCACACTGTCGCCAATGGCCGGGGTAGGTGCCAGGCTCAGGTCCACAATGCCAAAGGGCACTCCCAGCCGTTTCGAAGCCTCTACGCCCACCAGCTGACCCATACGGGTAATTCGGAAGGCAGTTTTCTTCACCGTCTCAGCCACCACGTCAAAGGGCTGACCCTTGACACTCTGAAGCGCATGGTACACCACACCGGGGCCGGAAACGCCCACATTGATGACGCACTCCGGCTCGCCGACTCCGTGGAAGGCACCGGCCATAAAGGGGTTGTCCTCTACGGCGTTGGCAAAAACCACCAGCTTGGCACAGCCCAGGCAGTCCTTGTCTTTGGTCAGTTCGGCAGTCTTTTTCACGATACGGCCCATCTCGGCCACGGCATCCATGTTGATGCCCGCCTTGGTGGAGCCCACGTTGACGCTGGAGCAGACCATATCGGTGGAGGCCATTGCCTCCGGAATGGAGCGGATCAGCTTCCAGTCGCTTTCCGTGCAGCCCTTCTGGACAAGGGCGGAAAAGCCGCCGATAAAGTTGACACCGCAGGTCTTGGCCGCCCGATCCAGGGTTTTGGCAATCTCCACATAGCTCTCCGTCTGGCAGGCAGCAGCCACCAGGGAAATGGGCGTAACAGAAATGCGCTTGTTGACAATAGGAATGCCGAACTCGGCCTCAATGTCCTGGCCGACTTTTACCAGGTCTTTGGCGCAGCGTGTGATCTTATTGTAGATTTTTTCGCAGCACTTATTCAGATCCGGGTCCGCGCAGTCCAAGAGGCTAATGCCCATGGTAATGGTCCGGATGTCCAGGTGCTGATTGTCGATCATGTCCAGAGTAGACAGAATATCCTTTTGATCTAGCATTGTCTCCTCCTCAAATCCGGTGCATGGACTGGAAAATATCCTCCCGCTGGACCCGGATAGACAGGCCCATGGATGCTCCCAGCTCATCCATTCTCTGGGCCAGCTCCGCCAGAGGCACGTTGCAGCCGGATACTTCCGTAGCCATCATCATGGTGAAATAGCCCTGCATGACAGTCTGGCTGATATCCAGCACGTTCACATTGAATTCCGCCAGCTTGGCGCAGACGGCGGCAATAATGCCCACCCGGTCCTGACCTACAACGGTAACGATTGCTTTCATGTTTCTCTCTCCTTATACTTCGTAATCGGCAGCCGCTCTGCCCTGGACCCAGGGAAAGAAGTGGCTCTTGGCCTCAATATGGGCGGGATGGTCGGCATAGACTGCCAGGGCTTCCCTGCTCTCCAGCTCGGAATAGAGCACAAAGTCAGGACCGCTGAAGCACCGCCGGACCTCCATTTTGATAAGGCCCGGGATCTTGTCCACCAGCGGCATCAGGGCCTTTTCCGCGGCGGTGATCACCGCATCCTTATTGGCATCCTCCTTCAGGGTGAAGAAAATGATGTGCTTGACCATAGAATCTCCTCCTAGTATTCAAAATACCGGGGCAGACAGACTACCCCGGTATTTTTATGGATCTGAATTACTCGGCGTCCTCGCCGTCCTCCAGCAGAGCGCGGATGGACAGGGAAATACGCTTGTTCTCAGCATCGACATCGGTGATCTTGACCTTCACATCCTGACCCTCGGACAGAACATCCTCGGGCTTGCCGATGCGGCGGTCAGCGATCTGGGAGATGTGGATCAGGCCGTCCACGCCGGGCAGGATCTCGGCGAAGGCACCAAAGGTCATCAGCTTGACGATCTTGGCATCCACAACATCACCCACATTGTAGTTGGTCATGAACTGGTTCCAGGGATTCATGGCATCGGTCTTGTAGCCCAGAGAAATCTTGTGCTTCTCGGGGTCGAAGGAGATGACATAAACATCGATCTCGTCGCCAACCTTCACAACGTCAGCAGGGGTCTTGATCCGGTTCCAGCTCAGCTCGGAAACATGGACCATGCCGTCTACGCCGCCGATATCCACAAAGGCACCGTAGGAGGTCAGGGACTTGACCACACCGTGGTACTTCTTGCCGACCTCGATCTCGCTCCAGATCTTCTCCTGGGCAGCCTTGCGGGCCTCAGCGTTCACGGCACGGATGGAGCCGATGGCGCGGCGGCGGGCACGGTTGACCTCGGTGATCTTCAGCTGCACGGGCTTGCCCACCATGCCAGCCATATCGCCGCCCTTGGCAACGCCGGACTGGGAGGCGGGGATGAACACCCGAACACCCTTTACATTGGCGACCAGGCCGCCCTTGTTCTCTTCGGTGATGACGGCATCGATGGTGGTCTTGTTCTCCACGTAGTCAGCCATCTCGTCCCAAACCTTCAGGCCGTCCAGCTTCTTCTTGGACAGCTGCACAGTGCCCTCCTGGTCGTTCACACGAACCACGAAGACCTCGATCTCATCGCCAACCTTCAGAATATCCTCGGGCTTAACGGAAGGATCGTTGCTGACTTCATCATAAGGAATGTAACCGGCGTGCTTGGTGCCCAGGTCTACCTGAATCTCGGTATTGCCGATCCCGGTAACGGTGCCGATAACCTTATCTCCTGTATTTAAAGTCTTGATGGACTGCTCGAGAAGCTCAGCAAAGTTCTCCTCCTGCACAGCCTCAGCATTGGTAATTTCGCTCATAGTCTTGTTGACCTCCTTTATAATCCACGCCGGTGTGGACGCACCGGCCGTGATTCCAACATCAGTGATACCGGCGAAAAACGCGGGCTCCAGTTCGCTGGCATCGTCAACAAGAGCTACACGGTCGCAGTATTCTCGGCAGATCATGGCCAGCCGTCCGGTGTTGGAGCTTTTGGCATCCCCCACCACGACCATTGCCTGACATTCACGGCTCAAACTTGCCGCCTCGGTCTGCCTATCCTCAGTCGCTTTACATATTGTATCAAATATTTTCAAGTTAGTAAACTGTTTTTTTGCAAAATTTCTGCATAATTTCCACAAACTTTCGGTGGATGTTGTCTGCGAAACCATGCAAATTGGCGTATCCGCACCAATTTCTTCCTCCTGGACCCATTTTTTTAGTACATCTGCACTATCAAAGATCCGGCAGTCCCCGCACCAGCCGGCAATGCCCTCCACCTCCGGGTGGGTGGGAGTGCCGATGATGACGGGAAGTCTCCCCTCTGCTTCCGCCTGGCTCACCAGGCCGTGGATGCGTTTGACAAAGGGACAGGTGGCATCGATGATCTCCGCCCCGGTGCTTTCCAGCCGCTTATACACCTCCCGGCTGACACCGTGGGAGCGGATCACCACCGTGTCCCCGGGCCCGGCCTCCTCAGGCGAATTGATGACCCGAACACCGGCGGCGGCAAACTGCTCCACTACATGGCGGTTGTGGATGATGGGCCCCAGGGTCAGTGTCCGCTTTCCCGCCGCCGCGGCCTGCTGCACCAGCTCCACCGCCCGGCTGACACCGAAGCAGAAGCCGGCGCTTTTGGCAACCCGTACGCTCATAGGCCCACTTTCTCCCCGATGATCTTCTTCATGGCGGCAATGACCTGGTCAATGGTCATGTCGGAGGTATCCAGCTTCACGGAATCCCGGGTCATTTTCAGGGGGGCAATGTCCCGATGGGTGTCCTGGTAATCCCGCTGCCGGATGTCCTTCAGGATCTGATCGTAGTCCACCTTCTGGCCCTTCTCCTGGAGCTCCTTACAGCGCCGGTGGGCCCGCACCTCGGCGGAGGCTGTCAGGAAGATCTTCACGGTGGCCTTGGGCAGCACCACAGAGCCGATGTCCCGGCCATCCATGACCACGTCATACTGCCGGGCTGCCTCCCGCTGCATATCAAGAAGCGCTTCCCGAACCACCGGCTGGGCAGCAATGAGGCTGGCCTTCTGAGAGATTTCCGGGGTGCGGATATCGGCGGTGACATCCATACCGTTCATGATCATGTGCTGGGCGCCCTCATCGTCATATTCGATGTTCACCGTCAGTTCGTCAATGTACCGGTTCACCCCATCGGTGTCCTTGGGACTTACGCCCCACAGGTCCATAAAGTAGGCGACGGTGCGGTAAATAGCCCCGGTATCCACATACCGGTAGCCCATCTCCTGGGCCAGCCGCCGGGCAATGGTGCTCTTTCCCGCCCCGGCAGGGCCGTCGATGGCAATGGAAATTTTCTTCTCCATAAGTCTCTTCTCCTTATTCTTTTTCGGTGCGCAGTCTGGCCAAAGCCGCGGCCTCCCGGGCCACGACCTCCTGAGGGGTCAGCCCCATCCGCTTTCCTGTATCCTCAGGGCTCAGAGGCAATTCCTTATCGAGACCGAAGCGCAGGCTCAGAAGTCTGGCATCCTCCTCTGGCAGTACGCTGAGGAGCTCTGTGATCCGCTGGCGCATCTGGAAATAGGCGGTATCCTCCACAGCCTGGTTCTCTTCCTCCGGCTCTGCCTCCTCCTTGGGAGCGGCGGCCTGGGCCAGGATTCGGGCATCATCCAGATTCCGCTTGACGGTGGCGGCATCCTCCGGTGTCATATGGAGCTCCTGGGCGATCTCCTCCAGAGTGGGGTTTCTGCCCAGCTCCGCCAGAAGCCGCTGGTCCACCGCCCGATAGTCTTCCAATGCCTGACGCATTTTGCGTCCCACGCCGCTTTCCCGGGCCTGCAATGTCACCGCCCGGGCCATGGCCTGGCGAATGGCATCGTCCCGGAGGCTGGGATAATCGCCGCCGGAGAAGCCGGAAACCACCTTCCACAGCCCCATGCTGCCCTCCTGGATCAGGTCCATCAGCAGCACACCGTAGCCTGTAAACTCCTTGGCGATTTCCGCCACCCGGCGAAGACCGGCACCCGTCAAAATCTCCTGGGCCTTTTCGTCTCCATCAGCCGCCTGGCGCAGCAGCTCTTCCGTCTCCTCAGCAGGAGGCAGGGACGCAATTTCCTCCAGGTACAGCCGCAGGGGGTCATTGGGGCCCAGATCCTGCAGAGCCATATTTTCCTTGGCCATCTGCTCCTCCTGCCGGAGCCGCAGGGCCGCCTGGCCCACGAACTGCCGGGAGGGCAGGGTGGTGACATCCAGCTTCAGCCCCCGGTCCTCCAGGGCTGCAAACGCGTCCTCTACCCCTTCTTCGGTTTCCTCCTCCAAAAAGGTGAGCAGTTGGGCCGCGCTCAGGCTGTCTCCGTATCTTTTGCGGTCCATCCAGGCTTCCCAAGGGGAATCCCCAAAAGAAATATCCATATCGATCATTCCAGAAAATCCTCCAATCCCATACTGGTACCCATAGCCTGGAGCTTGTCCATGGCCTGCTTCTCCACCTGCCGGACCCGCTCCTTGGAAATGCCCAGCTTTTCGCCAATGGCCTCCAGAGAATAGCAGGTGCCGTCTTCCATGCCGAAGTGGAGTCGGAGGATCGTCTGCTGCCGGGGCGTCAGACTGCCGAGCAGCTTATCCAGCATTTCTTCCAGCTCCTTGCGGACCAGCTCCTCCTGGGGCTGGGGTGCCTCCAGGTCTTCCAGCAGGGTCCCCAGCGTTCCCTTCTCCCCGTCGCCGGTGGGCACATCCAGAGAGCAGATATCCGGAGAGAGCTGCAGCAGCTCTTCCACCTTTTCCGCCGGCAGATCCACCCGCCGGGCGATCTCCTGAGCCGTGGGCTCCAGGCCGTTTTGCTGACGCAGGTAGGCCCGGGCGGCCTGGATCTTGCGCATCCGTTCTGCCGTATGCACCGGCACCCGGATGGTGCCGCCGTGGTTGAGAAGGCACCGGGTCACGCCCTGGCGGATCCATTTCGTGGCGTATGTAGAAAACCGGAGATCCCGGGTATAGTCGAACTTTCTGGCAGCTGCCAGCAGGCCAATGCTCCCCTCCTGGATGAGATCCAGCAGGGGCACCCCCCGGCCCGTATATTCCTTGGCTACGGAGACCACCAGCCGCAGATTGCAGTTGACCATCTTTCGGATGGCCTCCTCGTCTCCTTGGGCGCAGCGCTGGGCCAGCTCCCGCTCCTCCTCCGGCGTCAGCCGGGGGTAGCTGCGGATCTCCCGGAGATACTGGCGGATGTCATCCTCATCGGTGGGGACGGGGATGGGGGTTTCCTGATCTGGTTCCTGATCAAATCGCTCTGTCATGGTCTTCTTCCCTTTCTTTCCTGAAGCTCTCGCATCCGAGCCAAAAGGGCTTCATCGGTGCCATTATTTTTGCTCTCATGGCGATCCTTGATCACCATAACGCTGTCCGTCAATACCTTTTCGGAAACCACATCGTCGTTCCTTTGCAGAACGCCGGCAATGTGGGCCATTTCGTCTTCGTTCAGATCCGTCAGTGCGGCAAAGGACGGCTCCTTCCCTGCCCGGTACTGTGCCTTCATCTGGTCAAAAACCTTCCCAAGCAGGGGCGATGAAAACACACTGGAATCCAGGTCTGAAACCTCTTCCATCAGTCCGGCATCTTTCATACACTGGGCGATCACATTTTCCTCCGCCATAGCGGACTTTACATCATCGTAGCGAATGGTCTTGCTTTTCGGCTGTTTTGCAATGGCCGGAGCCAGACTGATCCGTTCCTGCTTTTTCTTTTCCTTGTTGATGTGGCGTTTGGAAATTCGTCCTATTTCCAGCCGTACCGCCTCACTGCTGACTCCCGCAGCCTCTGCCACACGGTTTCCATAGACCTCACGCTGGACCGCATTGGGAAGACTGCTGACAAGCTCTGCCGCCTCAGTAATGAATTTTACCCGGTCTTCGTCAACCTTTAAATCATATTTTCTCTCGATCGCACGCAGTTGATATTCCACCCGGTTTGCGCTGTCTTCCAGCAAGATCCGGAATTTATCCGCTCCAAATTTTTTCAGATACTCATCAGGGTCCTTCGCATCCCGCATCTGCAAAACCTTCACCTGGAGCCCCGCCTTTTCAAGCATGGGGATGGCCCGCTTGGTGGCATTCTGCCCCGCCTCGTCGCCGTCATAAATCAGGACGATCTGCTGTGTATACCGGCTCAGCAAAAGGGCATGCTCTTCCGTCAAGGACGTACCCAAGGACGCAACCGCACAGTCAAAGCCGTACTGGTGCAGGGCAATGGCATCCATGTACCCCTCCACCAGGATCATATACCCCAATTTTGTCTTTTTTGCAATGTTCAGAGCAAACAGATTTTTCCGCTTGTTGAAAATCATGGTCTCCGGAGAATTCAGGTACTTTGGCTTCGAATCATCCATGACCCGGCCGCCAAATCCGATCACATTGCCGCGAACATCAATAATCGGAAACATCAAGCGGTTCCGGAAACGGTCATAGGTGCTTTTGTCTTTCTCAGAGGCCACACCGGCTGCAAGCAGCTCCTCTTCCGTATACCCCTTTGCCTTCATAGCATCACACAGATTTCTCCAGCCAGCCGGAGCAAAGCCGATGCCGAACCGGGTCAAAGTTCCCTTCGACATACCTCTTTTCTGGGCATATGCCAGTCCCTCCCGTCCGGCAGGGCCGTAGAGCTCCCTGACAAAAAAGCGCGCGGCTTCCTTATTGAGTGCCCAGAGCCGTTCCTGGCGCTGGTACACGGCCCGATACTGCTCGTCGTCCGGCACCTCCATCCCCGCCCGCTGGGCCAGGGCCCGGACGGCATCGGGGTAGCTCAGGCCCTCGATCTCCATTTCGAAATTGATGACGCTGCCGCCCTTGTGGCAGCCGAAGCAGTAGAAAATGCCCTTGTCCGGGGCGACAGAAAAGGAGGGGGTTTTCTCTCCGTGGAAGGGACACAGGCCAAAGAGATTGCTGCCCGACCGCTTCAAATTCACATACTGGCCCACAACCTCTTCAATAGGATTCCGGGCCGCCAGCTCGTCCAAAAACTGCGGTGGAAATGGCAAATGTAATCCCTCCTTTTTGCCTTCCCCGTTTGGGAAGGCGGCTTGCGAAGCCAGACGGATGCGTGGTCCCATCCTATCCCGGCTCTCCCCCCTCTTTGAGAGGGTTCTTCTGTAATTATACCATATTACCCCCGGACATTCCAGCCGGAAGGTACAAAAATCTCTGTAAATTTTCCCACCGCGTAGTTATCTGTCATACCGGCAATATAGTCGCAGACAGTGCGCTCCATCCCGTCGAAGCTCAGCTGAGGCTGAAAATCCTCCGGCAGAGCCTCCGGGTGGGCCATGTAGTATTCGAAGAGCCGCTGGAGCATCCCCTGGGCCTTGCGCTCCTCCCCCTTGGCCACGGGATTCCGGTAGACCCGCTCAAACATGAATTCCCGCAGCTCCGTAAAGGCCAGCTCCACGCTGGGGGTCATAGCAATGGCCCCTGCCTCCCGTGAAGTGGCGATGACATCGCAGACCAGGGTATTGATCCGGTCCCTGGGATTTTCCCCCAGGGTCAGAGCCACACTTCTGGGAATATCCGCCTCCCGGAGGATCCCCGCCCGAATTGCGTCGTCAATGTCGTGATTCACGTAGGCGATCCGATCCGACCGGCGGATGATCTGCCCCTCCAGCGTATCGGGAAGCCGCGCCCCGGTGTGGCAGAGAATGCCCATGCGGACCTCGTTGGTCAGGTTCAGCCCCTGGCCGTCTTTTTCCAGGCAGTCCACCACCCGCAGACTCTGCTCGTTGTGCCGAAAGGGCTTCCCCAGGCAGGCCGACAATGCTCCCTCCCCGGCGTGGCCGAAGGGGGTGTGGCCCAGGTCGTGGCCCATGGCAATGGCCTCCGCCAGGTCCTCGTTCAGGCCCAATGCCCTGGTGATGGTTTTGGCGATCCGGGTAACCTCCAGGGTGTGGGTCATCCGGGTCCGGTAGTGATCCCCTTCCGGCCGCAGGAATACCTGGGTCTTGTGCATCAGCCGCCGGAAGGCCTTGCTGTGCACCACCCGGTCTGTGTCCCGCTGGAAGCAGGTCCGCACATCTTCCACCCGCTCTGGCTCCTGACGCGGTCTGCCGGTGGAGCCATCGGCGAAGGTCGCCAATGGATTCAAGCGTCGGTGCTCCAGACGCTCCAGTTCTTCCCGTACGGTCATGGGTGATCACTCCTTTTTCTATTCTCCAGAGAATTCTGGGGATTGCCGCACCAGTGTGGACACTGGTGCGCAATGACAGCTTGATTGATAGGTGCTCAGATTGGAAAGGCCCTGTATTCCTTCCCAATCTCCATGGCTTCCACAGTCCCGCTGGTCAAGTCCGTCAGGTGCGCCAGGAAGGCCTCGGTTTTGGCCTCCGGGAACAGGACCTCCAGCTCGATCTCCGCGCCGTAATCGGTTTTTCGGATGATCCCCTCGTACTCCGCCACCGCCAGCTTCACCCGCTCGTAAAAGGGGTAAGGGCAGGGCAAATAAAGGGCAGTCCACACCCGCTTGCAGGACTTTCCCGCCGCGTCCAGGGCGATTTTGGCTCCCTTGGTGTAGGCCCGGACCAATCCGCCGGCCCCCAAAAGGATACCGCCAAAATAGCGGGTCACCACGCACACCACATTGAACAGGCCCTCCCGCTGGAGCACCTGGAGCATGGGCATTCCGGCGGTGCCTCCCGGCTCTCCGTCATCGGAAAAACGGACGGCACCGTCCTTGATAATGTAGGCCCAGCAGTTGTGGGTGGCGTCGTAGTGCTTCTTCTTCATCTCCTGGATCTTCTCCAGCGCCGCCTCCTCTGTCTCCACCGGCCAGACGCGGCCAATGAAACGGGACTTCTTCTCTATAAATTCGTCCTCCCCGAAGGCGGTAGGCACCAGATATTCTTCCAAGACCTTTTACTCCTTTATCACATAATCCCGCAGCCGTCCGTAAAGGATATCATCCAGCACGGCATCGATCTCAATGCCCTCGCCGGTGTAATCCACAGAAAAGACCTTGGCCTTTGAATGGAGGGTGTCCACGGTGCCGCCCATGGAATAGGGCAGCCGGAGGGTCACCCGGTGCCTGGCGTGGCCCAGGGTATCCTCGATTTTTTTCAGCAGAGCATCCATACCGACGCCCTTGGCGGCGGAGACGGCAATCACATTCTCCCCCACGGGGATCTCCTCTTTGGAGACCAGGTCCGCCTTGTTGTAGCAGTAAATCACCGGAGTCCCGGGCTTTGCCAGGGTGGAGATCAGCTTGTCCACCACGGCGATGTGGTCCTCCCGATTGGGGTCCGCCGCGTCGATGACGTGAAGCAGCAGGTCCGCGTACTGGAGCTCCTCCAGGGTAGCCCGGAAAGCGTCCACCAGATGGTGGGGAAGCTTGGAGATAAATCCCACCGTGTCAGACAGGATCACGTCCAGGTTGTCAGAGACCTTCAGCTGCCGGGAGGTGGTGTCCAGGGTGTCAAAGAGCCGGTTATTGGCAGGGATCCCCGCACCGGTAAGCTGATTGAGCAGAGTGGACTTTCCCGCGTTGGTGTAGCCCACAATGGCCACAACGGGGACGGAATTCTTCATCCGCCGTTCCCGCTGGACCCCACGGACCTGACGCACCTGTTCCAGCTCCGATTCCAGGCGGGAGATCCGCTCCCGGATGTGCCGCCTGTCGCTTTCCAGCTTGGTTTCGCCGGGACCCCGGGTGCCGATGCCGCCGCCCTGGCGGGAAAGGCTCCTGCCCATGCCGGAGAGCCGGGGCAGAAGATACTGATACTGGGCCAGCTCCACCTGGAGGCGGCCCTCCTTGGTCTTTGCCCGCTGGGCAAAGATATCCATAATGAGCGCGCTGCGGTCCAGCACCGTAACCCCAATGATCTCTTCCAAGGCCCGGATGTTTCCCGGGGACAGCTCGTTATCAAAAATCACCATGGTGGAGGCGGTAGCTTCCACCAGCATCTTCACTTCCAGGGCCTTGCCTTCCCCAATGAAGCAGTGGGAATCCGGCACATGGCGATTTTGCAGCATTTTCCCGGTGCAGAAGCCCCCTGCCGTCTCCAGCAGAGCCTCCAGCTCCTCCAGGGATTCCTCCGTAGCCGTCTGCTCCTGGGGAAAGCAGTCGGCGTTGAGGCCCACCAGGACAGCCCGCTCCTGAATTTTCTCTTCCATAAAATCCTCCCGAGGGTTTGTAAATAGAGTATAGCACAAAGATGATATTTCTGACAAGAGTAAAAACCTTTACTCGCCCCGCCCCCGTCCCGGCTTCGCCGGTTTCCCCTCTCCCAGGAGCGGGTAAAAGAAAATACCCGCACTACGTTGCCGTAATGCGGGTAATGAAGACAAACCTTACTTCAGGCCGAAACGCTTGTTGAAGCGATCGACGCGTCCACCGGTGTCAACCAGCTTCTGCTTGCCGGTATAGAAAGGGTGGCACTTGGAGCAGATCTCAACACGAATGTCCTTCTTGGTAGAACCGGTCGTGATGACGTTACCACATGCACAGCGGATAGTGGTCTGTTCGTAGTTAGGATGGATACCTTCCTTCATTTCTTTCACCTCTTTCATATCAGTTAAAGGGCAAACTCGCCCCCAGCAATCTCAAATCGCCTGAATATAATAGCACAGTCGATTCAAAAAAGCAAGTCCTTTTTTCTCTTTTTTTCAAAAAGTTCCGTTTTCTTAAAATGCCCAGTTGCCGTTCCGGAAAATGGGCTTGGTGGAGCCGTCCTCGCAGAGGGCATCGATGTTCATGGAGTCACAGCCGATCATGAAATCCTCATGGATCATAGAGTCGTTGACCCCCAGCTCCCGGCACTCTTCCAATGTCTTATTCTGGAAATCCTGGATCGTATCCGGGAAGCCCATGCCAAGAGCCAGGTGGCAGGCGGCATTTTCATCGAACAGGGTATTGTAGAACAGCAGGCCGCTCTCGGCGATGGGGCTCTTCTGGGGCACCAGGGCGCACTCGCCCAGGTAGGCCGCCCCCTCGTCCATGGCGATCATGGTCCTCAGCAGGTCCTCCCCCTTCTCGGCGCGGACCTCCACGGCCTTGCCGCCTTCGAAGCGGATGGAGAAGCCCTCAATGAGCTGGCCCCGGTAGCTCAGGGGCTTGGTGGCGTAAACAATTCCCTCGGCCTGTCCCTTCATAGGGGAGACGAAGCACTCCTCCGTGGGGATATTGGGGTTAAAGAAAATGCCGGTACGGCTGGTCTCCCCGCCGCCGCAGAAGCGTCCCTGGGGAATCAGGCCCACGGTAAAGTCCGTGCCGTTATCCGCGGTGTAATGGAGGGAACGAATGTGGAGACTGTTCAGGTAATCGCAGCGGTCCTGCAGGTCCTGATCGTGATCTTCCCAAGCTTTCACGGGGTCATCCGTCACCCGGGAGGCATCCAGAATGGCTTCCCACAGCTTTTCCACAGCGGTGCTGGTCCGCATGCCGGGGAATACCTTCTTGGCCCAGGCAGCGCCGGGAACGGCAGCAATGCACCACTGCTGCTTATTTTCCAGCTGATCCTTGTAGGGCTTCAGAATGGGATAGCTCATCCGGCGGGCCTTGGTGACCTTTTCCATATTGATGCCCTTGAGACCGTCCGGGTCCTCGGAAATCAAATGGATCCGGGCAGGCACCACGTCTACATAGTGCTGCTGCCGTGCCTTCTCCCAATCCTCCACGGTGCCCATGGTGGTAACGCTGCGGTAGCGCACATGGAGCTTCGTCAGAGGCTGATAGTTCCACTCTACGGAAACCTTCTTGGCCTTGGCCTTGTAGACCTCCTCCACCACCATCGCCACAAACTCCGGCTGGTCCAGGTCTGCGTAAATGAGCACCTCCTGTCCCTTCTGGACATTCACGCCCTTTTTCACAATCAGGCGGGCATATTCCCGCAATACCGTTTTTTTCATGGTAAACTCCTTTTGTAAGAATTCGTTCCCGTATTATAGCAGATTTTGGAGGACTTGTAAACCCTGCCTTCCCCTGGGGGAAGGTGCCGCCCCGGCGGCGGAAGAGGGGCGGGAGAAGCCCGGACTCCGTGCCGCCCCACACCCGACCCGGAAAGGGTTCGCTATTGCAATCCTGTCCATTTTCCTTTATAATAAACCCAAATTCACGAAACGAGGGATTCGTTATGCTGACAAAGGAAGCATTTCACGCGGCCCTGGGCTCCGGTCCCTGGCTGCTGGACGGGGCCACCGGCTCCTATTTGCGAAAAATGGGCATGCCCAATGGGGTTTCCACCGAAGAATGGGTCCTGCGCAACCCAGAGGTCCTTGTGGGGCTTCAGAGGGGCTACGCCGAGGCGGGAAGCCGAATTGTCTACGCGCCTACCTTCCAGGCCCAGCCCATTGCCTTGAAAAAAATCGGGCTGGACAAGCACTGTGAGGCCATCAACAGCCAGCTCATCGCCCTCAGCCGGTCCGCTGCCCCGGGCTGCCTGGTAGCCGGTGATATCGCCACCCTGGCAGCCTACTGTGACAGCTGGGATCCGGCGAACTTTGACCTGATGGTAGAAAACTACCGCCGTCAGATCCGGGGACTCATAGACGGCGGGGCGGACCTGCTGATCGGTGAGACCTTGATGTACGCCCAGGAGGCAGAGGCCATCCTCACCGCCGCCGAGCTGGAGGGCGCGGGTGCCACCATGATCAGCTTCACCATGCAGTCCGGCGGCTATCTCTTCAACGGCACCGATGCCGGTCCGCTCTTTCAGGATCTGGAGGCGTGGGGCGCTGCCGCCCTGGGCTTCAACTGTGTGGCGGCTGACGAGATGACCCCGCACCTGGTCAGCCGCCTGCGCCGGTTTACCAGGCTGCCCATCCTGTGCAAGCCCAACGCCGGTATGCCCGTCATCGATGAAAAAGGCGCAGCCCAATACGATATGGGGCCGGAGCCCTTTGCTCAGGTCATCGCCGCTTGCCGTCAGAATGGTGCCTCCCTGCTGGGCGGCTGCTGCGGCACGGAGCCCCAACACATCGCCGCAGCAGCCGCTGCCATGGGTATGTAAGGAGTGCGCTATGAAAAACAATGTCCACTTTTATGTAGAGCCAAAAAACGGCTTTGTCCTGCTCATGACGCTGCTGCTCTCCGCCTCCGCCATCAGCCGGGTCCTGCTCTTTTCCATGAATGCCATCCCCGGTAATGTGTGGTGGCGGGTGGTGCTGCCCGTGGCCGCCACGGTACTGTACATCCTCATTGCCCTGTGTCAGGGCCGGGAGCAATTTTATAAAACCGCCATCCCCGTGTGGCTGCTGGCCCTCTTCGCCGCCATCTGGGTCAAGGAGAGCTTAGGCTCCCGGGCCCTTGTCTGGCTGCTGTGGATCAGCCTGTTCTTCTTCGCCTTTCTCTATATGGATGTGGTCTCCGGCCAGCGGGTCCACCGGGTGTGGCTTCTGTTCCCCATTATGCTGCTGCCGCTGACCGGTATCTACTACTTTAACCGTCAGGCAATTTTTCAGAGGGATTGGGATGCGGTGCTGCAGCTCCTGCCCAATACTCTGCTGTTTGCGGGCTGCACGCTGCTGATCTTCGCCATTCGTATCTCCCCCCCGGGAGAGTATCACCCCACCTGGGGAGACCGGGTAGACGGGCGGCGGCTGCGGAGCCTTCCGCCTGCCAATATGATCATTCCCTACATCATGGTCAACCGGAACGGCTCCTCCAACCTCTTTGAGGAGCAGTTCGAAATCACCGGAGCCGAGCGCTATATCCGCAATAAGCGCCGGGAAGGCTTGACCAATTTCGGTATGCTTCACCTGTTCCTGGCTTGCTACTGCCGGGCAGTAGCCAAATACCCTGGGGTCAACCGGTTTATTGCCGGTCAGAGGATCTACTCCCGGGGGGAGGACATCCAGTTTTCCATGACCATCAAAAAGGAAATGTCCACCGAGGGAGCGGAAACGGAGATCAAGCTCCACCTGAGCCCCAGAGACACGGCCTACGATGTGTACCGGAAGATGAATCAGGAGATCACCAAGGTCAAAAACACCCCTCTGGACGCCGGAGTGGACAACGTAGCCTTTGCTCTGACCCTGGTACCCGGAATACTGCTGAAATTTTTGGTGTGGCTGCTGAAAACCATGGATTACTTCGGGCTCTTGCCCAAGGCCCTGCTGGAGGTCAGTCCCTTCCACGCCAGCGTCTATTTCACCTCCCTGGGCTCTCTGGGCATCCCGCCCGTGTATCACCACCTGTACGACTTTGGCAACCTGCCGGTGTTCGGTGCCTTCGGCTGCAAGCGCAAGGTCATGGAGCTGAATCTGGAAGGGGAGCCGGTCCAGCGGAAATACATCGATTTCCGGTTCACTCTGGATGAGCGGACGGTAGACGGCTTCTACTACGCCGCTTTCCTCAAGTATCTCAAGCGGGTCTTCTACCACCCGGAGCTGCTGGATACGCCTCCGGAAGAAGTCGTAAAGGATGTGGATTAAAGATGAAAGAAGAAATTCTCTCTTATCTTCCCCAGGATTATCCCTGGCGGGACCGATTCATTTATCTGGACACCGTTGATTCTACCAACAACTACCTGAAAAAGCTGGCCGCCCAAGGGGCCCCGGAAGGGACGCTGGCAGTAGCCGACTGCCAGACCGGCGGCAAAGGCCGCCTGGGCCGGAGCTTCCAGTCCCCTGGCGGCGTAGGCATCTATATGAGTGTGCTGCTGCGCCCCAACTGCCCCCCGGAGGACATCATGCACCTGACCTGCGGTGTAGGCGTGGCCATGTGCGATGCCGTAGAGCAGGCCACCGGCACCCGTCCCGGGATCAAATGGACCAACGATCTGGTCTGCCAAAAGCGGAAGATTTCCGGCATTCTGGCCGAGCTGGGTATGTCTTCCCAGGGAACTGTAGACTATGCGGTCATCGGCGTAGGCATCAACTGCTGCCAAGGCTCAGAGGACTTCCCCGAGGAGATCCAGTCCACCGCCGGGTCCCTGGCCATGGTCACAGGGCAGCAGATTTCCCGCCCCAAGGTGGCCGCCGCCATGATGGAGTCCTTCGCCAAGCTGCGCCAGGGGCTCTTCACCGGCAAGGATGCCATGCTGGAAACCTACCGGAAGGACTGCATCACCCTGGGGCAGAAAATTTCCCTGGTCCGGGGAGATGAGGTCCGCCACGGCACCGCTCTGGACATTGGCTCAGATGGAGACCTGATCGTCCGGTTCGAGGATGGGACCGTTGCCCCAGTCTCCTCAGGAGAGGTCAGTGTCCGGGGGCTCTACGGTTATGTATAAAAACAGGGCTGCCTCTTTGAGACAGCCCTGTCTTTCTTCCTTAATCAGCCCTCGAAGTCCTCTTCGTTGGCAGTGGGGACATTGTCCTCAACGGTCTTTTCTTCCGCGGCGGGAGCTTCCTCAGCAGCCTCGGTCTTCTCTGCGGGAGCCTCGGTCTTCTCCTCTTCAGCGGCAGGAGCCTCCGGGGCAGTCTCCTCTTCCATGCCCTCGTCCCAGGGGCAGCAGCCGATGACACGCTTGGCCCAGGCAACGATCTTGTCACCGAAGGCAGCGATCACATAGATGGTTCCGGCCACGGCGGCCAAGACAGCCAGGACCTTCATAATGGAATTGAACGTTTTCATTTTGATTTCCTCCCATGGTAGGTTTGGACAGCTCGGGCACAGATCCCCGAGGTCAGACGTTTTGAAACTGGTTATAGTATAGCCAATCCCGCAGAAAAAAGCAAGTGGGGTTTCGGAAAGAATTGTAAACTCTCCACGAATTTTCTTGGTCAATTTTTTCAGAATGTCCGAACCAGGGCCAGGAGCATTTCCACGCACTTTTCCATATCCTCTACAGGGATATACTCAAATCGGCCGTGGTAGTTCTCTCCGCCGGTGCACAGGTTGGGGCAGGGCAGACCTTCGTAGGAGAGTCTGGCCCCGTCGGTGCCGCCCCGGACAGGAACGGACTTGGGCTCCATGCCCACAAGTTCCATGGCTTTTCTGGCCCGGTCCACAATATACATACAGGGCTCGATCTTCTCCCGCATATTGTAATAGCTATCCTTCAGGGTCAGCTCCAGAGTGCCGGCACCGCACTTCCTGTTGATATAATCCCCGGCGGCGGCCATGAGGTCCTTCTTTTCCTGGAACTTCTTGCTGTCGTGGTCCCGGACGATGTAGCGCAGAACAGTCTTCTCTACCTCGCCCTGCATATCCGTCAGGTGGATGAAGCCCTCGTAGCCCTCTGTGTATTCCGGCTTCTGCTGGACAGGCAGCAGGCCGTCAAACTCCATGGCGACGCGCTGAGAATTCACCATCTTGTTCTTGGCAGAGCCCGGATGGATATTCAGCCCATGGACCGTCACCACGGCAGAGGCTGCGTTAAAGTTCTCGTATTCCAGTTCTCCCAGTGTGCCGCCGTCGGCGGTATAGGCATAGTCCGCGCCGAAGCCCTTCACGTCGAAGTGATCCGCCCCGGAGCCGATCTCCTCGTCCGGTGTAAAGCCGATCTTTACCGTGGCATGCTTGCCTCCCTCCCTCAGGAGCCGCTCTGCCGCAGTCAGGATTTCCGCCACACCGGCCTTGTCGTCGGCCCCCAGGAGGGTCGTGCCATCGGTGACGATCAGGTGCTTGCCTAGGTTTCTGGCCAAGGACTCATATTCCTCCGCCTTCAGAAAGATGCCCTTCTCCTGGTTCAGGAGGATATCCCCCCCATCGTACTTGACGACTCTGGCCTTGATATTCTTGCCGGAGGCATCCGGAGCCGTATCCATGTGGGCGATCAGGCCGATGGTGGGCAGACTCTCGTCCCCGGGAACGGTGCCGTAAACATAGCCCATTTCGTCCATGTGGGCATCGGCAATGCCCATGGCCTTCATTTCCTCTGCCAGGGCAGCTCCCAGTACCTTCTGCCCTGGGGTAGAGGGGGTAGTGCCGGTGAATTCATCGGAGGTGGTCTCATAGCTTACATAGCGCAGGAAGCGCTCTACAACAGATTCCATATCTTGTTCCTTTCTTGTAAACCCTCTCCTGGGAGAGGGTGGCACGCCAAAGGCGTGACGGGTGTGGGGCGGAACGCAGAACCAAGTCTGTACCGCCCCTCATCCACCCCTCTATCCAAGGGCAGGGTAGGAGAAGGCCGCCGCAGGTACGCGGCGGCCCGGAAGCTTTTTAACTTACTTTGCCTTGGCGGCGTTGACCAGCTCGGCAGTGTCCTGAGCGATCATCAGCTCTTCGTTGGTGGGAACCACCCAGACCTGGACCTTGGAGTCGGGAGTGGAGATCACCATCTCCTTGCCACGGCTCTTGTTCAGCTCGGGATCCAGCTTGACACCCATGAAGCCCAGGTAGTCGCAGACCATCCCCCGGACCAGGCCGTCGTTCTCGCCTACACCGGCAGTGAAGGTCAGCACATCGATGCCGTTCAGCGCGGCAGCGTAAGCGCCAACGTACTTGGCTACCTCGTAGGAGAACTTCTCCAGAGCCAATTTGCAGTCCTCGTTGCCCTTGTCGGCGCCATCGCCCAGGTCACGGAAGTCGGAGGACACACCGGACAGAGCCAGCATACCGGACTTCTTGTTCAGCATGGTCAGGCAGTCGTCCACGCTCATATTGTACTTATTGCAGATGAACTGCACCACGCAGGCATCGATGTCGCCGGAACGGGTACCCATAGGAACACCGGCAAGAGGACTCAGGCCCATGGAAGTATCCATGCACTTGCCGTCCTTGATGGCAGACAGGGAGGAGCCGTTGCCCAGGTGGCAGTTAACCATCTTGAAGTTCTTCTTGCCAACCAGCTCCGCGGTGCGCTTGGCTACATACTTGTGGGAAGTGCCGTGGAAGCCGTAGCGGCGGATGTCGTCATTCTCGTAGTATTCCTTGGGGATGGCGTAGCGGTAGGCCTTGGGGGGCATGGTCATGTGGAAAGCGGTATCGAAGACGGCGACCTGGGGAGTATTGGGCATGACCGCCTGGCAGGCACGGATGCCCATCAGGTTGGCAGGGTTGTGAAGGGGACCCAGGGGGATGCACTTCTCGATGGCCTTGATGACCTCGTCGTCGATGATGCAGGAGTCGGAGAACTCCATGCCGCCATGGAGCACACGGTGGCCCACTGCATCAATCTCGTCAACGGACTTGATGACACCGTCCACAGGATCTACCAGGATGTCCAGAACCGCGGCAATGGCCTCGGAATGGGTGGGCATGGGGATGTCCTTGACCACCTTCTTATCGCCGACCTTGTGGGTCAGGCGGCCGTCGATGTAGATCCGCTCGCACAGGCCCTTGGCGGAAACTTCGCCGCTTTCGGGGTCCATGAGCTGGTACTTCAGGGAAGAACTACCGGCATTAATAATCAAAACATTCATTGGAATCTCCTCCGGTTAAAAATAATGTTTTCTTTTTCATTGCGCTGTGATATGATAACGAGGATATTATATTCCATCTTTCCCGTTTTCTCAACCCCTAACAGGAAATTTTTTTCAAATTGGAGGAAAAACTTTGGCATCCGTCGGCATTATCTGTGAGTATAACCCCTTCCACCTGGGCCACGCCCGGCAAATCAGTCTCATCCGGCAGCAATTCGGCCAGGATGCAGCCATCGTTTGCCTGATGAGCGGTTCCTTTGTCCAGCGGGGAGAACCTGCCATTTTTCCAAGACTGGCCCGGGCCCGGGCCGCTATGGTCTGCGGCGCCGACCTGGTGCTGGAGCTCCCGGCCTTAGGCAGCCTGTCCTCCGCCGAGGGCTTCGCCCGGACGGGGGTACGGTTTCTCTCCCCCATCTGCGATCATCTCTGCTTCGGCACCGAGTCCGGCACCGCCGAAGGGCTTACCGCCACGGCAGAGGCCCTGCTGCGTCCGGCGTTTTCAGAAGCCCTCCGGGCTGCCCTTTCTACCGGTGTCAGCTTCCCGGCGGCGAGGCAGGCGGCCCTGGAGCATATGGGGATGAAAGCCGACCTTCTGGTAAGGCCCAATGACATCCTGGGAGTAGAATACTGCAAGGCCATCCTGGAGCTGGAGAGTCCCCTCATCCCCTGCCCCATCCACCGCCCCGGAGACTACCACGCCGAAAAAGCGGACCCGAAGAATCCCTCCGCCACCGCCCTGCGCTGGGCGATCCTCGCTGGACAGCCCTGGGAAAGCTATCTGCCCCAAAAGGCGGCGGAATGCCTGAGCGGTTCCCCTGTCCACAGTCTGGCTGCCGGAGAGCGGGCAGTGCTCTACCGGCTGCGGACCATGCAGGAGGCCGACTTTGAAGCCCTCCCCTATGGCTCCGAGGGCCTGTGGCGGCGGCTGATGCACGCTTGCCAGAAGGAAAGGGGCCTGGAGGATATTCTCACCGCTGTAAAGACCAAGCGCTATACCAGAACCCGGCTGAACCGGATGGTGCTGTGCGCCTTTCTGGGGATCACCCAGGAGGATTTCCGGTGTCCCCCACCCTATGCCCGGATCCTGGCCTTCAATGACAGAGGCCGGAATGTCCTCAAAGGTGCCAAGGACACGGGGCTCTACCGCAACTTGGGCTGGGAGGACGGATCCGGCTACTGCGCGAAGGAACAGCGCTGGGAAGGGCTATATGAGCTTTTCCGGGTAGATGGGCCCGGGAGGCCAAGGCAAAAAGAGCGGACGCTGATAAACCCCTGCCTTCCCTTGGAGGAAGGGGTCCCGGCGGCGGATACGGGGCGGTAGGCACCCCAGACAGGACCCTCTCCCAGGAGAGGGTTTTTTCTTACGAAAAAGAAAGGCAATTTTTGCAGATCCATGCTATACTGTACTTATAAAAGAGGAGGTATTCCCATGAACAGCCGAATTCTGATCATCGAAGATGACCGCTATCTCTCCCAGGGTCTCCTGGAGCTCATGGGGAAGAACGGCTATGCCGCCCAGGCGGCGGACTGCGTGGCATCGGCCCAGGCAGCGCTGAAGGACACGCCCTTTGATCTTTTGATCCTGGACGTGACCCTGCCGGACGGCAACGGGGTCACATTCTGCCAGGAACTGCGCGCCTCCGGAAACCGGACCCCTATTCTGTTTCTCACCGCCCGGGACGAGGAATTTGACATCGTCCGGGGGCTGGATGCCGGGGGCAACGACTACGTGACCAAGCCCTTCCGGATCCAGGAGCTATTAAGCCGCATCCGGGTGCTGCTGCGGCGGGACGGGGAGCTGCCCTTCCGGGCAGGGTCCCTGGAAATCCACCGGAGCCGCATGAGCGTCACCCGGGACGGGACCGCCCTGCCCCTGACCCCCACGGAGTTTCGGCTGCTGC
The DNA here is from genome assembly GCA_900547405.1 of uncultured Eubacteriales bacterium. Lineage (GTDB taxonomy): Bacteria > Bacillota > Clostridia > Oscillospirales > Oscillospiraceae > Faecousia. The sequence continues at coordinate 75,445 of URGL01000005.1, forward strand.
TGTCCCTGCTGGACCAGAAGGGCGTGGTGACCCGGGATGTCCTTCTGGGCGCTCTGTGGGACTGCGGTGGAAATTATGTAGATGACAACACTCTCTCCGTCCACATGAGCCGCCTGCGGGAGAAAATCGGGAAAGAACACATTGTGACCCTTCGGGGGGTGGGCTACCAATGGAAGGACTGACCTTTTTCTTATTCGCCCTCTGCGCCATTCTGCTCTATAAGCTGCTGCGCCAGAGGAAATGCCTCCGCCAGCTGACCCAGCAGACAGACCGGTTTCTGGAGGGCGGCGAGGCTCTGTCCGTCTCTTTGAAAGAGGATGACCTGGCCGCCCTGCAAAACAGCCTCTCCCGGCTCCAGAACCGGCTGCTGCTCTCCCAGGAGCAGACCCGGCTGGAGGCAAAGCGGAGCACCCGGCTGCTGACGGACATCTCCCACCAGCTAAAAACGCCCCTGAGCTCTCTACGGCTCTTTGTGGAGATGGATGGTGGGGACCACCTGGAGGAGGAAGTGAAGCTGCTGGACAAGCTGCAAACTCTGGTCTGCTCCCTGCTGCGGCTGGAGCGGCTCTGCGCCGACGGCTACGCTTTTCAATTCGCTCCACAGGATCTCAGGGGCCTTGTGGAGGCCTGCTGGGCATCCTTAGAGCCCATGTACCCGGAGAAGGACTTCCGGGTCACCGGCTCCGCCAACCTGTACTGCGACAAGACCTGGATGGCCGAGGCTGTCACCAATCTTCTGAAAAACGCCTGCGAGCACACACCGCCCACAGGGCAAATTCACGTCACTCTCCAGGAGACGGTCCAGGAGGTCCGCTGCGCCGTCTCGGACAACGGCGGCGGCGTGGAGGAGGCAGACCTGCCCCTGATCTTTGAGCGGTTCTACCAGGCCAAGGGCCGGGAAACCACGGGCATCGGCATCGGCCTTTCCATCGTCAAAGAGATCATCTGGCGGCACCACGGCCAGATCACCGCCCGGAACACCCGGGATGGGCTGGAATTTGCCATGTATTTCCCCAAACTGGATTCCATTCTTTCGAAATCGTAAGGGCAGCGTCAGGCAAATGTAAGGTGGGTTTGATACAATGTTTTTGAGCCCGTAGGGGCATACCAATACGAGGAGCGTGACGAACTATGACAATCTGTGAAACCCAAAACCTCCGCCGCTATTACGGTCACGGCGAGGAGGCCGTGAAGGCTGTGGACGGCGTGTCCTTCTCCATCACCCAGGGGAGCTTCACGGCCATCACCGGCCCCAGCGGCTCCGGAAAATCCACGCTGCTGCACCTTTTGGGCGGGCTGGACCGGCCTACGGAGGGCAAGGTGCTCTTCCGGGGCAAGGACCTCTACGCCAACCGGGAGGACGCCCTGTCCATCCTCCGGCGGCGGCAGTTCGGCTTCGTCTTCCAGAGCTACAACCTGGTTCGGGAGCTGACGGGCTACGAAAATATGGTCCTGCCCCTGATGCTGGACAAACGGAAGCCAGACGAGGCCTACCTGAACCGGCTCATCGACATTCTGGGCATCCGGGAGCGCCTGGATCACCTGCCCGGGGCCATGTCCGGGGGCCAGCAGCAGCGCTTCGCCATTGCAAGAGCTCTGGCCAACAAGCCGGAAATTCTCTTCGCTGACGAGCCCACCGGCAACCTGGACGGCCAGGCCGGCCGGCTGGTGGTAGACCTGCTGCGGGAGCTGAACCGGGAACTGGGAGTAACCCTGGTTCTCGTGACCCACGACCTGGAGGTTGCCGAACAGGCGGAGCGCATTCTCCACCTGACCGATGGAAAGATCGTAAGAGACTCCGGTGAGGCGACAAAATGAAAGGGCTCACTATGAACCGTCTGGCCCTGGCGGGACTGCGGGCCAATTGGAAGGAATACCGGCAAATGGCATTGGGTATTTTTCTGGCGGTGTTTCTGGCGGTGGGGACGGCGCTGGGCATGTGGACGATCTGGGAAAAACAGGCAGCGGTCCGACGGATCCGTTTTGGTCAGGCCGATGGCCTTTTCTACCGTGTCCAGGTTCTGGAGCCGGATACCTTGCGGAATACCGGGATGGTCTCCCGGGTCGGCACCGTTTCCATTCTGGGCCGCTCCGGTGATTTCCGGTTCGGTTTCTTTGACGAAGACGCGGAATCGATCCTGCAACGTCAGTTTCTTTCCGGCGGTATACCTCAAAGCGCAGATGAAGTGGCTCTGAACGAACAGGCCTGGAACGCCCTATGCCCCGAAGCGGCCCCAGGGGACACCGTTACCCTCCGGCTGGTGCCTACCGTTGGTAGCAGCCAGAACCGTGGGTTCATCCTGTCCGGCGTTTTTCGGTCTGAGGCACACACCGCCGTCTCCGACTGGGATGCCCTTTCCCTGCTGTCGGAATCCCTGGGCTGCATTCCCGACATCCTCGTCTACCGGGATGCTCCGGAATTTCAGAACGGTAAGCAGGAACGAGAATATGTTTTCACTCTGGCTCCCCACAGTTCCATAGAAGCCCTTTTCGCCCGGCTGCCCTATTCCAACCTGGTGGGTATCGACTTTTTGGGCACCCCCTTCCGCCCGGGAGACAGCAATGGCGGCGTCACTCTGCAAAAAGTCCTGAGCCTGGAATATGTATCTCCGGTGCTGCTGACCGGTGGGGCCCTACTGCTGGCGGCCATGATCGGCATTTTCGATGCCGCCTCCGGCCAGTTTGCCCGGAAGGAACGGCAGTACCGACTTCTACAGGCCGTGGGGGCCACCCGGGCCCAGATTCGGGTCGTCAGCCGCCGGGAGGCTATGCTCCTGGCTCTGGTGCTGGCCCCCGGAGCAGCGCTGTGGGCCGTGTGGTTTGTGAAGCTGTGCTGTCGCCTTTTGCCGGAAGCCGCCACCTGTTCTGTTCCCCCAAGGCTGATTCTTGGAGGCATCCTGGCGGCCTTTCTCCTGGTCTGGATTGCCGCCTCCTTGCCCGCCTTTTGGGCCCTCCGCAGAGGCACTCCGGGCACGAAAGCAAGGCGGCGGCATTCTCGAAAGCAATTCGTCCCCGCCCGGCTCCTGTCCCTGCGGAATCTCCGGCAGCATCCCGTCCGCTTCCTCGGATCCGTGATCCTAGTAGTACTTCTGAACATGACCGCCACCCTGTTTTTCATCAGCAATCAGGAGAAGGTGGACACCCTGCGGTGCTACGAAGAGGCCCCCTCCTTCCTGGCGAGGCACATTCTCCCCGGCCGGGAAAGCAGCCTGACCGAAGAAAAGCTGCGCTCCCTCCATGCGCTTCCCGGCATTTCCCGGATGACCGTCAGCCGCTGCGCCCCCGTCTACGCCCTGACGGATACCGTGGGCGATTATCTCCCCGCCCTGGGGATGAGCAATTACCACCTGCGGACCTACCGCCCGGATTTGACCGGAGACTGGGTCTATGATGCGCCGGACGCTTACATACAGGGCGATGTAGGCACTCACAGGCAAATCGAGGAATTCCTGGGAACAGACAAAATCTCTATCTCCCTATACCTGCTTACTGTTGCGGACGCCCAGTCCCTGGCGCCCTTCCTCCAAGAGGGGACCATCGACCAGGAGGCCCTGGATTCTGGCCGATCCGTCCTGGTCCTGGCTCCGGACTACTACATAAAGAGCCAGCGCAGCGAGCACAGCTATTCCTACTCCCGCTCCACAGAGCCCATGGAGGACTATGACCGCCTGGTGGAGAACGACCAATTCCCATTGGGCGCTCAACTGACCTTTGCTCAGCTCCGCCCTGACCCCTGGTTCACCTTAAACACCACAAACACCACATTGAAAGATGCCCAGGCTACGACCTGTCAGGCCCGGATTGATGGCATCCTGACGGAGCTTCGCAACGGTGTCTGGGGCACTTGGGACGCTACCTCCATCGTCACCACCGTGGAAGGTGCCAAAGTCCTCGGCCTCGACCCGGGGCCCGTTCAGTATCTGACCTTTCAGATGGACGGCAGCCTATCCGACCAGGTCCTGGAGTCGAAAATAGGGGCAATTCTGGGCAAAGACGGGGATTACCAGCTGACCAACATACCGGAGTCTCTACGAAGCGCCCGAAAAAGTTTTGCCCTGTATACCCTGTTCCTCGGCAGCCTGTTCCTGGCCTTTCTGGCTTGCACCGTAACACTTCTCCGGGGCAGCCGCATCCGGGATATCCAGGCCAAGGCGGACACCATCCACATTCTCTGGTCCCTGGGCTGCGAAGACAGGGACCTGGCCGCCATCTGGCAGCGGGAGATCCTCTATGTCTTCCTTGTGGGACTGCTCACCTCCATTGCGGTGGAACTGCTGCTGATGAAACCCACCGTTTTCTGGGGCCTCAAAGATCACCTGTTTTTCAGCAGCATTTCCAGCATCCTAGGGGCTGGGCTGTGCCTGATTGGGATAAAACATACTCTTCAACAATGCATGGAGATAGAAAAATAAGGATTTGGTAATCCCCGCCGGAGGAAGCCTTCCCCTCCGGGGAAGGTGGCAGGGCCATAGGCCCTGACGGATGAGGGGAAAACCCAACCTTTCCGGAGGACCCGGATGAACAGAACGTGCCGTAGGGGCGGCTAGTAGCCGCCTAAAAGGTGCGTCGCCTGAACGGTTCGGACCAAAGGCTCTATTCCGGAAGGTTGGCGGGCGGTACCAAGTCCGACCTGGCACCGCCCCACACCCGTCAGGGCTTCGCCCTGCCACCCTCTCCCAGGAGAGGGCTTTTTCTCCTCATCCGTCTCGGCTGCGCCGAGCCACCTTAAGCGTGGGGCAAGGTGGCCTCCGGCGGGGGCTTTCATC
>URGL01000006.1 GCA_900547405.1 uncultured Eubacteriales bacterium
GAATGATCTTATGTTCTCGAAGTTCACTTCGATAGGTAGCGTGCTGGTATTGCCAACCCTGCTTCCAATGCTCATGTGCCATAAAGTAACACCACAATATGAAAGACGGCTATCCCCATTATTCCGTAATCAGTAAAGGTGATTTGACATTTTTCTTGAAGTGGTGTATACTTTTCATGTAAGTATGAAAAACATGAATTAAGGAGATGCTGTACAATGTCCATGCCAAAAGGAAAGCACATATTTGGAACTGTTAAGGTTGGGGAGCGCGGACAAATTGTCATTCCCAAAGAAGCGCGAGAAATATTTGACATAAATCCCGGAGACACGCTACTCGTTTTAGGCGATGAGGAACAAGGAATAGCTGTAGTCAAAGCTGATGTAATGAAAGAGGTTGCTGTAAAGATTTTGAAAGGTTTAGGCCACTTCAAGGGAGGAAATGATGATGAAACTAAATGAAACTACGCTTCCCTTTTTAGAAGTGGATTGTATTCAACAGTTTGGGCAAGAAAAAGGAAAGCTGATTTTTGAGCAAGCAGAAAAAATTTATCAAGAACTTCTGAATAACGCCGACTATCGCAATAACGCCGCAATTCAAAATCATTTGCAATTAAAGCTATTTCCAACGTTGGCTTATTACAAGGCACTTCGAGGAGAGGGTATAAACCAAAATGAAGCGTTAGAATATGTTAGAAACGAAACCCATAAAGCCGCAAACGTTCAAAAAGAAGAAATGAAAAAGTTAGGAAGTATGCCTTTTGCATATACCATCTATCGGTTAGGTGTAAAAAAGCATATGCGAAAAAATTTTCCCGATGACGGTTGGACAACGGAATGGGTTAAATGTAATGGCAAAGAGATACACTTCAATTTGCATAATTGCATTTATTGGGAACTAACAAAAATGTATGATTGTCCAGAGTTATGTTGTGTGTATTGTGAAAATGATGATATTTCTTTTTCAGGTTTATTACCCAAAATTCGTTTTGAACGAACTGGCACATTAGGAAATGGTTCGCCATATTGCGATTTTCATTTTCTAAAAGTGAGGTAAAACCAATGATTAAGAATTATTTATCTCATTTTTTGCCGGTGCTTTTGGCATTAGATTTAATTATTCCATTCTTGTTAGCTCCATTTTACAAAGACTATAATCATTTGACACAAGTAATGAGCGTTTTATCGCACATCAATAAATGCTCATGTGCGGTAAAGTAACATAAAACTTTATAAGACAGCCAGACCACTATTCCGAAAAATTGTGTACCAAGTTCTAAAAAATATTTGATATACTATTGACTTTGAATATACTGTGTAGTACGATATACATACAGGAGGTACAGTATATGAATATTGATGATTGGAAATCCCAAATCAAACGAGGAACGCTTGAATTTTGTATTCTGCTGATGATAAAACAGCGACCGTCCTATGGATATGAAATCATTAGTACATTAGAAAAATATCCTATTCTGGCGGCAAAAGAAAACACTATCTATCCTCTGCTTAGGAGGTTGATGAAAGAAGATTATATTTCGTCCTCATGGCAGGAAAGCACTGAGGGCTTACCACCAAGAAAATATTATTCCATTACAGACAAAGGACTTGAGTACATCTGTGCAATGTCTGATGAATGGAACAATCTGTTAAGCGCAGTCGATGAGATTAAAGGAGAATAGGACCATGGAAAAAATTCTGAACGATTATCTTGAAAAAATTGAAAGGTACTTGAAGCCTTTACCTATTTCCGAACGTGTTGATATTGTAAAAGAAATCCAGAGCGAAATCTTTGAATTACAGAGCAACGGAAAAAATGCAAAAGAAATTATGGAACGGCTGGGGAATCCAAAAGAATTAGCCAAAGCCTATTTGGGCGATCTGATTGCAAAGGACACCTCTTTTAGTTGGAATAGGGTTCTTGCAATCTGTGCTTATTACAGTCTTGCAAGTCTTTCCGGACTGGTAATCATTCCGACACTTGCTATTTGCGCCCCTGTATTTATCTTATGTGGGATTGTTACCCCAATTATAGGTGCAGTCAAGTTGATAGATTTTTTATTGAATTTAGGTATTCCTTATGTTCAGTACATTGGTATTTTGGGAGTAAATAGCCCTATCCTTGTGTTTATTATTTGTGTTATTACAGGAATTGGATTGTACCTTATCGGTCGTGGCTGTTGGAAGCTGTTGGTTTACTATATTAAGGGTATGAGTAAAGTAAAAAATAATTTGTCAATTTGATATAAGTATCACATATATTGCGCTCTTAATTGGGGTAAAAATGCAGAAACAAAAGACGTAATGTAGCAAATCCGGCCGAGCCAGTCAACGGCAAGTAAATGGGCTGTGCCCGCCGTTGACAGCCCCGCCCGGTTTTGCTGCTAAGCAGCCAAGAGGACGATAGCCCAAAGTGCTGCGCCCTCTTTAGCAAATGCTTTGGTCACTAAACGCGACCCCGGCGGGGCTCCGAGATTGGGAGTCCCGCCGGGGCACTTTTATAGCTGTTCCACTTCCTGGAGCCAAATTCTTCCCACTGCGTCGCTGGGCATACGCCAGTCTCCCCGGGGGCTCAGGCAGACGGAGCCAACCTTCACGCCGTCGGGCAGGCAGCTGCGTTTGAACTGCTGGGTGAAGAACCGGCGGTAGAAGGCCTTGAGCCACTTTTTGACGGTCTCCCTGTCGAAGTCACCTTCGAAGGCCCGGCAGGCCAGGGTGAAGATCTTCCTGGGGGCGAAGCCGAAGCGGAGCATATAGTACAGGAAAAAGTCATGCAGGGCATAGGGACCCACCAGATCCTCCGTATACTGGCTGATCTTGCCGCTTTCATCGGGAGGCAGCAGCTCCGGGCTGATGGGGGTATCCAGAATGTCCTCCAGCACGGCTTTCGCCGGGGCAAACTCCTCGGAGTCCGCAATGGCGGCGATCATCCAGCGGATCAGGGTCTTGGGGATGGAAGCGTTGACGCCGTACATGCTCATATGGTCTCCGTTGTAGGTACACCAGCCCAGGGCCAGCTCGCTCAGGTCCCCGGTGCCGATGACGATGCCCCCTACCACGCTGGCATAGTCCATGAGGATCTGGGTCCGCTCTCTGGCCTGGGCATTTTCATAAGTTCCGTTGAGAAGGGACTTGTCGTGGCCGATATCCCGGAAGTGGATATCTACCGCCTGGCGGATGTTGACCTCCTTGCAGCTGACCCCCAGTTTTTCCATGAGCTCCAGGGAGTTCCGGTAGGTCCGGTCCGAGGTGCCGTAGCAGGGCATGGTAACGCCGTAGACCTCCGAGGCGGGCCGGCCCAGCTGGCGCATGGCCTCCACGGTGACCAGCAGGGCCAAGGTGGAATCCAGGCCGCCGGAGATGCCCACCACGGCTCTGGAGCCGATGGCCTCCAGCCGCCGCTTCAGCCCAGCCACCTGCATCCGGAAGATCTCCATGCAGCGCTCCATCCGGTCCTCTTTCCCCTCGGGAACGAAGGGCAGCTTCTGAAGCTTCAGAAGGGTACCGTCACTGCGGAGTTTTCCTTGGGAGACGGGAACCACCGGCAAGGGCTCCGGCACCAGCAGGGCGGCGTTGTCCCCGAAGGACTTGTTCTTCCGCCGGTCCGCCCGGATGGCACCCAGGTCGCAGTCCCGGATGAGCAGGCCCTCGGTAACGATAGGGCTTTGGCTCTCCCCCAGAAGCTGCCCGTTCTGGGCGATCAGGCACTGGCCGGAAAAGATCAGGTCCTGGCTGCTCTCCCCGGCCCCGGCAGAGGCGTAGGCATAGACGCAGGTCAGAGCGGCGGACTGATGCTTCACCAGATTCCGGCGGTAGGCGGCTTTTCCAATGGTTTCGTTGGAGGCGGACAGATTCACAAGGACCTCCGCCCCGGCAAGGGCCAGCAGAGAGGACGGGGGCACCGGGGTCCACAGGTCCTCGCAGATTTCCACGCCGAAGACAGTGCCTTCGCCGATGGTAAACAGTCCCTGTGGATAAATGCCCACGGTGACCGGCTCCCGACCCGGGATCTCCAGAGTCACAGCGTCCCGGTCCAGCTCCGCCCCGGAGGAAAACCAGCGCTTCTCGTAGAACTCATTGTAGTTGGGGATATAGGTCTTGGGCACGATCCCCCGGAGAACTCCTCCGGAGACAACGGCGGCGCAGTTGAACATCCGACTGCCAAGGCGCAGGGGGAGTCCCACCACCGCCGTCAGGGCGGGGGCATTCTTCGAAGCATCCAGCAGCATCCCCAATCCCTCCAGGGCCGCCTCATACAGCGCGTCCTGAAAAAACAGGTCCTGGCAGCTGTAGCCCGTCAGGCTCAGCTCCGGAAATACCAATAGGTCTGCGTTCTGCCCCTCCGCCTGGGCCATCTGCCCGGCCATTTCCCGGGCATTGGCTTTTGGGTCCCCCAGGGATACTCTGGGCACGGCGCAGGCGATGCGTAGAAAGTCCATCATCGTTCCATTCCTCCGGTTTTTTCTGCCATCCTATCACAGTTTTTCCAAAATGGCAACAAGGCAGCAAAAAAGAAGTGTCCTCACAGCCAGACCGGCTGCAAGGACACCGTTTTTTATACCAGTTTCTTCAGGGTTTCCGCCAGGTCAGTCTGTTCCCAGGTCTTCCCCTCCACGCCGAAGTGGCCCTTGGCGGCGGTAGCGACATAGACCGGCTTGTGCAGGTCCAGCTTGCGGATGATCCCGGCAGGGGTCAGGTCGCAGGTCCCGCGCAGCAGCTCCTCCAAGCGCTCATCGGAAACCTTACCGGTGCCGTAGCTGTCCACCCGGAGGGAGACAGGCTCCGCCACGCCGATGGCGTAGGCCAACTGGACCTGGACCTTCTGCGCCAGACCGGCGGCCACCAGATTCTTTGCCATATACCGGGCCATGTAGGCGGCACTGCGGTCCACCTTGGTGGGATCCTTGCCGGAGAAGGCGCCGCCGCCATGGGAGAAGTAGCCCCCGTAGGTATCCACAATGATCTTCCGTCCGGTCAGGCCCGTGTCTCCATTGGGGCCACCCACCACAAAATTGCCGGTGGGATTGATGTAGATGTGGGGCACCTGGCGGATATCAAAGCCGTAGCGCTCCAGCACCGGGGCAATGACCCGATCCCGGGTGTAGGCCCGCAGGTCCTCCATAGCAAAATCCTTGCTGTGCATGATGGACACCACCACGGTCTCGATGCCCTCCACATTGCCCTTCTCGTCAAACTCCACGCTGACCTGGGTCTTGCCGTCAGGCCGCAGCAGGTCATTCTCCCTGACGCACTCCGTCAGCCGATTGCACAGGGCCCGGCTCAGGGCGGCAGGCAGAGGCATCAGCTCCGGGGTCTGGGTGCAGGCTCCGCCGAACATCATTCCCTGGTCTCCGGCACCGCCTACGGCATCGTTGGTGCCCAGGGCGATGTCCGGGGACTGGGTGTGGATGCGGCACTGGATCTCCACCGTGTCGGCATCGAAGCCGTCCTCCGGCCGGGTGTAGCCAATGGCCCGGATGGTCTCCCGGGCAACGGCAGCATAGTCTACCAGGGCCTTGGTGGTGATCTCCCCGCAGATCAGGCAGAAGTTGGTGGTGACCATGGTCTCACAGGCCACCCGGGAGGCCGGGTCCTGACGGAGGCACTCGTCCAGGATGGCATCGGAGATGGAGTCCGCCACCTTGTCCGGGTGGCCCACCGTGACGCATTCAGAGGTAAAGAGTCTTTTTTCCATGTTTGTTTTTTCCTTTCTGTAGATAAAAAACCGCACACCAGAAGACCTGATGCGCGTAAAAAAAATCTGATCAGATCCTCATCTTTCGTTTGCCGCCGGATTTGGCACCTTGCTCATAACAGGTTGCCGGGTTTCATCGGGCCGTTCCCTCCACCACTCTTGATAAGGCTTGTATGCAGTTATACCGTGTATTTTACACGCCAGCGATTCCTTTGTCAATAGGTTTTCCGGGAAAATGGGCAAAAATGTCCGCCCCGGTTTTACAGGACGGACATAGAGCCTTTTTACTGAATATGGGTGTGATTGTTAATATGGTCGCTGCAATAGCAGTAGTAGCCGTTGCACTTGGAGCAGTAGCGGAACTCCATATCCGGGTCCGACAGGTCGGTTTTCCCGCAGACGGTGCAGCGGTGGGTATAGGCCTTCTCCTGCTTGGGGGGATTGTCTACCTTGAAGTGGATGATCTTGGGCTGAGGGGCGGCCTTTGGCTTCTTCTTAAAGAGCCTGCGCAGCCAGTTCTGCCAGCTCAGTGGCACCACGTTCAGCACGTCCTTGCCGAAAAACAGGAAATAGTTGCCCAGGGCCACCAAGGGGAAGAGGTTGCCTATGCTGTAGGGCGGCGTAAACACACCGAGGAAAATGATCGCCAGGTCCACCAGGGCAAAGAGCCAGGCCTTCACAGGGATGATGAAAAACAGCAGAAAGCCGGAGTCGGGGTACAGGGTGGCAAAGCCCAGGAACAGGCTCATGTTCAGGTAATACACGCTGGCGGGGTAGCCCGTAACCATGCCGAACACATCCATCAGCACCATGCCGGTGAAATAGAAGATGTTGAATTTCAGGGTGCCCCACTGCCGCTCCATGGCACTCCCAAGGGAATAGTAGCACAAAAGGGTAATCAGCATAAAGAGAATGTTGCTGTTCATCAGGGTCAGGGGATAGGTAATGAGCCGCCAGATCTGCCCCCGGAGAATATAGGCCCGGCTGAAGCACAGCAGATTGTAGAGGATGGCGTTCCCTGTAAACATGGTGATGAGGTACACCACGGCATTGCCCAGGGTGATATAGAGCATCAGGTTGGGAATGCCCTTATTGCGGTTGGCAAAGCAATACCGCTCAAAGTTACGGCGCAGATTTTTCAATAGGTTCAACTCCTAGAAATAATTTATTACCCATTCTACCAGCATCGCGGCAGAATGTCTATAACGGAAATATGAATTTTGCCCATTTTCCCGGAAAGTCTTTCCACAGCCCCTTCTTCTTTTGGGATTGCTTTTCTTCCGCCAAAATGCTATGATAACCCCAAAACATCTGAGGAGCGATTTTCTATGTCCCACATCGATTCCATCCGCCCCTTGGCGGGGTCCAGATTTCTCACTCTGTATGAGCTGGATGCCGTCCGGCGGGACGGGGGTCACTTTGCCTACTACATGGCCTCCCGCACCGCGGACGCAAACAAGCTAAAAGCCGTGACCCATGAGAATCAACCCGATGGGGTCATCGTCTATGCCACTTATGAAGACAAGGTGGTGCTGGTCAGGCAGTACCGCTACCCTGTTGGCGGCTACGTATATGAATTTCCCGCGGGGCTGGTGGAGCCCGGGGAGGATGTGTCTTCCGCCGCCAAGCGGGAGATCTTCGAGGAGACCGGCCTGACCCTTACGGTCAAGGGCTCCCTTCCCCCCTATTTCACCACCGTAGGCATGACCGACGAAAGCTGCGCCACGGTATTCGGCACCTGCGAAGGGACCCCCACCGCTGCCCACCAGGAGGACACCGAAGAAATCCGGGTGGTGCTGGCAGACCGGGAGGAAGCCAGGCGCATCCTGAAGGAAGAGAATGTGGCCATTATGTGCGCCTATATGCTGCTACATTACATAGCCGCAGAGGAAGACCCTCTGCGGCCCCTCACCCGTCTCGGCTGGGCCGAGGCACCTTCCCCCTAGGGAAAGGCTATAAGGAGGAATCCAAGAATATGTCACACACCATCGCCGCCGTATCTACGGGGCATCAGGTATCCGCCATTGGGATCCTGCGGCTCTCGGGAGACGGCTGTATTGAAATTGCCCAGAAGGTCTTTTCCGGCCGGGTGCCTCTGACCCAGGCGGAAAACCGGAAGCTGGAATTGGGCGAGCTCCACGATACCCAGGGCCGGGTCATCGACCAGTGCATGGCCGTGGTCTCCCGGGCTCCTCACAGCTACACGGGAGAGGACACGGTGGAGTTCCACTGCCACGGCTCCCCCGCCCTGCTGGCCGCCGCCCTGGAAAGCCTCTACTCCGCCGGGGCAAGACCTGCCCAGCGGGGAGAATTCACCAAGCGGGCCTTTTTAAACGGCAAGCTGGACCTGACCCAGGCAGAGGCCGTCATTGACCTCATTGAAGCGGAGACCGCCGATGCCGCCGCCAATGCCGCCGGCCAGGTGGGCGGCACCCTGAAGCGGGCCCTGGAGCCCATCTACGACAATCTGACAGACCTTTGCAGCCACTTCCACGCCGTGCTGGACTATCCCGACGAGGACATAGAGGACTTCGGCCTGGACCGCTACGCCGGGGCCCTCCGCGGTGACGCCAAGGCCCTGTATGCCCTGCTCTCCACCTATCAGCAGGGCCGGATCTTAAAGCAGGGTGCCGCCGCCGCCATTGTGGGGCGGCCCAATGTGGGAAAATCCAGCCTCTTAAACGCTCTGGCGGGCTTTAACCGGGTCATCGTCACGGATATCCCCGGCACCACCCGGGACACGGTGGAGGAGTCCGTCCTGGTAGGCTCCACCCGGCTACGGCTCATCGACACCGCCGGCATCCGGCAGACCGGAGACCAGGTGGAGGCTCTGGGCATCCAGCGGTCCCGGGAAGCCATCCAGGCGGCAGACCTGGTGATCTTCCTGTGCGACGGATCCCAGGCGCTGACCGAAGAGGACCGGCAGATCCTGGAGCTGTGCTGCGACGCTCCCCACGCCATCGCCTTTATCAACAAGCTGGACCTGGGCCAGAAGATAGAGCCCAGCGAGCTTCCCTTTATGAACATCGTCTGCGGCAGCATCCGGGAACAAGAAGGCCTGGACCAGCTGGCAGACCTTATAGAGACGGAGCTGGGGGGCCAGACCCTCTGCGACGGCTCCATCCTGACCAATGCCCGGCAGTATGACGCCTGCCGCCGGGCCTACGAGGCCATGCTCCGGGCCCTCCAGGGACTGAAGCTGGGCCAGACCCCTGACGCGGTGCTCCTGGACGTGGAGGAGGCCATGGCGGCCATGGGAGAGGTCACAGGCGCCACCGTCCGAGAAGACATCACCGCAAGAATTTTTGAACGCTTCTGCGTTGGAAAGTAAGGAAACGCATGATTTATCTGGATAATTCCGCTACCACCAAGCCCTGTCCGGAGGCCGTTGCCGCCATGACGGAGGCCATGACTTCCGCCTGGGGCAACCCCAGCGCCCTGTATGACTTCGGCATTCAGGCCGCCCGGCAGGTCCGGGCCGCCCGGCACACCCTGGCAAAAGCCCTGGGCGCTGAGCCGGACCGGGTCTATTTCACCTCCTGCGGCACGGAGGCCGACAACTGGGCCGTCTATGGCACTGTCCGGAAGCTGGGCAAGCGGGGCAAACACATCGTCACCACCGCCATGGAGCACCACGCCATTTTAAACTGCATGAAGGACCTGGAGGCCCAGGGATATGAGGTCACCTATCTCCAGCCGGACAGCCTGGGAAATATTACCGTGGAGCAGCTGAAGCAGGCCCTGCGGAAGGACACCATCCTGGTCTCCGTGATGATGGTCAACAACGAGGTAGGCTCCCTGCAGCCCATTGCCCAGATGGCCAGGCTCACCCACCGGCTCGCCCCCGAGGCCATTTTCCATACCGATGCCGTCCAGGGCTTTTTGAAGGTGCCCTTCCAGGCGAAAACCCTGGGCGCGGACCTGATCTCCCTGTCCAGCCACAAGATCCACGGGCCCAAGGGGGCAGGCGCTCTGTATATCTCCCCCCGGCTCAAGTCCTTCCCTGCCCTGATCCAGGGCGGCGGCCAGGAGGGAGGCTACCGCAGCGGCACAGAGGCCACCCCCGCCATCTTCGCCTTCGCCGCCGCGGCGGAGGCCGGCATACAGACCTTTCTGCAGGACACCGCCCGGGAGAAAGAGCTTCTGAACAGCCTCTGCGAAAAGCTTTCCGCCCTCCCCGGTCTGGTCCTCACCGGAGCCCATGAGGCCCCCCACATTCTGAACATCGCCATTCCGGGCGTTCCCACCCAGAACACCATCAATATTTTGCAGGATGCCGGCATCTGCGTCTCCGCCGGTTCCGCCTGCGCCAAGGGCCACCGGAGCCATGTGCTCACCGCCATGGGCATCCCCGGGGAGGCCATCGACAGCGCCTTCCGGGTCTCCCTTTGCCGGGATAACACCCAGGAGGAGATCGATACCCTGGTAGAGGTCATCCGGCGGGACATTCTCCCCAGGATTTGACACCCCATCCTTCGCAAATTCCACAAAAATTGCCCCATCCCAGGCCCAGTCCTGTATAAAGAGGAATTTTTGCAAGTTCCAAAAATTAAATTGCAAATTTACCTTGCATTTCTCTGTCGAATCTGCTACAATGTGCCCCAGACATACCGTGAGAGGAGAACAATTGTCTATGAGTTATGTGAATGAAATTCTGGAGCGGGTCGCCGCTCAAAACCCCGGCCAGCCGGAATTCCTGCAGGCCGTCACCGAGGTGCTGGAGTCCCTGCAGGTGGTCATCGAGAAGAATGAGGCGGCCTACCGCAAGAACGCCTTTCTGGAGCGGCTGACTACCCCTGAGCGGATCATCATGTTCCGGGTCCCCTGGGTAGACGACAAGGGCCAGGTCCAGGTGAACAACGGCTACCGGGTCCAGTTCAACTCCGCCATCGGCCCCTACAAGGGCGGCCTTCGGTTCCACCCCAGCGTCAACCAGGGCATTCTGAAATTCCTGGGCTTTGAGCAGGTATTCAAGAATTCCCTCACCGGCCTGCCCATCGGCGGCGGCAAGGGCGGCGCTGACTTCGACCCCAAGGGCAAGTCCGACCGGGAGGTCATGGCCTTCTGCCAGAGCTTCATGACGGAGCTCTACAAGTACATCGGTGCCGACGAGGATGTGCCCGCCGGTGACATCGGTGTGGGCGGCCGGGAGATCGGCTACCTGTTCGGCCAGTACAAGCGCCTCAGCGGCCAGTATGAGGGCGTGCTCACCGGAAAGGGGCTGAGCTACGGCGGCAGCCTGGCCCGTACCCAGGCCACGGGCTATGGCCTGCTGTACATCACCGAAGAGATGCTCAAGTGCAACGGCAAGGACCTGAAGGGAAAGACCGTGGCCGTCTCCGGTGCCGGCAACGTAGCCACCTACGCCATTGAGAAGGCCTGGCAGCTGGGGGCCAAGCCCGTTACCTGCTCCGATTCCACCGGCTGGATCTATGATCCCGACGGCATTGACGTAGCCACCCTGATCGAAGTGAAGCAGGTCAAGCGGGCCCGTCTGACGGAGTACGCCAAGGCCCGTCCCAATTCCGTCTACCACGAGGGCAAGGGCGTGTGGACCGTCAAGTGCGATATTGCTCTGCCCTGCGCCACCCAGAACGAGCTGCTGCTGGAGGATGCCAAGACCCTGGTGGCCAACGGCTGCTTCGCCGTCTGCGAGGGTGCCAATATGCCCACCTCTCTGGATGCCACCAAGTACCTCCAGGAAAAGGGCATCTACTTCCTGCCCGGCAAGGCCTCCAACGCCGGCGGCGTGGCTACCTCCGCTCTGGAGATGAGCCAGAACTCCCAGCGCCTGAGCTGGACCTTCGAGGAAGTGGACCGGAAGCTCAAGGGTATCATGGTAGGTATCTTCCACAACCTGGATTCTGCCGCCAAGGAATACGGCATGGAAGGCAACTACGTGGCCGGTGCCAACATCGCCGGTTTCCTGAAGGTTGCCGACGCCATGAACGCCCAGGGCATTGTGTAATCGGGTTTCTTTTCTCTCCTTTTTCTCCCCTCCGCAAAAAAGCGGAGGGGATTTTTGCGTTTTCTCCGTTCCGCACAAGGTTTTTTCCCGGCAAAGAACCCTTTTTAGTGCTTCTGCATCTTGATTATTCCGGCGGCAGGGATTACTATTTAGAAATCTTTTGCGTATCTGGCCCACCGAATATCCGCTGCTTTCGGTGGTTTTCCCGAAGAAAGAAGGTTTCTATGGATATTTCCAAAAAGCTGGACTATGTTCGCAGCTATGCCGTCGCCTTTGTCAAGTGGGGGCTTCTGGGCCTCCTGGTGGGGATCCTGGGCGGCTGGCTGGGAGTTCTGTTTCACTACACCCTGGGCGCGCTCACCCAGTTCCGGGGGGTGCACCCCTGGATCCTGTTTTTGCTGCCTGTCGGCGGTCTGCTCACCGTGGGACTTTACCAAGAACTGAAGCTCTCCGGCAACAAGGGCACCAACGAGATCATCGAGGCTACTCTGGACGGCCACCATATAAGCCCCGCGGTGACCCCTGCCATCTTTCTGGCCACCTGCCTGACCCACTTCTTCGGCGGCAGCGCCGGACGGGAGGGTGCCGCCCTGCAGCTGGGCGGGTCCCTGGCCTCCCTGGTCGCCCGGGTCTTTCACATCCGCCGGTATGAGCGAAAGATCCTGGTCATGGCCGGCATGAGCGCCGTATTTACAGGGCTCTTCGGCACGCCTCTGACGGCAATGATGTTCTGCATGGAGTTTGAGTCTGTGGGCACCTTCTTCTCCCCGGCCCTGTTTCCCTGCTTTATGTCCTCTATGGCCGCCGGTTATGTCTCCCGGCTCCTGGGAGTTTACCCGGAGGCGGTGGATCTGACCGTTCTCTATACCTTCACCCCATACAACGGCGGCCGGTATCTGCTGCTGGCCCTGGGGATCTCTCTGCTGAGCATCTTCATGTGCTGGTTCATCCACAAGGCGGAGCACCTGTCCCAGGAGCTGCTGGAGGATCCGAAAACCCGGATCCTGGTGGGCAGCATTCTGCTGGTGGCCCTGACCCTGGCCCTGGGGGACCAGCGGTTCAACGGTGCCGGAATGGACATGGCCCTGGATGCCGTCAACGGTCAGGCGGACTGGTACAGCTTCCTTGTGAAGCTTCTGTTTACCGCCATTACCCTCAGCGCCGGGTTCAAAGGCGGTGAGATCGTGCCTACCTTCTGCATCGGTGCCACCTTCGGCTGCGTCTGGGGCGGCCTTCTGGGACTGGACCCAGGGTTCTCCGCCGCTCTGGGCCTGGTGGGCCTTTTCTGCTGCGTCACCAATTCTCCCCTGGCCTCCATCGTTCTCAGCGTGGAGATGTTCGGCGGTGCCAATGTGTACACCTTCACCTTTGTCAGCATTGTCTGCTTCGTTCTCTCCGGCAACAGCAGCCTCTATTCCAGCCAGGTCATGGTCTTCGACAAGACCACCCTGCCCCGGCCCTTCCGGAGCGCCCAGGCCAAGGATCCCCAGAAGCCCGCATAAACAAATGCCGTCACCGCGAACCAAAACCGCGGTGACGGCATCTTTCTTTACTTTGTTTCCCAGTTGTCTCCCGTGGCGTAGTCGATGGTCACTCCGGGCTGAACATTGTAGCAGTATACGTTGAAGCACACACCCTCTCCCCCGTCCTCTACGGACCAGGCCTCCATGAGGACACCCTTGGCAACCAGATCCTCTCCGTCAAACAGAGGGGTCACCCGGTAGAGCACATGGTTGTTTGTTTCCTTTACGTAGTCCGCCACCATGTTCTCAAAGGGCAGCATTCCGGTCACGTTCAGATATCTTGTGCCGGTGATCAGGTTCTGGCTGTTGGCGTTCTCTGCCGTCAGCTGGTAGCCGATCAGATGGCACCGGTTATACAGGTATTTCCCGTCTACGAAGTCATACTTGGATACCTGCCAGCCTGTGGGCTTCACGGAGCCGATGGCCCCCCGCTTCTCTGTAGGCATCAGGTCCTGACCCACGTTGGCCTCCGCCGGTCCGCAGCGGCCCAGAGGATCCAGGGGCGAATAGGTTTCGTAGGAGGTTTCCGTATACTGGGGCTCCGTAAAGAAGGGCCGGTTGCCGTTGACGGCCACATAGGCCTGACCGGAATAGGCCGGAATGGAATCCAGGTTGACCGTTGCCCCGGTTTGCAGGGGACCAAAAAAGTAGGTATACGCCAAGGAGGCCAATGCCAGCACCAGGACGATCAGCAGCTGCTGCCAGGATAGGGTCTGCTGCTTCTGTCTTCTCTTCGCCATGGGTCACTCCTTGTGGATGTAGATTTCTTCCGTGATTTTTTCGTGGGAAAAGCCGGGGAAGTCCTCCCAGCGGTCCAGCTGCCACATCGCTTCCCCACCGGGAAAACAGAATCTCTCGTCTCCGGGATAGTCCCGGTTCCAGCGGTAGAGGATGATCCTTTCCGCCGGTGCATCCGTAGGCCCTTCCCAGAAGCAGAAGCTTCCCACCGGCACCGCCGCGGGATCCGATACGATTGTCAGCTCCGCCTCAGGAAACCCGGCAAAGAGCCCTTTGGTCTCCACCGCCAGCCACAGCCGCCCGCCGCTTTTCTCCAGCATTCGACCGCAAACCACCCGGTCCCGGCTCTGCCGCCGGTGGTTGAACCGTAGACCCAGAGCATTGTCCGCACAGGATATCAGGATCATGAGGCACCTCCATCGAGTCCCAGCACCACCGGCACACAGTAATACAGGGGACTTGCGTACCGGGCGGCTCCGTTCAGGTGGGTCAGCAGGAGTCCCGCCGTCAGCAGCACCAGGGGCAGAAGCTCCACAAGGCGCTGCCTGTTTTTCTGCTTCCAGGCGGCAGCCAGCAGGAGCAGCGTCAGCCAGGTGTAGGTACCTGGGCTGATGAGTTCCTTTAGGGGGAAAGTGTCCGTAGCCGCCCACAGCTTGTCCTCAAAGGCTCTCCGGGTATCCTCCGGGAGCCAATGGGAAAAGTTGCTGTCCGCTTTTGGGTCCACCTCCCGGAAGGGATGCATGGCCACGCTAATGCGCTCGCCCTTGGCGCTCCAGGGGGTAAAGTAGTAGTTCCGGGAATAGACCAGGGCCTCCAGGCAGGTCAGGGGATGGCGCAGGAAGAATTTGCCGTGAAGGGCCAAATAAGCCCGGACCTGGGTCTCGTTTTCCGCGTGGTAGGTCCGCTTGATGGTATCCACACCTCTTGTGGAGAACCCGGACACCACAGTGTCGTAATCCAGCACCGCAGCAATGGTCTGCTTCTCCGCCTCCGTCAGCTCCCCGTCATATCTGGCACAGTAGAAGCCGGTAATGGGGTAGAAGAAGCTGTAGTTTTCCTGCTCCATAGGCTTTTCCACACCGATCAGCGGAAAGAGCAGACCGTTCAGGAGAAAATGGACCGCCAGCAGGGCCAGAGTCCCCACCGTTAAAATCTTGTGTTTTTCCCTTTTCAGCAGGGCCAGCCCCAGCAAAGAGAAGGCCACCAGAAACACGGCCCCCTTCCGGGTAGCCGCCGCCAGCAGGGCCAGAATGGCCAGCCGGAGCCAGTCTCCCCTGGATCCGCCCCGGGCTGTGCGGCAGTAGTAAAGTACGAAGAGCAGGTAGACCGGCGCGTGGATAAAGTCCTTCAGTGCCGCGGCGCAGAAGGAGGCAAAGGCAGGCACCAGGCCAAAGAAGGCACACAGGAGTGCCCCGGCCTTCCTAGTCCCCCTCTGGGCCGTCAGCTCTTCGCAGGCAAAGCCGCAGGCGAAAAGCCCCAGAAGCGTCTGAAAGATCACGCAGCAGAAGATCCCCCAATTGTCCCCGCCGATCCTTTGGCCCAGGGTAAAGAGAGGGCCGTAGACAAAGCTGAGGATCAGAGGGTTGGAGGCCTCATAGGGCATAACCCCTTGAAATTGCAGAATTTGGGCATCGGTATCCGCGTAAATGGATCCGGGAGACCGGAGGATCAGGATGGGCAGCCAGCACAGGAGCAGCACCCCCGCCCACAGCAGCATCCGCTTCCGGGACCGGGGAATGGGCTCCCGGACCTGCCGGGGCCGGTTCAGGAGCCCGCAGAAGAGCAGCACCGCCCCATACCAGCACAGCCCCCCGGTGAGCCAGAAGAGCAGGCTCTCGGCGCTTCCCGCCTCCGGGAAGGCCCAAAGGTCTTGCAGCATTCCCGTGGGGGACTGATGGATGAGGGTCATACCGGCAAAGAACAGCCCCAGAACAACGCCGGGCCAGTATATCTTTTTTTCCTCCTTCAGGACCCAGACCGTGCCGAAGCCCGCCGCCAGACACAAAAGGCCCAGGATCAGCAGTCCGATTTTTCCCCCGGACAGGCTGTAGGCCAGGCCAAAGCGCAGATGGGCACCGGCGCTTCCCCCACCGGCCCCCCACTGAATGGCCCGGATCATCAGGCCGGAGGCCAGGCAGATACCGGCCCACAGCAGGGCCCATAGGAGCCCCTTCCATTCTTTTCGCATCCCGTTGGCCATATCGCGCCTCACAGTTCCCAAGGGAAGGGCTTATCCTTCAGCACGGACTGACGGATATAGCGGAAGGTCTCCTCCTCCCCCTTATCCCGGAGCATTTCCAGAAGGTAGCCCAGGGCTTTTTCCGTATTTGGGTGCATCAGCAGCCGTTCCCGGCTTTTTTGGAAGTATTTCACGGGAGAGGCCGACGTATAGGCCTTCCCCTGATAGGTCATGCAGGCGGCCCGCCGGTCCATGACCATCTCCACTAAGTACCGCCTGGGCATTTCCACCGACTCATAGCGGCGGGTCTCCAGACTCAGGTCCGTCCAGTATTCGTAGTGATGCTTGTTCCGGCCCTTGTGGTGCATCCAGGCCAGGCTGTAGCCCTTCTCCTCCCGCTCGGCGGTGTTGGGGCTCCGGGTGCCCTGGTAATACCTGGCTCCATTCCAGAACTCCACCGGGGAGAATTTGGAAAGGTCATGGGTCAGCCCCTGGCGGTAGAGCCCTACCCGGAAGCAGCCGCACATCACCAGCCACCGGTGGTGGCTGATGGTTTTGAGATGTCCCCAGATGTGCATAGCGCTTATCCTTCCGAAACCACGATTTCACTGACTTTCAGCCCCGGATTTCTCCGGCAGGTGAAGTCAATGGCCCAGTAGCTGGAGAAGACCAGCAAGTTCCGGCCCCGGTAGTCCTCCAGCAGCTCCGCGTCGGTGCCCAGATTCAGGTCCGTCAGCTCTCCGGGGTACTCATCGATCAGCCGGATCTCCTCGTAGGGCAAGCCCTCCATGCGCAGATCCACGCCGTATTCGTTCTTCATCCGGTATTCAAACACATCAAACTGCAGCGTACCCACAACGCCTACAATGACCTCCTCCATGCCGGAATTCGGTACCTTGAAGATCTGGATCGCGCCCTCCTGGGCGATCTGCTCCGTACCCTTTACAAACTGTTTGCGCTTCATAGAGTCCTTAGCGGACACCCGGGCGAAATGCTCCGGCGCAAAGGTGGGGATGCCGGAATAGGTGAACTTCTTGCCGGGCACGGTAATGGTGTCGCCAATGGCAAAAATGCCCGGGTCAAACACGCCGATCACGTCCCCGGCGTAGGCCTCTTCCACGATCTCCCGCTCGGCCGCCATCATCTGCTGGGGCTGGGACAGGCGCATTTTCTTGTTTCCCTGGACATGATAATATTCCGCGTCCCGCTGGAACTTGCCGGAGCAGATGCGCATAAAGGCCAGCCGGTCCCGGTGGGCCTTGTTCATGTTTGCCTGGATCTTGAAAACGAAAGCAGAGAAATCCGGGCTGAAGGGGTCGATGGTGCCGCAGTCCGCCACCCGGGCCAGAGGCGGGGGCGTCAGCTGCAAAAAGGCCTCCAGGAAAGGCTCAATGCCGAAGTTCGTCAGAGCGGAGCCGAAGAACACCGGGCTCAGCTGGCCTTTGCGGACCTCCTCCAGGTCCATTTCCCGGCCGGCGGACAGGAGCTCCACATCGTCAATGAGCTGTTGATGCTTCTTTTCACTGCCCAGGTGCTCCGCCACCTCCGGATCGTAAAGGTCGATGGCCACTTTTCCGGCCTTATTCTTGCCGGACACGCCGGAGAAGAACAGCAGCTGGCTATTCTCCCGGTCGTACACCCCCTGGAAATCCTTGCCGGAGCCAATAGGCCAGTTCATGGCGTAGGTCTCGATGCCCAGCTCCCGTTCCAACTCATCCAGCAGGTCGAAGGGGTCCTTGGCCTCCCGGTCCATTTTGTTGACGAAGGTGAAAATGGGAATGTGCCGCATGGCGCAGACCTTAAAGAGCTTCCGGGTCTGGGGCTCCACGCCCTTGGCACCGTCGATGACCATGACGGCAGAATCCGCAGCCATCAGGGTCCGATAGGTGTCCTCAGAGAAGTCCTGGTGACCCGGGGTATCCAGAATATTGATGCAATAGCCGTTATACTGGAACTGCATAACGGACGAGGTAACGGAAATACCGCGCTGCTTTTCGATCTCCATCCAGTCGGAGGTAGCGGCCCGGGAGTTCTTCTTCCCCTTGACCACACCGGCCTGGGCAATGGCTCCGCCGTAGAGCAGGAATTTTTCTGTCAGAGTGGTTTTACCGGCGTCCGGGTGGGAGATGATGGCAAAGGTGCGGCGGCGTTTGATTTCTTCTTCCAATGTTGACATGGTTAGTCCTCCGTTTGTTCTGGGTTTTTCTGTTCTTCCAAAAGAGGGCTAATGCGGACTGTGAAGCGGCATAGGTTCCTCCAAAATAACGAAATCAGAATAAATCATCTTATTTTAACACAAACGGCGCCTCGTTACAAGGGGTTTTCAGGCTTTTTTCCGTTATGAAAATCCGGCCCGCGGTTGCGGGCCGGAAAAATCAGGTAATATTGGGGTAGATCGTTGGCATGCTCCTGGGGATCTCCCGCTTTCTGGTCAGGACCCACAGGACGGTGCCCAGCAGCACCACCCCCGCCAGGGAGCTTCCCATGACGGTATAGGCGAAGGCCGCCTGATTGCCGTGGCGCTGGACATAGTACTCCATCCATCCCGCCAATCCCAGCAGCACCAGGCAGGAGCCCAGCACCGTCAGGCAGCCGGGCGTCCAGCCGTTGGCCCGGCGGTAGCGGACAGCGAAGACGGCCAGAGGGACCACCACCGCCGCCACGCAAAGGATCTGCACCACACTGACAAAGCCGTTGCTGCGGAAATAGAGGGAATCAAACCGGGTGGAGTCCAGTACCGCCTGCGCGGCTCCATAATAGAGGCAGAACATCCAGAATAGGTCTCCGTCCTTCCGGCGGTAGCCTTTCCTTCCCCAGAAATAGAGCCCCACCAGCAGGAGAAATACCGCCGCCGTCACCAAGGCCTGGATGAGAAAGGTGGCCAGCCGGTATTCCGTGGCCCCGGTGCTTGGATTCACCAGCCCACTGGCCCAGATGCTTCCTTCTGCAACAATCCCACCTCTGTCTGCCGTGTTGCACAGCCCGGAGAGCCTGCCCAGGCTCACGGCCCCGGCCCCGGCAATGCTCATAGCATCCAGCATGGCCCCAAAGTGCCGTCCCCGGCGAACCAGCGCCGCCAGGCAGGCCGCCAGAAAGCACCCGGCGAAGGCCCCCATCAGGGCCAGACCTCCTACGGAATAGTCCGTCATGGCCTCCTGTAGGCTCCGGTAGCTGTCCTGCCGGAAATACCAGTGGCACAGCCTCGCCAGCACCACGCCCAGCCCCAGGGCCAGGGGCACCACGCAGAAGGCCCCCACCACATCCGGCTCATCCCAAAGATAGAAGAACCAGAAGAGGAAGACCCCTACCGCCGCCGCAAAGGCCACAATGACGGTGCTCCAATAGATGCTGTAATGGCCGATCAAAAACGCCACAGAGTCCATTTGTTATTCCTCCTTTGGCTTTGCCGTGGCAAAATAGATGATGTCACTGATCCTGCGCTGGCTGCCGTAGTTCACCTGATTGATGACCTCGTTGTCCATGACCACCGTGGCCGTCTGGCCTCCATCCAGGTTGTAGGCCTGGCGGCAGCCGGTGGAGGCAAAGAGTTTGGCGAAACGGATGATGTCCGGGGTAGAGGTGTCCTCCCCGTCCCGGTTGCAGGCAAGATAGAGATAGTGGAGCTTATCCAGCTGGCCGATCCCCGCCCGGGCGTAGCAGCGGTCCATTTCTCCGATGGGGTAATTGACCCGCCAATGGACCTCCCCATCCTGGACCAGGGTAGGCCCGAAGGAAAGGCTGAACCGGATCCGGTTTTCGTCCACGTACTTCTGGAGCTCCTCCAGGTCCCCGAAGCTCTCTCCCAGGGTTACCTGCAAATTGCCCTCAGAATCAATATAGCATTGGTCCGGCAGAGACCGGCTGGTCCGCAGGCCCACTCCGTCCAGCACCACAGTGCCGTCTGGCCGGTATCCATAGTAATCCGCACTGCAGGCCACCACGGCGTTGACGGTCTGGGACATCTCCGTGGTCAGCATCAGCTTTCCGGAGCCGAAGCTGTCCCCCGCCAGATACCGGCGGAATTGGGAGGGGTCCATGATCTTCACCTCAGAGAAGGTCACCGCCAACTCGTCGATGACCTGTTTCCAGGTAATGGCCAGGATCGTTTCATCCAAATAATAGTGGACCTCACTGCCGGGAAGCAGGGTGACCTCTGTGGAAAAATAGGTATCCTGCCCCTCCAGCACATCCCTGGCCTCTTCCAGCAGCCATCCCAGGCTCTGGGGGTCGTCGGTGGTGCCGTAGCGCTGGGGATCCGGTTCCGGAGCCGCCGGAGCGTCCGCCGCGATCCAATAGGTCTTTTTCACCGAGGCAATGCCTGCCAGGGCATCCGCCAATTGGTTGTGAATGGCGTTGCCGTATCGGGCCCCCAGGTCCGTCTCCACGGTGGAGACGCTGCCGGTCTGACCGCTGCCGAAAAGCAGCAGCGTCCCCAGTATCCCCCCGGAAAGGGCAACCATGGCCATACACAGAAGCACCGTCAGCAGGGTTTTGACTGCTTTCATCTCCTCACCCCTTTTCCAGTCCGCCGGAGAGCAGATCCAGCAGCCTCTGATCCGGCCGGACCCACCAGCTTCCGTTTACGTAACACAGGCCCAGCGTCAGGGTCTGCTGCCGGGTTTCCACAGGTTCTTCCATGGCTTTCTTCGCCGCCTCCAGGATCACACTCTCCGTCACATCCTGCCGGTAGCCTCCCTGGTCGTCATAGACCTCTTCCATACTGTCCGCGGCCTGGATTCTCTCCGTCAGGATCTCCGGGGCCAGTACCCCCATGCGCTCTGTCAGGGCTTTCAGGTCCGGCAGGGTCACGGTCACATTCTGGCTGAGGCCCCGGTCCCCCGGGTAGAGGCCTCCGTCCAGAGTGTAGCTCAGACCGTCATAGTAGTATTGCCACAGAAGGCCCTCTGCGCTCTGTGCGCTTTGGTCCGGCACCGTGAATTGGGGCGTTCCCAGAATATATCCTCCGGCAGCCTCCAGGTTCCCTTGGACCAGAGCCTCCATCAGTCCCCGGGCTGCATTTTCCGCCTCCGGGTCCATGTCCACCACCAACGTTCCCCGCGCCGGTGCCGTAAAGGCCGCGAATACCGTCAGTCCCCCCAGCACAAAGGCCAGCAGAAGGCTGACAATACACCATGCTCTTCTTCCCTTCATTCCCGTTCCTCACTTTGCGGATTGGTTTTCCATCCTAGTTTTGTGCGTTCCGGAATTATTATACACACAGGGGCTGTTGTGGTCAACATAATAAATTCTTAAGAATAAAGAAATACCCTCTCCTGGGAGAGGGTGGCAGGGCCGTGCCGGGACAGGTGTGGGGCGGCACCTTCCCCCAGGGAAGGGCAAGGGTTTACTTGCCGTCCACCCTTTCCCGGACCATTTTCACCACGGTGCCGGACAGGAGGAACAGGCCGATAAGGTTGGGGATGACCATCATGCCGTTGAAGGTTTCGGCCAGGTCCCACAGCAGCCCCAGGTCGATGGTAGCGCCCAGAATGGCCACAAAGGAATAGACGATCATAAAGCCTCGGTTGGCCTTGGAGCCCACCAGAAATTCCATACACCGGGTGCCATAGAGTCCCCAGCCGATGATGGTGGAGAAGGCGAAGCAGCACATGGCCAAGGCCGCCAGCAAGGATGCAATATTGCCATAGACCGCAGTAAACCCGCTGATGGTCAGCTCCGCCCCCGCCGCCGCGCCATAGTGAATATTCTCCCCGCTGATGAGGATAACAAAGGCGGTCATGGAGCAGATGACAATGGTATCGGCAAAAACCTCGAAGATGCCGAAGTAGCCCTGACGGATGGGGTCATCCACATCGGAAGCGGCGTGGGCGATGGAGCCGGTGCCCAGGCCCGCCTCGTTGGAGAAGATGCCCCGGGACACGCCCTTTTTCATACACAAAAACAGACTGCCCACGGCACCGCCGGTGACGGCAGCGGGGTTGAAGGCCCCCTTGAGGATCATGGCCAGCACCCCCGGCACCCGGTTCAGGTTCAGCACCAGCACCCCCAGGGCCATGGTCACATACACCAGGGCCATAAAGGGCACCAATTTTTCCGCCACATTGCCAATGCGCTTCAAGCCCCCTACCAGCACCATAGCCACCAGCAGGGCAATGCCGATGCCGATCCCCAGGTTGACACTCTTCAGGGCCCCGGCGGAGGAGACCAGGTTGAAGTTCACCAGGGCCGTATCGATGGCCGTGACGATGGCGTTGACCTGGGTGGCGTTGCCGGTGCCGAAGACCGTCAAAACGCCCAGCACCGCGTAAATAACCGCCAGGAACTGCCACTTCTTCCCCAGGCCGTTTTTGATGTAGTACATAGGTCCTCCGACCCAGTCCCCTTCCCGGTTCTTCTCCCGGAAGTGGACCGCCAGGGTGACCTCGGCGAACTTGGTGCACATGCCCAGCAGGGCGCTGCACCACATCCAGAACACAGCGCCCGGCCCGCCGATGGCGATGGCCCCCGCCACACCGGCAATGTTGCCCGTGCCTACGGTAGCCGCCAGAGCGGTGCACACCGCCTGGAAGGGAGTGACCGCCCCCTGGGCAGCATCGGTTTTGTGGAACATCCGGCCGAAGGTCTCCTTCATGGAGATGCCGAATTTGCGGATCTGAATAAACCGGGTCCGGAAGCTGAGCCACAGGCCCACGCCCACAATGCACACCATAGCGGGCACACCCCAGACGAAGTTATTCACCGCCGAATTGACAGCAGCAATGGTTTCCATAGATCGTCCTCTCTTTTTTCAAACAAGATGAGGTCTATTGTACCACACCGGCGGTCAGATGTCCATCAGAAATCAAAAGGGTACAACCGTCAGATCTTTGGGGAATTTGTTCAATACTTCGCATCCGGTTTCCGTGATCAGGACCAGGTCCTCGATGCGGACGCCGATGTTCTCCTCCGGGATGTAGATGCCCGGCTCCACGGAGAAGCACTGGCCCGGACGGATCACCGCCTGATTGACGGCGGACACGTCCCCGGCCTCGTGGACTTCCAGGCCGATGGAGTGGCCGGTGCGGTGGGTGAAGTATTTCCCGAAGCCCTTTTCTGTGATGTAGTCCCGGGCAGCCTTGTCCACATCACACATCCGGTTGCCCGGCTTTGCGGCGGCAATGCCGCGAAGATTGGCTTCCTTGACGATTTCATAGATTTCCCGCTGCCGGTCGCTGACAGAACCCAAAAACACCGTCCGGGTCATGTCGGAGCAGTAGTCCTCCCTCCGTCCGCCGATGTCCAGCACCACGCAGTCGCCGGGCTTTCCTCTGGTGTCGTCGGTGACATGATGGGGGTCCGCCCCGTTGCCGCCGAAGGCGGTAATGGGTTCGAAGGAATAGCCCTGATTTCCCGCTTCCAGATAGAATTTCAGCAGGAGATCCCCCAGCTCTTTTTCCGTGTGGTTCTCCCCCAGAACGCCGATGATCCTGGCCATGACGGCGTCATTGTCCCGGGAAGCGGCCCGCATCTTCTCCTGCTCGGCAGGGGTCTTGATGGCCCGGACCCCGTCAACAATGGGAGAGGAATTGACGCACTTGCAGTTCACCAGCTCCTGGAGCCGAAGCAGAAACCGAGCCGGCCAGTTTTTATCCACAGCCAGCGTCTCTTCTGTGGAAAGGTATTCCGCCACAATGGCCGGGCCGTCCTGGGTGTCGTTATAATAGGTGATGGGAGCTCCCAGGTCCCTGGGCTGGCGGAACAGGTCGTTGATGAAGAACCGGTGGTCTCCGCCAGACTTCAGCAGTAGCACCAGCATCCGCTCTCCCGGCTCTATACGGCTGCCGGTCAGGTAGAAGATCACCGCCGGATCGGAGATCAGCAGCTGGCGGATGTTCTCCTTTTCCATGGCGGCCAGAATGTTTGAAAGTTTTGTTTTGTCCATTGGTTTTTCCTCTTTTAGCTTTTAGCACCAAAGGTGTATGTACAGTCGCCTTGATTGCAAAAATAATGGATTTGATATCCAAAGGTCCCCAGTTTGTCATCTGTCGGGCGAATAATGCTGCACTTTCCGGCCTTTAGTTTGATTACCTGTCCGTCCGGAAAATTCAGTGTATCCGTGATCCCTGTCCACATATCGTCTCCGATTGTGGGATCGTATTCACCGGTCAGCATATACTCCGCCTCCATGGCCGCAAAGTATGCACGAGCATTGGCAATATCCGCCGCCACCTGGGTCTTGTGCATCTGTCCTCTCATCATCGGTATTGCAATCGCTATCAATATCGCGATGATGGCTATTACAATCAGCATTTCCATCAGTGTAAAGCCTTTGTTTTTCCTTTTGTCCATGAAAACCCTCCTTTTGGGAGGTATCGTAGCATCAGAACGGACATTTGTCAACGGATTCACCGAAACTTTTTGAGGTTTTTGATACAAAAGCCCCTCCCGGCGCTTTGGCGATCACCGGGAGGGGGCACAATTATCTTTCTTCTCTGAAATAGGGCACACCCAGGCTCTCCGGAGGCTGGTTCTCCCGCTTGTTGCGCATAGAGGTCAGCACCAGGACCACAATGGTGACCACATAGGGCAGCATCTTGTAGAGCTCCTTGACCGCCAGATTCGTGCCGGTGGGCAGGAACAGGTGCAGGATATAGAGACCACCAAAGAGCATAGAGCTGAAGATTCCCACATTGGGCCGCCAGATGGTGAAGATCACCAGGGCGATGGCCAGCCAGCCCCGGTCCCCGAAGGCATCGTTGGACCAGACGCCGCAGGCGTAGTCCATGACGTAATACAGCCCGCCCAGCCCTGCGATCATGCTGCCAATACAGGTGGCCATGTATTTATACCGGGAGATGTTGATGCCCGCCGCGTCAGCGGTGGCGGGGCTTTCGCCCACGGCCCGGAGCTGCAGACCCACCCGGGTCTTTTTCAGCACATAGGAAGCGATCAGCGCAATGGCAATGGCCACATAGGCCAGGAAACCGTAGCTGAGAAACAGCTTGCCGAAGACACCGGTGGTTTCCGCCAGGGGCAGACTCTTGCGGAAATAGCTGGAGGTAGCGGACAGGGCGATCGAGGGCACCTCTGCCTTGGTGAGCTTAATGAGGGAGCCGCCAAAGAAGTTGCCAAAGCCTACGCCGAAGGTGGTCATGGCCAGGCCCGTTACGTTCTGGTTGGCCCGAAGGGTCACCGTAAGGAAGCAGTAGAGAAGGCCCATCAGCAGGGATCCCAGCAGACAGCAGATCAGCGGGATCAGCACCGCCAGGGTGCCGTTCATATTGCCGGACTGCTCGTAGAAGAAGGCCCCGATGACACCGCAGATACCGCCAACATACATAATGCCGGGAATACCCAGGTTCAGGTTGCCGGACTTCTCCGTCAGGGTCTCGCCGGTGGAGCCGTAAAGCAGTGGGATGCTCTGCATGACGGCTCTTGGGAAAAAGGAAACAAAATCAAACATTCTTCTTCTCCTCCTTCCGGTTTTCTTTCAGGAAATTCAGCTTGTAGCTGATAAAGAATTCGCTTCCGATGATGAAGAACAGAATGATGCCCGTCAGGATATCTCCAAAGGAGTGGTTCAGGGAGTAGATCGTGGAGATCTCGCTGGCTCCCCGGTCCAGAAACACCAGCAGCAGGCTTGTAAAGACCATGCCAAAGGGATTGAACTTTGCCAGCCAGGCCACCATAACGGCGGTGAAGCCCCGGCCGCCGGCAATGGTGGTGGTAATGGTGTGATCCGTACCGCCTACCAGCAGGAGCCCCGCCAGGCCGCAGATCGCGCCGGAGAGGAACATGGTGCGGACAATGACCTTGCCGACCTTGATGCCCACATATCGGGCGGTGCGCTCACTTTCGCCTACCACGGCAATCTCGTAGCCCTGCTTGGACCGGGTCAGATAGAAATACATAATGACTGTCAGCACCGCTACCACCAGGATATTCAGCAGGTACTTGTAAGTGCCGATCTGAGGCAGCCAGCCGGCCTCCGTAGACTGGTTGATAATGCCGATCTTACCGGCTCCCTTGGGCACCTCCCAGAGAATGACGAAGTAGGCAACCAGCTGGGTTGCCACATAGTTCATCATCAGGGTGAACAGGGTCTCATTGGTATTCCACTTGGCCTTGCAGATGGCAGGCACCGCGCCCCAGATACCACCGGCAACGCAGGCGGCCACCACCATCACGGCAATGAGCAGCCAATTGGGGAGCTGATCGCCCAGCAAAATCATACAGGCAGCGGTAGCAAGGCCGCCGATGAGGATCTGGCCCTCGCCGCCCACGTTCCAGAACCGCATCTTAAAGGCGGGAGTCACCGCCAGAGAAACGCAGAGAAGGATCGCCAGGTTCTGCCCCAGGATCCACAGTTTCCGGGGGGTGCCGAAGGCACCGGCGAACATGGTCTTGTAAACCCCCACCGGGTCCTCCCCGGTCAGGGCGGTGGTCACCACGGCGCAGACGATAAGCGCCAGCACAATCGCCGCCCCCCGGATGGCCCAGGCCCCATACCAGGGCAGGCTGTCCCGCTTGGAGATGTGCATTACACTGCTTTGTTTAGCCATTGGTCTTTCCTCCCAACCGAGTCATCATCATGCCGACCTCCGGCTTCTGGGCGGTGCGCCCATCTACCAGGCCGCTGACCTTGCCGCCGCAAAGCACCAGAATCCGGTCGCAGAGCTCCAGCAGCACATCCAGGTCCTCGCCCACGAAGACAACCGCCACACCGGCCTTCTTCTGCTTGTTGATCAGGTCGTAGATGGTGTAGGAGGAATTGATGTCCAGGCCCCGGACAGCGTAGGCCGTCAGAAGCACCGTGGGCGCTGCCGCGATTTCCCGGCCCACCAGAACCTTCTGCACGTTGCCGCCGGAAAGTCGGCGGACGGGGGTGCTGACGCCGGGGGTATTGACCTCCAGCTCCTTCACCACCTGCTCAGCCAGCTTCTTCGGGTCCTTTCGGTCGGTAAACCAGGACTTGCCCTTGCGGAAAGACCGGAGCATCATGTTGTCCGTCAGGTCCATGGAGCCCACCAGGCCCATGCCCAGCCGGTCCTCCGGGACAAAGGACAGGGACACACCCATAGAGGCAATGGCCGTGGGGTCCTTGCCGATGAGCTCCTCCCGGGTGCCGTCATCCTCCACGTAGCTGATCGAGCCGGAGTCCACCTTCTGCAATCCCGCAATGGCCTCCAATAGCTCCTTCTGGCCGCAGCCGGAAATACCGGCAATGCCCAGGATCTCTCCGGAGTTGGCGGTAAAGGATACGTCCTCCAGCTTGACGGTACCCTCCTGGTCCTTGACCGTCAGGTTCTTCACTTCAATTCTGGGCTTGGGATCCACAGGCTCCGGCCGGTCGATATTCAGCGTTACCGGACGGCCCACCATCATGTTGGTCATGTCCTGGGCGGAGGTCCGCTTGGTCAGCATATCTCCTACAAACTGGCCGTGGCGCAGGATGGCCACCCGGTCAGACAGGCTCTCCACCTCGTGCATCTTGTGGGTGATGATGACAATGGCCTTGCCGTCGTCCCGCATGGCCCGGAGCACCGCAAAGAGCTTGTCGGTCTCCTGGGGAGTCAGCACGGCGGTGGGCTCATCCAGGATCAGGATATCCGCTCCCCGGTAGAGGACCTTCACGATCTCCACCGTCTGCTTCTGGGAAACGGACATATTGTAGATCTTTTGATTGGGGTCCACATCAAAGCCGTAGGCGTCGCAGATGGCCTTGACCTTCTTCGCCACCTTGTTCATATCCAGCCGCCCCGGCTCCTTCAGGCCCAAGACAATGTTCTCCGCGGCGGTGAGCACATCCACCAATTTAAAATGCTGGTGGATCATGCCGATGCCGTAGGAGAATGCGTCCTTCGGGGAGCGGATCAGGGCCTCTTTTCCGTCAATAAAGATCTGTCCCTCGTCAGGGAAATAGATGCCGGAAAGCATATTCATGAGGGTGGTCTTGCCGCTGCCGTTTTCGCCCAGCAGGGCCAGGATCTCCCCCTTGTAAATGTCCAGCCACACCCGGTCGTTGGCCAGGGTGGAGCCGAAGCGCTTGGTGATATCCCGCATCTGAACTGCCGCTTGTTTCTCTTCCAAGTAGGTCACTCCTTTGTATTTGAATGCCGCAAAGGGCAACGCGGCGAATCTTCACTGCGCTGCCCTTTGCAGCATTCCCGGGGCCCCAAAAGGGCCCTGGGATAAAACTGTTTTAGAATGCGGTATCCAGCAGGTTGATGCCGTCGATCTTCAGGTCGAAGTAAGGAGCGGAACGCTTGGTGGATTCCTGGAAAGCGCCATCCTCGATGACCTCGGTATCGGGGGTGTAGGCGGCATCGGTGTCCACGTCGGCCATGTAGGATTCCACAGCCTTGCCTTCCACGGTGAAGGTGGTGGTGTCGAAGACCTTGGTGGTACCGGCCTCGATGGCAGCCTTGACCTCTTCCAGCTTCTCAGCGGTGCCGGCAGCGCAGGCAGCCTCGTTGATGTCGGTCAGGACCACGGAGCCGGTCTCGATGGTGCCGGTCCAGTCGGCGGGGATCGCCTCACCGTTCTTGACGCAGTTCACAACGAACTCATAGTAAGGAGCCCAGTTGATGCGGGAAGAGACCAGGAAGGTGTTGGGGCAGGCGGCAACGGTGGAGCCGTTGTAGGAAACGTTGGGCACACCGGCGGTCTCGCAAGCGGTGGG
Source organism: uncultured Eubacteriales bacterium (assembly GCA_900547405.1). Taxonomy (GTDB): domain Bacteria; phylum Bacillota; class Clostridia; order Oscillospirales; family Oscillospiraceae; genus Faecousia. Next base: position 28,723 of record URGL01000006.1, read on the forward strand.
AGCGCCCATGGAGTCGGCGTGCTGGGAGATCAGCTTGCAGCCGTTCTGGATCAGCTTATTGGCGCCTTCCTTCTCGGCGGTCTCATCGTACCAAGAGCCGGTGAAGGTCACGTCCATGGTGACGGAGGGGCAGACGGACTTGGCACCCAGATAGAAGCTGGTGTAGCCGGAAACGACTTCGGCATAGGTGAAGGCACCCACGTAGCCCATCTTGGCTTCCTCAGCGGTGAATTCGCCCTTCTCGATCATCTCGTTCAGCTTCAGACCGGCAGTCACACCGGCCAGATACCGGCCCTCGTAGATGGCGGCAAAGGCGTTGTGGTAGTTGCTCAGACCCTCGGTGTGGGCCTTGGTGCCGGTGGAGTGGCAGAACTGCACATCGGGGAACTCCTTGGCGGCCTGGATGATGTAATCCTCGTGGCCGAAGGAGTCGGCGAAGATGATGTTGCAGCCGGCATCGGCCAGCTCGCAGGCAGCATCATAAGCTTCCTGGCCCTCAGGAATGTTGGTGCGGAACAGGTACTGATCTTCGGTCAGGCCCAGGGCGGCAATGGCCTCCTTGGCACCGTTCATGAAGTTCAGGTCGTAGGTGGAGTTCTCGTCGTGCAGGAAGATGAAGCCCAGCTTCACATCGGCAACGGCAGCGGGAGCCTGGGTTTCCGCCGCGGCAGTGGTCTCGCCGGCCTCAGCGGCAGCGGCAGTGGTAGCGGGGGCCTCGGTCTTGGAGCCGCAGGCGGCCAGGCCTAAGACCATCACAAGGACCAATGCCAGAGAAAGGATCTTTTTCATGTTTCTTTTTCCTCCTAAAAAATTATGTGTAAATTGCTGTCGCAATTAACAACCGGATCTGAATACCCTCTCCTTGGGAGAGGGTGGCAGGGCGAAGCCCTGACGGGTGTGGGGCGGAACAAAGTCCAACCCTATGCCGCCCCTCATCCACCGCTGCGGCGGTCCCCCTTCCCCCAAGGGAAGGTCAGGGGTTTTATCTCCGGAAGGTAATGGAATCGTCCGTCATGCTCTCCACAATCGCAAGCGACTCCACCCGCACTCCCTGGGCCCGGAGGGCGTCACCGCCGCCCTGGAAGCCCTTTTCAATGGCGATGGCCGCGCCTACCGTAGTGGCCCCGGCCTGCCTGACCAGGTCCGTCAGGCCAATGAGGGCCTTGCCGTTGGCAAGGAAATCATCCACCAGCAGCACCCGGTCGTCCTTCGTCAGGTATTCGCTGCTGACTACAATGGTATAATCGGTGCCATGGGTATAGGAATGAACGACGGAAGTATAAACCGCCCCGTCCACATTGCTGGACTTGTGCTTTTTGGCAAAGAGCATAGGCACATCCATTTCCAGAGCCACAGCCGCGGCAATGGCAATGCCGGAGGACTCAATGGTCAGCACCTTGTTGACCCCCTGTCCTTCGTAGAGCCGGGCGATCTCCTTGGCCATCCGGCCCAGAAAAGGCACATCGATCTGCTGATTGAGGAAGCTGCCGACCTTCAGGATCCCGCCGGGGAGCACCTTGCCTTCCTCCAAAATCTTCTGTTCCATCTCTTTCATTCTTCCGGTGCTCCTTTGTCATCAAAATAATAAATCCGTGAGCGAAACCCAGGCCCACGGAAAGAGGAATCGCCTTCCAATACCACAGAAATGCAGACTCAGGAACGCGATTTTTTCATCTTTACCAATGGTCACAACTTTTGGCGTTGCGGTAGAAACTTTCGGGCCATAAACCGAAATTACATCAGTTTTTTCACTTGTTGTGACCATGGTAATCCAAAATCCGTCATTTGTCAACATGTCGGAAAGGGCTTTCTCTATTTTTTCCTTTTCCTACAAAAATCCTCCGGTTTCCCGTTCATTTTTGATTCAAAAATAAGGGCTGTGTTCTCCTGCCGTGGAGCCTCCGGGATTCCTCAAATTTTTCCCAAACGGATGTGTACTTTTGTCCCGGAATATGCTATAGTAGCGGCAGAATCAGAAAGGATGGTGCATTCCCAATGAATTACAGTGAAGTGATGGCCGCTGCCCGGGGCAATATGGGCAAGTGCAAGGCCTGCCCTGTGTGCAATGGTCTGGCCTGCCGGAACACCGTGCCCGGTCCCGGTGCCAAAGGCGTAGGCGACACCGCCATTCGCAACTACGAGATGTGGCAGCGGATCCGGGTCAACATGGATACCCTCTGCCCTTACGGCGAGGCGGACACCCGCTTCACCCTCTTCGGGCGGACCTTTGCGGCCCCCCTGTTTGCCGGTCCCGTAGGAGCGGTGACCATGCACTACAGCGACCTTTATAACGACCAGACCTACAACGCCGCCCTGGTCAGCGGCTGCGCCAAGGCCGGCATTGCCGCCTTCACCGGCGACGGTCTGGACGCCAACGTCATGGTCCAGGCCACCAAGGCCATCGGCGAGGTTTGCGGCCTGGGCGTGCCCACCGTGAAGCCCTGGAACCTGGAGCTCATTCAGGAAAAAATGGCCATGGTCAAGGCGTGCGGCGCTTTTGCCGTAGCCATGGACGTGGATGCCGCGGGGCTGCCCTTCCTGCGGGGCATGAATCCCCCGGCAGGAAGCAAAACCGTGGAGCAGCTGCGCCAGATCAAGGCCATTGCCGGGCTGCCCTTCATCGTCAAGGGCGTGATGACCGTCAAGGGCGCCCTCAAGTCCCTGGATGCCGGTGCCGATGCCATCCTGGTGTCCAATCACGGCGGCCGGGTGCTGGACGGCTGCCCCGCCACGGCAGAAGTCCTTCCGGAAATCGTAGAAGCCGTCGAAGGCCGGGTGCCGGTCCTGGTAGACGGGGGCATTCGCAGCGGCACGGATATCTTTCGGGCCCTGGCATTGGGTGCCCAGGCCGTGGTCATTGCCCGGCCCTATGTCTGCGCCGTCTACGGCGGCGGCGCAGAGGGTGCCGTAGCCCTGACGGAGAAGCTGAGAAACGAGCTGGCCGACACCATGCAGATGTGCGGTGTCCACAGCCTGGCCGAAATCGACCGGAGCTGCGTGAGGATGTAAGCCTACATAGCGGCACAGCCACCCCGTTCGATTCAGAATCGGGGTGGCTGGTTTTTTATTGTCTGCCAGGCAGTGCTGAAGTCGAGCAGCCCAGGACGGATGAGGGGGCAAAACCCTCTCCTGGGAGAGGGTGGCAGGGCGAAGCCCTGACGGGTGTGGGGCAGTGCCGAGCCGGACCTGGTACCGCCCCTCTTCCGGCCCCGGGGGGGCCACCTTCCCCCAGGGGAAGGCATCCTCCGGCGGGGGTTGGATTACTTTTGAAGCTTCTTTTTCCAATACGTATGGAATACAATTCCCTCCGCCAGCAGTCCCACAGGGATAGCTGCCATCACATCGATGAAGGAGTGCTGCTTGACCGCCATGGTGGAGAAGCTGATGAGGACTGCGGCGAAGGCCACAAAGGCCTTCCAGCCCCTGCTTGCCTTTTTCTCCTTCAGCCAGCAGGAGGCAATGCCGATGGAGTAGGCCACATGGAGGCTGGGACAGACCCCGGTAGGCGTGTCGAAGGCATAGATAAAGGCCGCCACATGAGTGAAGAGATTGTTCCGCTCAAAGCTTGCGGGCCGCAGGTCCTGGTAGCTGGGGTAGAGGATATACACCACCATAGCCACGGCTTGGGTGATCATGATGAAGATCTGGAAATTCCTGAAGTTCTCCACATCGTACAGGAGAAAATACACCAGAGTGACTGCAGTCAGCAGGAACCAGAAGCAGTAGGGGATAAAAAAGAACTCGTTGAAGGGGATCCAATCGTCTACAACGCTGTGCATCAGGTGACATTTTTCCACAGGAATGAGATTTTCTGTAAGGAAATAGAGAAGAAAATACACCAGCCAGCCCCCAAGGAGCTTCAGGTGGGAGAATTGGGGGTCATTCAGCTTGGAAAACCGGAAGTCCCGGTAATCAACCATTGGTTTCGTCATGAAGGATTGCCTCCGTAGAAAGATTGGTGCGGTAGTCCTTTTTGGGGATGTTGGGATAGGGCACCACGATATGCTCCGGCTGGCTGACGGCGATGGCCGTAATGGATTCCATCAGCTCCCGGCAGATGCGCCGACGCTCTTCGGCAATGGGCCTGGTGCTGTCATAGCGAATGGGCTTTCCAAAGAAGGCCTTGCGGAGCCTGGGTGCCAGATACATGGGCACGAAGCAGACCTCTTTGCCCGTCTTTTTGTAGTAGAGCTTGGCTACGTCAATAAAATTCTCCTGGAACGCGCAGAGGATCTGGTTGTAGCCCTTTTTGCACTCCGGGAAGATAATAATGTGGCTGCCCTCACTCAGCTTCCGGATGGTGGCGCGGAAGGTAGCGATGACCCGGGTGTCGTGGTATACAGCAATGGTATCGCCGCAGCGCATGACGGCAGAAATCGGAAGGGCGATGATGTAGGACACCAGCCGGAACAAAGGATGCAGGAGGGCCGGTTTTTCGTCCCAGAAATCGTGATAGGTATAATCCGGAACCTCTTTGGCGTTCATCATCTGTCCGGCACACCAGATAGACCGTTTTCCCGGGAAATAGAGCTCACTGAAGATGGGGCCATGGGCCTGGGAGTGGTTGCCCACCACAATGGCAGACTCCTCCGGCAGATTCTCCAGCCCCTCGATGGTATACCGGGGGTAAAATATCCATACCAGCCGCCACACGATTTTATAAAAAAACCGTTCTGCCCATTGTTTCACAGCCGATTCCTCCTCTTTCTTCCCATTATCGGTGCCATTTTAGCGTGAGAAGCTAAACTGTGAATAAACTGAAGAAATTTCCTCCCATTTGTTGACGGTCCCCCAGCAAATGGGGTATAATGACAACAGTTTCGTTTCGGTTTAGAATCATACCATATGCTTGGCGCAAAAGCAAGCTAAATCATGGAGGAACACACCATGTTTCATATTTTGGTCATAGATGACGACAAAAACACCCGACGGCTCATGCGGGCCGTGCTGGAGGGCGACGGCTATACCGTCACCACCGCCTGCGACGGGGAAGAGGCCCTGTCCGTCATGGACCGGGAGCACATCGACCTGGCCGTACTGGACATCATGATGCCCCGGATGGACGGATACGAGTTCACCAAGACCCTGCGCTCCGCCAACAATGAGCTGCCCATTCTGATGGTATCCGCCAAGCAGCTCTCCGAGGACCGAAAAAAAGGCTTCCTGGTAGGCACCGACGACTACATGACCAAGCCCGTGGACACCGACGAAATGCTGCTGCGGATCAAGGCCCTGCTTCGCCGGGCAAAAATCGTCAGCGAGCGGAAAATCGTGGTGGGGGATGTGGTGCTGGACTACGACTCTCTCACCGTCTCCCGGGGAAGCGAGCATCAGGAGCTGCCCCAAAAGGAATTTCTCCTGCTCTACAAGCTCCTGTCCTATCCCGGCAAGATCTTCACCCGCATCCAGCTCATGGATGAGATCTGGGGCATGGACTCCGATACGGGCTGGGAGACCGTCACCGTCCACATCGGACGGCTGCGCAAGCGCTTTGAATCCTGGCCGGAGTTCGAGATCATCTCCGTCCGGGGTCTGGGCTACAAGGCGGTGAAGAAGGTATGAAGCGGAAAAACAAGGGCCGCATGACCCTGACCCTGCTGCTGTCCGCCAGCGTATTTGTGGTGACTCTGGTCACCCTGCTGATCATCGGTCTGGTGCTGCTGGTGATCGAGCATATGGGATTGCTGGCTCAGTGGATGGAGAACGCCAGCATTCTGAGCTTTTTCGCCATCATCGCCGCCAGCAGTCTGGCCGGCGGCACCCTGCTTGCCCTGCTGCTGGGCACCTTTCCCCTGCGGTCTATCAACCAGATGACAGCAGGGCTCCACTCCCTGGCCTCCGGAGACTATAAGGCCCGGATCCTGCCGGGAAAGATTTTAAGCTCCATCCCCCCGGTCCGGGACATGATCGACAGCTTCAATACCACCGCCGCTGAGCTGGAGGGTACCGAGGTCCTCCGCTCCGACTTTATCAACAACTTCTCCCACGAGTTCAAAACCCCCATTGTCTCTATTGCCGGGTTTGCCAGCCTCTTAAAGCAGGGCAACCTGGACCCCAAGGAGCAGGCAGAGTACCTGGACATTATCGAAAGCGAAAGCAAACGCCTGAGCCTGATGGCCACCAATGTGCTGAACCTGACCAAGGTGGAAAACCAGGCCATTCTGACGGATGTGGCCACCTTCAATGTATCCGAGCAGCTGCGGACCTGTGTGCTGCTGCTGGAGCGGAAATGGGAAACGAAGGGTCTGGATATGAACCTGGAGCTGGAAGAGCACACCATCACCGGCAGCCCGGAGCTATTGAAGCAGGTTTGGGTGAACCTTTTAGACAATGCCATCAAGTTCTCTCCCGAGGGTCAGACCGTAGAAATCTCCGCCAAGGAGGAAGGGTCCACTCTGGCCGTGTCGATCAGCAACACCGGCTCCTACATTCCCCAAGAGCAGCAGACCGCCGTCTTCCGCAAATTCTACCAGGCGGACCGCTCCCACAACACCGAGGGCAACGGCATCGGCCTGGCCGTGGTCAAGCGGGTGGTAGAGCTCCACGGCGGCTCCATCCAGCTGGAAAGCAACCCGGCATTTACAAAGTTCACTGTGATATTACCGAAAAATAAGTAAATTTGGGGCTCTTTCCGGTTGGAAAGAGCCGTTTTTTTGTGAATAATGGCCGATTTGGGCATTTTTATCAGAACAAGCCCCTTCTTCCCTCCATTTTTCTCCATGGGAATTTGAGGAGAGATGCTTCTATCGGTTGAAATTTACCGAAAAAGGTGATACCATATTCCCGCATGAAATTCTAGAAACAGAAGAAGGAGATTCTATGCAGAAAAAGAAGCTTTCCAATGGCGCCATCAAATTTTTGGTCGCCTATCTGGTCGCGCTGGCCATGATCCTGGGTATTCGCCTGATTCCCGCCTCCGCTTCCACCGAAGCCCCCGCCGCGGGCGCTTATACCCCCGGCACCTACTTCGCCACCGGCACCGGTTTTGGCGGCAATGTCACCGCCATCTTAACCGTCGGCCCCAGCGGCAGCATTGACGAAGTGGAGCTGAATGGTCCCGATGAGACCCCCGCCCTGGGCGGTCAGGCTCTGCCCACCCTGCGGGAGCAGGTGCTCTCTGCCCAGAGTGCCGAAATCGACGGTGTCTCCGGCGCGTCTCTGACCTCCAATGCCGTGAAGGACGCCGTGTCCCAGGCTCTGGCACAGGCCTCCGGCTCCGGGAAGGCTTGAGGGCATCAACGCTGCTGCCAACTGCGGCTAAAAAATGTTTTCACCGGTTTCCTTCTCGGGAAACCGGTGGTTTTCTTGATACAAAAAGGGACCGGCACAAACCGGTCCCTTTTTTACGTTCAGAATCATCCCGGATACTTGGGGCTCTCTCCCCAGGCGTTGGCGTGGGGCTCACTGTCCTTGCAGAAGTAATACAGCAGGATGATCTGCCCCGCCACGGGAAGCAGGTTCCACAGGTAATAAACCCAGCTCTTGCCGATGTCGTGAAGCCGCCGAATGGAAACGGCCAGGCCGGGTAGGAAGGTGGCCAGGGACCAGAAGCTGGTGAGCATGCTGTCCCGCAGCACCAGATTCACCAGCCCAGAGCAGACCCACAGGGCCAGCTGGGCTCCCCAGAACTCACTGCGGCGGGAGCGGCCTTCAAAATCCACATAGCGGGTAAAGAACAGCCGGACCGCCTCTCCCAATGTCACCGGGGGCAGCTCAGTGGTGCCGTGGGAATGGTCACAGGGGGCATTGACCTTGCTTTCGCTGCGCTCAACCTTTGCACCGCAGGAGCGGCAGTATTTTTCGTTGTCATTCAGCAGATTGCCGCACTTGGGACAGAACATAGGCGTTTCTCCTTACTTTTCAGTGCCGTCGGCGTTGAACAGGGGCAGGGGCTCCAGGTAGATGATGTCCTTCCGGTCCTTGGCATCGCCCTCAGCCAGGATGGCCATCCGGCCGCAGATAATGCCGCCAGCCTTCTCTACCAGGGCTTCCAGAGCCTTCAGGCTCTCGCCGGTGGAGATCACATCGTCCAGAATAAGGACCCGCTTGCCTTTGATGAGCTTGGCATCCTGGCCGTCCAGGTACAGGTGCTGCTCCTTGTCGGTGGTGATGGAGCGGACGGCCACGCCGAAGGTATCCCGCATGTACAGCTTCGGTCCCTTCCGGGCCACAAAATACTTTTTGTCACCGGCCTGACGGGCCATCTCGTGGGCCAGAGGGATGCCCTTGGCCTCAGCGGTGATGATGTAGTCATACTCCGGTGCCTTTTTCAGCAGCTCCCGCGCACAGGCCACGGTCAGCTCCTGATCGCCAAAGATGATAAAGCCGGCAATGGACAGATTGTCATTCACCGGACAGATGGGCAGATCCCGCTCCAGCCCGGCAACACGCATACGATAGTACATGGAAGATACACTCCTTGTCTATAATAGATAACTTGATTATACCGATTTACACAGAAAAGGTCAATAGGGTAAGAAAAAAAGCCCTCCTGTGCCGGAAGGCTTTCTTTCGCCTTCCCCTACGGGGAAGGTAGGGAATTTACCGCTTCAGCTCTTCCGGCATAACGCCACGGTTGGAGATGGTCTTGGGGGTGATCTCTCCGGCGTCGGTCAGGGCGATCTTGGTCAGGATCGGTCCAACCAACTCGTAGATCAGAACGGAGAACAGGACGATGTTGCGGATGATGGCTCCCTCGGCGCCAAAGTCCGCGGCCACAGTGGCAGACATACCCAGGGCCACACCGGCCTGAGGGAGCAGCGTGATGCCCAGATACTTGCAGACCTGATGGGGGCACTTCATGAACCGGGAACTCACGCTGGCACCGGTGATCTTGCCGGCGGAACGCATCAGGATATACACCAGGCCAATGCCCACAACGGCGGCGCTGGCAAAGACCCGCAGGTCCAGCTCCGCGCCGGAGAGGACGAAGAAGAGGACATACACAGGGCCGGTCCAGCGGTCTACCCGGTACATGATCTCCTCGGAGAAGTCGCACAGGTTGCAGAAGATGGTGCCGCACATCATGCACACCAGCAGCGGAGAAAATCCGATGGACACACCGTTGGAGAAGTCCAGTTCTACCTTAGAGAAGGCAGTGCACAGGAAGACAAAGGCCACAGCCAGACTCAAACGCTTGGACCGGGAGTTGAAGAACTTCTCCACCACGCTGAACACCCAGCCCAGGGCAGCGCCCAGGACCAGAGATGCCAGGATCTCAATGGTCGGATTGACGAGCAGAGACACCATATTCACGGTGCCGGAGATCAACGCCTTGGCAATACCGGAGGACACGGCAAAGACAATGAGGCCAACGGCATCGTCCAGGGCAACAATAGGAAGCAGGATGTCCGTCAGGGGGCCCTTTGCCTTATACTGATTGATGACCATAACGGTAGCGGCGGGGGCGGTTGCGGTGGCAATGGCACCCAACATGATGCAGGTGGAAACCGGCAGGGTATCCCCCAGGAACAGGTGGAGAAGCAGCAAGCCCAGGTCCACAAAAATCGTGGCGGCCAAAGCCTGGAAGATGGCAACCACCGTGGCCTGTTTACCGATGTGCTTCAGCTGCTCCAGCCGGAACTCAGGTCCGATAGAGAAGGCGATGAAGCCCAGGGAAATATCACTGATGAGTCCCAGCTTATCCACAAACTCATAGGAGGGCAGACCCAGATGGGGAATGCCCAGAGCACCCAGGCCCAAGGGCCCGATCAGCAGGCCCGCCACCAGATAGCTGGTGACGTCAGGCAGGTTGAACCGGGAGGTCAGGCGGGACAAAAACAGCCCAGCAAACATAGCCAGACCAATGGCGAGCAAGTATTCCATATAGAATGCCTCTTTTCATAATTTCTTCGTTTAGAACGCAGTTATTATATCACCCATTGATTTGGATGCAAGAGCCTGTATTTCACAAGAATTCAGCGTTTTCGACAATCGCAATTGTCTATTTTTATAGAAAATGACGAATTGTTATTTTTCTGTCTGCATCATGACGCTTTTCTCCTTTTCTCTTGAAATGTGCCCTAGGGCTGATTATAATATACAGGTAGATTTTTTGCCAGACTGGGAGGTATCCTATGGAAACATTCAATTTTTCAAACTGGTTCTCCGGAGCCGGTACCTTTGTTTTAAACCGCACCCTTTCCGCCGCGGCCACCCTGGCCATTGGGCTGCTGATCATCCGGCTGGTGCTGCGGCTGGAGCGAACCGCCCTGGAAAAGACCCATTTGGAAAAGGCGGCCCACAGCCTTGTCTACTCCCTGACCAAAGTGGGGCTCTATCTGCTGCTGGGGTTGAGCATCGCCGACTGTTTGGACATTGATGTAACCGGCGTGGTGGCTCTGGCCAGCGTGCTGACCCTGTCCATTTCCCTGTCTTTGCAGAATATGCTCACCAATGTCTTCGGCGGCTTCGCCCTGCTGACCACCCACCCCTTCCACTCCGGAGACTACGTGGACATCGGGGACCTGAGCGGTACCGTTGCCTCCATCGACATGACCTATACCCGGCTTATAACCGCCGAAAATAAGGTGGTGTGCATTCCCAACAGCACCGTCATGTCCGCAACCGTCATCAACTACTCCGCCAACCCCACCCGCCGGGCGGAGCTCCGAGTCAGCGCCAGCTATGACGCCCCCACCCAGAAGGTCATCGATGCCCTGGTCCAGGCCGCCACCGTAGACAATGCCCTCTTAGATCCCGCCCCCTTCGCCGCCGTGGACAGCTACGGAGACAACGCCATCAACTATATCCTGCGGTTCTGGGCCAAAACGCCGGACTACTGGAACGTATACTTCACCGTCAACCAGCGGGTGAAGGACATCTTCGACCAGCAGGGCATCGAAATGACCTACCCCCACCTCAATGTCCATTTCGATCCATCCTTTACAGAAAAGCGGTAAAAAAACTGTCCCGGTCCTTGCCCGGTCCACCCTCTCGTAAGGAGAGGGTTTTTCTTTTGACATTTTCCGTCTTTTTCTGTATAATAGACAGACTGATTTACATTCGAGGGAAACACTATGGTAACGGATTCCATTACAGTATCAGAAACAGACCTGCGCAAGCTCTTAGGGGCGGCCAGCCCCGACGCGGCACTGCTGTATCTTTATATCTCCTGCGGCAACGACCCGGACCGGGCCGGGGAGGACCTGAACCTGGGGGCCTCCCGGCTCAGCTGCGCCGCGGCTTCCCTGCGGCAGCTGGGCCTGTGGCCGGAGGAGCGGACAGTGCGCATTGCCCCAGGAGAGCGGCCGGACTACACGGAGCGGGATGTGCTCACCACCATGGACTCCGATGCCTCCTTCCAGAGGCTCTACGGAGAGATCCAGCGGCTGCTGGGCCGGAACCTGAACACCGAGGAACTGAAGATCCTGCTGGGCTTTGTCCGGTATCTCAATATGCCGGTGGAGGTCATCCAGATGCTGGTGTGCTACTGCAAGGACCGGGCCCGCCGCCGGGGAAGCAACCGGAACCCCAGTCTCCGGGCCATTGAGAAGGAGGCCTACGCCTGGGCCGAGCGGGGCATTGACAGCATTGAGGAGGCCTCTGCCTTCATCCAGGCCCAGAATGTCCGTTCCTCCCGGCTGGCTCAGCTTATGGAGGTGCTCCAGATCAGAGGGCGGAACCTCACTGCCGCTGAGGAGCGCTACGCCCAAAGCTGGCTTGAAATGGGCTTCGAGAACGAGGCCATCTCCATGGCCTATGAGCGGACCTGCCTGAATACCGGCGGCCTCAACTGGGCATACATGAACAAGATTTTGCAGCGCTGGCACGAGGCCGGGCTTCACACCGCCCAGGCCATCCGGGCTGGGGACAAGAAGCCCACCAGTCGCTCCTCCAATCCCAACGCGCTGGATGAGGATGTGGCCGCCACAATCAAACAAATGCTCCAGGAGGAATGATCTATGGGTTACAGCGCTGATGTCGTTCGTCGCGCGAGGGCGCGCCTTGCTCAGGCCAAAGAAGAACGGGATTCCGAAAATCGGCAGCATCTGGCCATTGCTTACGAACAGGTCCCCCGTATTCGGGAAATTGACCGCCAACTCCGGGTCACAATGGCGAAAGCCGCTCAGGCCGCTTTTCTTTCCGGCTCTGACGGTCAGGATGCCCTGGCCAAAATCCGGGAGGAAAACAAAGGGCTGCAGCAAGAGCGGGAAACTCTTGTCAAAGCGCATTTTGAAGAAGGCTTCCTGGACGAAACGCCGATCTGCACCATCTGCGGCGGAACAGGCTATGTGGGGTCCACCATGTGTGAGTGCTTGCAGGAGCTGTGCCGTCAGGAGCAAAAGCGGGATGTTTCCATTCTTTCCGGCACCCGTGACAGCTTCAGTCATTTCGATCTGTCCCTTTACCCAGACCGTGTAGACCCCAAATACGGAGCAAGTCCCCGGGCCATTATGGAGCGGAATCTCCGTGAATGCCGGAGCTACGCCATGTTCTTTTCGGAAAAGTCAGGAAATCTCCTGCTTTTCGGAAGTACGGGTTTGGGCAAAACATTTTTGTCTGCCTGTATCGCGAGAGCCGTAGCAGACCGTGGATACAGCGTTGCTTACGAAACGGCCTCCAGTCTGTTCAATAAGATGGAACGAGCCAGATTCGAACGTGACGAGCAATGCCGCACAGATACAGAATCCGCGTTGGCGGCAGACCTGCTGATCGTTGATGATCTTGGTACTGAAATGCCGGGCCAATTTACCAATGTAGCCCTCTACAGCCTGATCAACGACCGGCTGTTGGCCGGAAAACCCACCATCATTTCGACCAATTTGTCCACCGAGGACATTGCCCGGCGCTACACCCCCCAGATTGCCTCCCGGCTCCGGGGCAGCTATAAGCGGGTGCCCTTTGTGGGGGACGACATCCGCATCCTAAAGAACGGAGGCCTGTCTCTATGACTATTGGCATTCTCTTCGACCTGGACGGCACCCTGCTGAACACCCTGGAGGACCTGAAGGACGCCACAAATTATGCGCTTTCCTCTCTGGGCTACCCCGAAAGGAGCCTGGAGGAGGTCCGCCGCTTCGTGGGCAACGGAGCGGGCAGGCTCATGGCCCAGGCCGTACCCCCGGGGGTAGACAGCGCAGAGGCCCTGGCCCGGTTCCAGGCCTATTATCCCAGCCACTGCCAGATCAAAACCGCTCCTTACCCCGGCATTTCCGAAGCTCTGGCGGCTTTGCAAAAGAAATACCCCCTTGCCATTGTGTCCAACAAGCCTGACACCGCGGTGAAGCCCCTGTGCGCCGGGTATTTCCCCGGCATCTTCGCCCGGGGAGAGGCAACGGACTGCCCCAGAAAGCCCGCCCCGGAGATGGTCTATCAGGCCATGGCCGCCATTGGGGCCGACACCTGCATCTATGTAGGCGACAGCGAGGTGGACGTGCTGACGGCCAAAAACGCAGGGGTCCCCTGCCTTTCCGTCACCTGGGGCTTCCGGACCAAAGAGGAGATCACCGGCGGCAGTCATTTCTGTGACCGCCCAGAGGATCTGGTAAGCTACCTGGATGCCTTGGCAAAGGAGCTGCGCCATGGCAAATGAATTCTATGCCCTTCTCAGCCGGATGCGCTACATCAGCCGCTGGGGGCTCATGCGCAACAGCTTTCCGGAGAATATCCAGGAGCACAGCCACCAGGTGGCCGTCCTGGCCCACGCCCTGGCCCTGATCCGCCGGGACATCCTGGGACTTCCTTCCCCGGACCCGGAAAAATGCGCTGTGGCCGCCCTCTATCACGATGCCTCGGAAATTCTCACCGGAGATATGCCCACACCGATCAAATATTACAATCCGGAGATCCGCACCGCCTACAAAGCTGTGGAAAAAGTCGCCGGGCAGAAGCTATTGGAGATGCTCCCTCCTGCTCTGCGGCCCAGCTATGAGCGCTATGTATTGGAGGACGACGAAAACCTGAATCCCATCGTCAAGGCAGCCGATAAGCTGGCTGCCCACATCAAGTGCATTGAGGAATTAAAGGCCGGCAACCTGGAGTTCTCCACCGCCGCCGCCCAGACTCTCCAGGCTCTGAAAGCCACAGGCCGGGAAGAAGTTGACTGGTTTCTGGATCACTGCCTGGAGCCCTTCTCCCGGAACATCGATCAGATGTAGCATCTTGACGGCCTGCCTGTTTTGTGGTATGATATTTTCCGCAAACAAAAGGCCGTTCCTATGCCGCCATGGTGGAACTGGTAGACACAAGGGACTTAAAATCCCCTGGGCCGAATCAAGCACCCAATTTGAAAAGCATTAGAGAAATGCGAGCTTTTTGAATTTGAAATTTGGGAAATTTGGAGCATCCCTCCAAAACATCCCTCCAACCTTCCATCCCTCGTTTTTGAGGGATGCATATGCCGCTATGATGGAATGGTAGACATAGCAGACTTAAAATCTGCCTGAGGTTACTCAGTACCGGTTCGAGTCCGGTTAGCGGCACCATTTTTTCAACGGACACTCGGAGATGAAATGCTCTGAGTGTCCTTTTTTTGCTCCAAAATGCCAATAATTGCATTGGCAGAATTGATTTTGGAATTCTCGTCCAGATGCGTGTAAATATTGGCGGTTGTTCCGATAGTGCTGTGACCAAGCCACGCCTGAATTTCCTTCATGGGGACACCCTGAGCAAACAGAAGCGTTGCACAGCTATGGCGAAGATCGTGGAAGCGAATATGTGGCATATTGTGTTCTTCCAGAAAAGCTTTGAAATGCGTTGTGAGGTAATCAGGTTTAATGATTTCTCCAATTTCATTTACATAGATATAGTCGAGATAGTCTGTACAATAACAGGAACCGCAGAGTTTCCTGTTTTCTTTCTGATTTTCTCTCATCTTAAGCAGGATTGCCTCATAAGGTGCAACAAGAGGAAGGGTACGGCAGCTGGATTTTGTCTTTGTTCTGTCGCAGGGAACAATTTGAAGTTTACCATCAACCTTTGTCTGCTGAATGGTATGCTTGATTGTAATGGTCTTCTTTTCAAAATCAACGGCATCCCACTTTAATCCAACTACTTCGCTGCGCCGCAATCCATAAAATGCTGCCGTTACTACACCAAATTCAGCAGGGTCGCCTTTGATTGCTTGGAACAGTTCTTCAAGCTGCTTTTTGTTGTAGACATTCCCGGAATATTTTTCAACTTTGGGAAGCTCTACTTTATCAGCAGGATTTGTTTGAATCATGTCTGTTTTATAGGCGTATGAGAGAGCCTTGTGAATATTCGCGTGTCGATGCTTTACGGTATTGGCTGAAACATGGTTTACTTCCATCTCATAGGTGTAGTAGTCTTGAATATGCTTGGCGGTAATGGCATTCAATCGAATGCTAGGGTGATGTTCATCAAAATAAGGAATTATCCGATTCAACATCACATTTGCATATGCGCTGTACGTTGTGACTGCCACCTGAGTTTTCATCATTTTTAACCAGTCACGCAAAAAGGATGTAAAAAACGGCGTTGTGTTGACCAGGCAAGGATTGATATTGCAGGCTGGATTGTCTGTTCGCCATCCAATAGAAATAGCGTAGTCTAGTGCGATGGAAATTGTCCGATTGATGGAGAGCAGAGCCTTATTTCCAATACCATTTGCGTTCCGCTCATTGTCAAGGTAGGCAATAAGTTTTTCATCTGTGATTTCCTTGATGTCGGCATTGTGTCGGGAAAAATATGGAACGATATTGGTTCTGACGTAATAGATATAATCCGAATATTCGTCAGGCGATATATCCGCCACCTTATCCCCCAGCCACTTTTCGAGGAAATCTGTAAATAACATCCCTGTGCTGGGCATGTAATTGTCTGGATTAAACTCAGAACGGGCTTTGAGCAGCATCTTTTCCGCTCTTTTTTTATTCCCTTTTACAGCCAGACCTGTGCTAAGGGATTTGCTTCTTCGTTTTCCGGAAGAATCTTTCCAGGTGAGAACCATCTGGAACATTCCGTTTTGCTCGCGTAAATGACCCGAAACCATGTTAAAACCTCCTGTCATGTGGTGTCATTGGCTTTTGCGTGGCTACATGGTAGCATCGAAACCGGATTCCGGCAAGTTTGTCAATCTGTGCTTTCACTTTTCATAAAAGCAATCACGTTCACTTTCGGTATCCGATAGGCCCGGCCGATTCGGAAGTGCTTGATTTGGTTGGTCATTAAGAGCTGATATACCGTTCTTTCACAGACCCCAAGCATTTCACTTAGCTGCACAGTGGATACTACATCGGGATAATTCTGAAAGAGCTGCGTATATGTAGTTGCCGAACAGTCCATTTTAGTTGCCTCCTTGATTGAAAATAATATGTATAAGCTGGACAGTAAACTGCCCAGCCTGGTTGTCATAATTCAAGGCTGCATCTTAGCGCCTTGTTTACCCGCTCCATCTGGGAATCAGAAAGTGAACCGATGTAGCCAAGCAGACGGCGCTTATCCAGAGTAAGAATCTGCTCCAGAAGGATTAGGGAGGGAATCTTTGCTTGCATTCCGGGAATGTAATCCAGAAATACATGGGTTGGCAGCTTTGCTTTGCTTGCGGTTCGGCTGGTCAGTGCCGATACAATCAGCGTTTTGGAGTGCTTGTTTCCAATGTTATTTTGCAGGACAAGGACGGGGCGAATACCGCCCTGTTCACAGCCGAGATGCGGTTCAAGGTTTGCATAGAAAATATCACCACGGTGATATTCCAAAGACGTGGTGTTCATGGGATTTCCTTTCTAGCGTTCTGCGGAGTGAGAACGGCATTTGCTTTTTAGGGGCTGACCGAGATTATCGTAATTTTTCGGGTCGGCGGCAGGCGTTCCCCAGCCAAACATGGAACCGGCTACCATGGCGGCCTCCTGCGCCTTGGTAACACCTTTTACAGCGTTCAAGGCTGCTGCCCCCTCACTGGGGGAAGCGCCTTGCGGGAAAACACCTGTGGGCGCATAGCCTCGTTCTCCTTTGGTAATGAGAATCATCTCGCCGGTGGTTTCTAAGGCGCTGAAGCAATTCTCAGGGAGAGACTGGCGAAGTGGGATGATGTCATGGCAGCCGGTTCTGTTGTACCGTTCTGCAAATTCGCAGATGTGGTAAAGATTGTTTCCCCGATGGCTGACAGCCTCAAAGTGGTAATCATCGATATAGCGGCAGGTTATCTTTCGCTCCTCGCCGCCTTTTGTAAAATACCGAACCTGGTCGCCGTCCTCTATTCGGAACAGCTCTTTGTATTTGGGGTCAATGAAGCGGATACCCCGCTCGGCGCTTTTCAGATGGCTGTCAAGGAAATCACGGCGGTAGCAGTAGCAATACAAATTGTAATTGCCTTTGCTGGGATTCAGTCGGAGAATATATGCGTGCTTGTCAGAATCCGCTCTGAGGGCGATTTCTTGGCAAGGAGAGCCTTGAATCGTACCTTCTGGATGCGCATGACAATAATTGGAAAGCTCCGTTCTGCCAACCAGAAACGTCTCCTGGGGGGCGGTTCCTGAAATAAGGCATTCGGTCTGGAAGCCGCGCAATGTGTTGATCAGCTGGTCAAGTTCATTTGAAAACGTGGGATTCTTCCACTCCCGGTTGCTGTCAAACCAGGAAGCAAAAAAGTCATCTCCACCTGAACCAAAGTCTGCGCGCAGATACCCGATGCACCCCGCTTGCCCTTCGATTTGTGTGCTTTGGGAATAGCAATACTGCTGTTCAGCAGGGGGTTGCGCTCCGAATTTCAAAGTCCATTATCGTGCGGCCTCCTTTTTCTGGTTCAGTTTCTTCTCCTCGGAGAGTACTTTGCGTAGATTTTCCTGGGCCCATTGGGGGACGGCTTTTACATCCATTGTGGCCAGAATATCTTCTCGTTTAAACCGAGTGTGCTTTCCGCTGTACAGGCTGGTACAGAAGCAGGCAGAGCCTCGGCTTTGAGGGTAAGCACCAAACCCACCTGTACAAACATATAGCTGCCGGGTTGGAAGCTGAAATTCAGGCTTCAAAACTTCCGGCTTGATGACGATAACCTTTTGAAAAAACTTGTCGGATGGAATGGCAAGGTGACAGCCATCGGTTTCCAGGCACCGTTTCGTATTAAAGGGGTGTTGGTTGTCTGAGACCATTTTTTCTGCGGCCAACTCCTGCTCCAGGGAGTGAACAGCTTTTACTGCTTCCTCGGCAAAGGTCTTCAAAATCTCCAAATAGCTGTCTCCATAGGTGCAGCAATGATAGGAAGCGAATAGCGGATTTTGGGTACAGTGCCCAACCATGTATGGAAACTGTTCGTTATCAGGGCAATGCCCAAGAACAATTTCCGTTGTGCCAACAGGTACAGCCAGAATAATCTCATATGCACCGGCCATCCTTTTATCATCCATAATAGCCTCCAATTCTCCTGATGGAGGGAAGCTTCGGCATCACATGATAATCATATCCGTAGCCGGTCTGGCAGAATGTGCAGCTATCCTTCTCAAACTGATAGGGGTCTACACGGGAGATGGAATACCTGTTGGTGTCAGAAAACATGGATCTGCACCGGGGACACAGGCAATAGACAGAGGCATTTTTCTTCTGCTGATTTGTCACATTCATGGGTTCCTTTTCTCTGAGAGGTTCAGAGGCATGGCGGTTGTCAATGTTTACAATCAGCACGGGGAAACCGGTGTTGCGGACGCTGCCTTTTAAGCCGCCTCTGTGAAAATAGTAGTTGTTTGTCATCACGGAATCGTCCTTTCTTTGATTTAGTCGGTGGTTGTTCTTTCGCAGAATACAAGGTATCGCTGCCGCCCACCGGAAGCGTAGGGATGGCAGGTAAAGAGCGTAATCATGTCTTTCCCTGGCTGGATTTTGATTGCCTCCACATCGTTGGGAGAAATAATTTTCGTGCCGGTAACGGTGTACTCAAGTGTTTCCCACAGGTTTGTAATCTGGATTTTGTCACCAATGACCAAATTGGGAATATAGCGAAAATAATCCGCACCATTCCAGCCTCTGTGACCGGCGATAACGCTATTGGTATTGACACCTCCGATGGGAATACTGGTCTGCCCAAGCTGTGCGGCTCCAAGCGACATATTGTAACTGGAAGCGCCCAGGTAAATAGGCATTTCCAATTCCAGGGCAGGAATGGAAAGAACACCGAATGCGTCGCTTTCTACTCCGTAACTGGACAAGGTGAAGCAGGATTCCTCCAGATTACGAAGACCGCGGATGCCCTCTTGACCGCTTTCGTAAAGACCCTGGTTGTATTCGGATATGGCTTTCCACAATTCCGGGTAGATGCTTGGGACAAATTCGGAAACAGATTTTGCATCCTCCAGACCGGATTTCGGAGATTGAGAATCACGGATTTGCTGGAAGTCAGATACCGTTTCCTTCATTTGCATCTGAAAGACAAGCTCGTTGATATACGGAAGGCAGGTAATAAAAAATCCTGCCAGGAATAGCAGGAACAGGAGAAAAACGGATATTCTTCTAATCATCTTTGTTTCTCCCAAAGAAGGTCACAGCGCAGCAGATAATCATGAGCAGCAGTACGATTGTAAGCGCAATATAAAGCCCATGCAGGTACTCCTGTTCCCATGCGGATTCCACTTCTGTGGATTCCTGCTGCATTTCAGCCTGAATCTCCTGGGCACTCTTGTATGGAATGCGTTCCCCGGTCACAAGCAATCTGTGGGTATTTACTGCAAGCGGAGTGCAGGTTATCAGCGTACATAAATCAGCATCTGGTGTAATGCCAAGCAAACTCGTATCATACGGGAGTACCGTATTTAGCGAGACGACCTGGTACGCCAGGGTTTCTCCAAGAACGTGGAGATAGAAAAGATCGCCCTCCTTTACCTGGAGTAAATCTGTGAACATTTTCTGCCCAGCAAGGCCGGAATGCCCGGACAAGACGGAATGTGTACTGGCCCCACCGATGGGGAGAGAGCTTCCGAGCAGATGCCCGATGCCTCGTTCCAGCGTTTCACGGTCAGTTCCGTGGTAGATTGGAAGGTTTACCTGTATGGACGGAATTTCAACATATCCCATAATCCCGTTGCCGCCCATATTCAGAAGTGTGTCGTAGTTTTGAGAAGCTTCTGAAAGGCTTTCCTGCTCGTAGGCGGAAACGGGAGCAAGTGCGTTGTTGTATTGCTCTGCAAAGCGGCGGGCGTCCTTCAGGCGGGTATCATCGACATTTTGAATCATCTCCTCATACTCGGTATAAATTTTGGATGCGTACTTCTGGTTGACATAATTGCTAATAATCGGGTACAGGGTTATTCCCAGTGCAGTTAAGAAAACCAGTATAGATGCGGTGAGAATGGTTGTTTTGCGTTTCACTTCTCGAATACCTCCTATGTATCTCCGAAGAGTGTCCCGGAGGTTTCCCTCCGGGACGAAAGAAATCAGGCTGCGGTACTGCGCTTGCGCAGAGCAAAGAACATTGCTCCGACAGCAGCGGTCATGAGCAGTACGCCGCCGACGCTGTACATCCAAGTTCCGTGGTCACCGGTCTTGGGCAGGTCAAAACCACGGGTGTTGACAACGGTCAGAGGGGCCTCCGCATTTTTGCTGCCGTTGCTTTCCAGCATAGTGACCTTCTTGCCGTCTACAGTAGCAGAGGCTGTCACGAGCTTGTGCTCCAGGTGTTTCTGGGCATGGTTGGTGATACCATCGGCGCTGTTGACCTTTTCCGCGTAACGAGGGTCGTTCTGAATCAGACCCAGGACATCACTTTCGTAGATCGTGCAGGAGTTGGTGGTATCCGCGCGGGAAATATCAACGGTAATGGTATTTTTCAGCAGTGTATAGCCGTTGTCGGTTTTCAGCTCGGAGATAACGTAGGAATCGTCCTCCAGACCCATGACAACGATTTTGCCATCCTTTCCGGCTACCGTAACCGGGACAAAATTCGTGGCATCTTTCTTGTCGGTCACATGCTCTGTGACATAGTAGATACCGGTAGCCTGATCCAGCGTTGCCTTTACATAATAGCCGTCGGTTTTGTTCTGGATGAGGAATGCTACGTTTTTGAAGTTTCCCTGACCATCGTTAAAAACCTTGGTCAAATCAATGCCGTAGGTGAACACATGGCAGTCATCTACCAGAGTATCGTAGTAATTCTGGGAACTGCGTTTCCAGGCCAGGACGACCCTGTTATCATTGCCCTTATCGCCATAGACCAGGTCGCCGTTGCTGTTCATCTTAGCCGTATAGCGGATACGCAGCGTGCAGTCGGAGAAGCCGGAATTTACCATGCCTGCATCGGAATAAACAGCTTTGGAGGTATTCAGCTCTGCCAGTCCGGCTTCCGTCATTTCAATGGTCATGACAGATTCACCGGCATCGGTTGTGCTATAACCCACAGTGAACTTGCCATCCTGTTCGCTCCATTTGGTAATGGCGTTGGTACAGGCGGAATCTGTAAACAGCTCCAGAGTTACATCGCCTTTGGTGTAGGTCAGGCCCTTGGACAATGTATCAATGAAGGTGTAGCAGGACAGGAAGGTTGCCTCGGAGGTAATGCTGGGCAGGGTGGAAATGATCTGGTAGTCGATGGTGTCCCCGGCGGAAGCAGTGCCGGTGTGGGCGTAGGCATCCGTCTTGCCGGTGTCGGGCTTTGCCTCCCGTAGCGTCTTTTCCAGGGAGGGAATGCCGGTCAGGTTTTTGGGATACAGGGTGATGTCATAGATCCAGCGGGTGCCGCCGTCAGTTGCGTTGGTGCCGTTGACAGAGGTCATGGGGACGGACACCAGAAAGGGGTCCGTGGTAGAGACAACCATTTCAGGCACCTTGGTTTCTGCCACCAGATAGAGGCCCAGGGGCAGATTTTCCGCCTTGGTCTTGCCGTAGGAATCCGTCAGTGCCATGGCAGTTCCGTTGGCGGCGGCGTAGCGTTCCATGGCGTTTTTGACGGTGGTGGAATTGGCGGTCAGGCCAGAGGAGAGAGCGGAGATCAGCACATCGGACTGGTAGAAATACTTGGATTCATCCAGGGCGTCCGCATTTTCATACCGGCTCTTTCCGTCCGTCAGGCCCAGGGATTTCAGAAAGTCTGCACCCTTGGCCTTGTCCACGGCATACAGCACTTCCACATGACCATCTGTGCGGTTATCTGCTTCAGACTCGCTGAACTGTACAATGTCGGCAACCTTCACGAAGCTGAACTCCACGCCTTTAATGGCGTACCCGTAGCCGGTTTCGCCGTTGCCCAGGGTGGAGGCGTTTCCGCCCAGGACATTATTTACGCCGGTTTCATCGTAAACACCGGTGGAAACATAGGAGCTGTCCCACACGCCGTCCTTTTCGGCACCCGTTAGGTCGTATTTGTAGATGGTCAGGGAGCCGGTGCGGGATTCGTCAATGGTCGTTCCGTCATCCAGCGCTGCGGCAGAGACGGAGAAAGGCAGGGACAGGGCCATCATAATGGCCAGTCCAGCGGCAAAGATTTTTTTGATTGGTTTCATAACATAGTCCTTTCTTTTGTAAAAAAGCTGTACGGGTATATAGAAATGCCAGAGGACGGGCCTCTGGCATGAAGAAGGGGGCGGCATTTATGCTTTTCTCTTACGAATCAGAGACAGCACAATGCCGATGGAGCAGACAGCCGTGGGGAGCGCCGCAAAGAAGGGATAAAGCCGCAATCCCATAGAACCGGTTTTGGGAAGCATGTAGCTTCTGACATTGACAACACGGAGATGAAGTTCCAAATTGTCAATCCCCAGGACACCTTCAAAGGCTGCATTTTGCAACAAGCTGAATCCTTCGGGGGCTTTGACTTCGGTGAGCCGATAGTGCAGTCCGGGATAGAGGTTGGAAAAGACGAGGCTGCCGTTTTCGTCGGTAGTCAATTGCCCGTCTGCCAATCCGGTGCTGGAACAGCCACCACGCACAGCGGTTTCCGAGAAAGTAACCGGCTGCCAAAGGGCTCCGTCCTCACTCCATTCCAGAAGAAACGTTGCTCCGGCAAGACGGTTTTCCTCCAAGTCAACCTTCTCGATTGCGATTGCGCCGGCGCGGATGGCGTTGACAAAGGAAACCTCTGCCGTCTGTCCCTGAATGACCGCAACCGTCTGGGGATTCTCGCTTTTGCACTGATACAAACTGCCCTCCGGCAAGAGTTCTTCCACCGTGTATTCACCGGGCAGCAGGTTGGCGGTGAGAATCGCTCCGTTATCCCCGGAAACAAAGGGCGAACCTTCTATTTCCGCTCCATGGGCATCCGTCACCCGGAACTGCCAACCGGCAAGACTGCCGTCGCCCTTCACGGTTTTCTGGATTTTCAGCTTGCCATACTGGACATTGGTGAAGGTGATCTCCGTATCCTGGTGGGGCAGAATTTCAATTTTCTGAACCGTCTCGTCCACCATCCAATACTCGTCCTGGAAGCGGCCCTGGTCGTCGCCAGTTTCCCTGGCGTAGTAGGTGCCGGGGCTGAAATAGTGCCCGGCTTTTCCCTCGGCGTTGGTCACGAGGGTGCCCACCTCCTGGGTGCAATCCGAATCCGAATAGATGGTGATGTGCCAGCCCTCCACGGACTGCCCGGTGTTGGTCTTTTTGTAGACCCAGACAAGACCCTGTTCCCGGTTCAGCCAGACATCCACCGTGTTCTGACCGCCCCGAACGGTAACATCGTGAAAGCCTAACTCCCCGGCCCAATAGGTGTCCTCCGTGGGAAGCTCCACAACGGTGTAGCGGCCCAGGGGAAGGTTGCCGGTGATGGCATAGCCACTGTCATCTGTGGTGTAATCCCCAACGGTTTTCCCGGTGGAATCCTTGACCCGGAAGGTCCAGCCCCCCAGATGATTGCCGGTATTGGTGGTTTTCTGGAACTGGATGCGCCCATAGTGGGTGTTGGTGAAGGTCACGCTGGAAGTCTGGTTCGCCTGAATCGTTACGGCTTTGACTGCCGTATCAAAGCTCCAGTAGGAATCGCCGGTGGGGATTTCCTTGGCGTACAGCGTTCCAGGCTGCAAGCCGCTGACGGTCACGGTGCCATCCGAACCGGTTGTAAAGGGAGAGCCAGACACGGGATTGGTGCAGGCAGCGTCATAATACAGCCCGATTTTCCAGCCGGAGAGATTTGCGCCGGTGTTGGTTTGCTTGACCAGCTTTACATTTCCGGTATTTTTCCGGTTGTAGAAGCTAACGGAAGCGGTCTGCCCGGAGGAAACCATGACCTGCTGGGGATTGGTGCTGGCGCAGGAGTAGAGCGTGTCCAGGCTGGAATCCGTATTGCCCAATTCCTTAATGTAATAAGTTCCGGCGTTCAGCCCTGTCACGGAGAGCTTGCCGCTGGAATTGGTGGTGTAGGGGCCGGAAACCAGGTTGGTGCAGGCGGCGTTGGAGTAAATCCCGAATTTCCAGCCGGAAAGGTTCTTCCCGTCCTCTGTGGTTTTTGTCAGGCTGATATTGCCCAAAGAGGGAGCCTTGATTTTGAAATAGCCATTGAGGCTTCCGCTTCCTGCGTTGTACAGAGAAATGGTTGTCTGATAACTGGAACCCGACATATACCAAATATTGTAACTGGAATTGGAGGCAGAGGGAATGTACCGGGTTGCGGTAAACACTGTGGATTCGGAAATATTGCCGGTTTTTGTGATATACAGGGTGTTGCCGCTTTTGCTGAAGCTGGCCCCGTTTCCGCTGGAGAAGCTGAAATTGGACAGTACCCCGTTGGAATCGTAGGCGTTGCCTGAATCCCCGGAGAGCTGAATGGTGGGAGCGTTGCCGCTGGAGCTGCCGCAAGAGCTGGGGATGGTTTTCGCCGCCTGAATGGCCCAGACCAGATTGTTATAGCAGGTGTTGAAGCCGGACAGCGAGGCCGCCCCGGCGTTGTAGAACACATCCCCGGAGGTGCCGCACTCGTTGGTGCTGTTGCGGTTGAAGCTGTAGGGGTCCCGCAGGCCGCAGACGATTTCATAAATCAGCATCTGGGTTGCCACCCGGAGAGGGACGTTGGGATTGCTGTCCCGCTTGGTGGTGGTGACGCTGACGGAATGGTTCCACTGCTGGTTGCTATAGAGCAGGATCAGGCCAATGGCCTCCCGTCGTGCCGAGGGCAGCGCATACCAGACATTGCTGCCGGTGGAGCTGCCGCTGCCATACAGGGTCACATCCCGGTCAACGGAATTGCCGGAGGTGCTGGCCCCGTAGTTCCGCCAGGGCTCAATGCAGTACAGCGGCTCATCCGCATGGGCAACCCCGCCATACCGGGCAAAGTGCCAGCCCATATTTTTAATATAAGCCGTCCGTGCCGTGCCGCTGCCGTTGGGCTGATAGGTGCAGGACACCTGATAATTCAGCCGGGTGGTGTAGTCGCCGTTGTCTGCATAGTCGAATAACATAATGCTGTTCTGGGTGGAGGCGTAGGTATCGGCATCCAGAATGCGGTCATCTGCATCCGGGTTATCCGGAAGCTGGTCTTCCACAACCGCATTCTCCGGGATGGTTTCTTCCGGAGAACCTTCTGCCGGTGGTTGCGTGGCTTCTTCTGCGGCTGCCTCTGTGGGCACTTCGGTGGATGCGTCTGCGAGCGGCTCCGTTGTTTCTGCGGGTGGCTCTGTGGCTGCGCCTTCTTCGATGGGAGCAGTTTCTCCGGTGGGAGGATCTACCCCCGATTCAGATTGAATGGTGGGGAAATCATCGGCAAAGCCAAATGGCACAAGGCTGAACAGCGTGAGGAGCACAAGCAGCAGTGCCACCGGCCTGCGAAGTTTGGCAATCATAGTAGAAACGCTCCTTCTCTTTATGAATATGTGTTGTGGGGGTGAGAAAAATCAATACAATCATAGGCATCGCCTTCTTTCGTTTCATTTCATCCTTAAAAGGATGACATATTTAGAAAAACATGTAGGCATCTGCTCCAATAGGTGTTGAAGCAGATGTTTATTCATAAAGCGATTTCTCATATTTGTCCTCGACGCCCTGAGAAATGGGAAGTCACCAGACGGCAGCTTGCTGGGCTGCTCCATAGGAATCCAACCTCCCCGCCTTCATTATGACCGGGCCGCGAATTACGGAAGTATCATTGTCCCTGCACAATATCGTCGCTGTATCGGTTGCAAACCGATATTTGAGAGCCGGTAGAAATCGCTGCTCCTTTTGCGGGAGGTCACGGCGTACTGCTCTGGTAGCTCATTGAACAGGAATGTATCTGATGAATGGTATTCAATTTACAAGCTGCTTCTTCAGAACATTCGTTCTGCTTGTATGTATTGTAAACGAATCCAACTCTGTTTTTTAGGAACCACCTTGTCACAAGCATGGAAGCGGTTGGTCACATTCATAGCTTACTTACAAAGGATGAAAGCTGTATTGAGATTTGATACAATTCTTTCCGAAGATTTTCGCGCTCTGGTCCTTTGCCCAATAGCAGATAGTCTGTAGAACAGTTGAGGAGCTCTGCAATGTTAATCAGAAGCTCAAGGGAGCAGACATTTTTCCCGTTCTCAATCCGTGTGATAAACTCTCTGGAGATATTCAGAGAATCCGCCAGCGCCTCCTGGGTCAAGCCACAGCTTTTCCGTGCACTGCGAACTCTTTTACCAAATTCACTTTGATTAAATTGCATTTTCCTGTTCCTTTCTGCTGGGTGCAGGTGAGGACACAGGAACATCAGGGCTTTACCACTGCATTTAGGCGCAAAAAAATAAGGGTACTGAGAATACATTCTAAATTTCAGAATGTATTCCTGTATCCTCGATCCTGATGGTCACTCAGACTTTAGATATATAAAAATTTGGGGTGGTAAAAATAATCCGAGCATGAAGAGAACGTTAGCTTCGCTCTCCAAAACCCATCAACCGATTTTTGAATGCTTTTTCCTTCGTAGCTTTTCGTTTTTTTCACCCTCCTTTCAATTGGGCAATCATAAAGAATTTTGTTTGCCAAACAAATTTTGAAAACTTACAAAAAATGGGCCTGTATTACCAAGTTGCTTGGAATACAGGCTCAAATACTTTCATTAATAAATGGGCTGGTATTGATCTATTCAAACGAGATTATAGAACATTATTTTATCTGAGAAATAGGCTCAAACAACAATGTACAATTATATATATGAGTTCTAAAAGCAACGCTCCAATATGATAATTACCAATCATAGCCGCTGCAGCCTGAGTAAAACTCATTGCGATTATGTCTAATACCACTATCCTCAACGGAATAATTTTTCCCGCAAGCTTGGCAGTCAGTCCTGCTGTCAGAAGTACAGAGTATTCTCCACTGGAACTACGCTTTTCCTGCACGATCCTTTCTCTTATAAGGATGGCGGAACAAACGGTAAACACAGTGCTTACCAAAAATGTCTGCCATGTCTGCTGTTCCAGTAGATTCCACGCAAGGCTGGTGTCTGTATTTGCGCCTACTGAAAAATTCTGTTTACGCAGCTTTGCGCTCACTTCTTCCACTGCGCCTTTGTTTGTCAACAGGAAGGCAACATTCGTTCCCGTAAACTGCGCTCCAAACAGTTTGTGTGCCACTTCATAGCTCATGTAGATATGGGGTATTTCTGAATCATCCTGATAAATCCCGCAAACCTGCGCTTTTGTCTCCACATCTCCGCTTTTCAGCAGAAGTTCTTCCTGGACCGCAATTCCAGGTTCGTCGTCCTTCTCGGCAAAAAGTTTGGTTGCGGCTTCATTCAGCACAAGGTACGGCATGTTGGTATTATCTGTGAAGATACTTCCATCAGTCAGATGTACATTCAGATAGGATGCGTACACCGCATCAATTTGATTGCTTGCGTCTTTTTCTCCATAAGTCAGTTGACAATTGATTTGCAAAATTGGGCTGACTCGCTCTACACCAGAAATTTGTGAAAGCGCATTCAAATCAATTGTTGTACCGTCCGTAGAGCCGATTAGCTCAAATGGGGTGTGCTTTTCCGTATATAGCTGCTGGGCCGTCTGAGAGCCGGGGAACAACATGTAGAGGCCAAGGCACAGCATGATGATGGCCGTCCAACCGCAGCGGGGGATGGTCTTTGCCGCAATTTTACAGATATGCCCCGCCATGATTCTTCTGGCGTTTCTTGACAAGGATAATTCCGATGACTGCCGCAAGGATCACACCTCCTAAAATCAGCACGGAAACCCACCACTGGCTTGCCGCCTTTTGCTTTTCTTCTTCCGTGTTATCCGTTTGCTGCAGCTGGACAATCGGGCGGTTTACCGTTGTTTCAAAGGTTGTTTCCTGTTGGAATGACTCTCCGTTCTCGTTTTCATATATCAACGTAACGGTGCCGACTGTACCGCCGTACTGGCTGCCGTTTTCATTGCCCTTACTGGCATTCAAGGCAATAATGTACAGTTCAATTTTGGTCGTTGCGGAGGTTCCCGCCCCCATGGTGCCGATATATCCCGTGTTGGACGGCGCAAAGCCGAAACCGGAAACCACACAGCGGACGTTGTGCATCGGGTCCCTGCCCATATTCATCACCTGGAAGGTTACAGGGATGGTTTCGCCTACAGTTACGCTGTCCGCAAAACGGGGCATTACCAATTCCATGTTGGCGGGCTGTTGAATTTCCACCAGCGTTGTACCGCTAGAGGATAGATTCAAGGTCTTACTGCTGTCATAATTAAAAGTAAAATTCAATGGGTATTTGCCTGCCGGAAGTGAAGAATCCGTTCCGAAGTGAATGGTCAGCTCCGCTTCTCCACCGGCTGAGATTTTATCGATCTGGAAGATATCGCTATCCTCCAGCAGATTGATATGCAGATTTCCGGTATCTACCTTTACCAGCATGTTCCGAACAAATTTCGTTGTCAGGGAGTTTTTCAGCGTGACCGTCAGGGTGAATTCTTCTCCCGCCATAGCCTTTTCCGGCCCTACCCTGCTGCCGGAAATATATACAACCGGTTCGGCGGTTGCGACCTCCGGGGCCGTCTGCTTGATTTCTGTGGATTGACCATCCGTAATGGTCACATAGATGGTATAAATGCAGTCAATCGAATTGTTCTCTTCATCGTAACCGGAGATATTGACTGTTACGGGATAAACGCCGTTGTACCGCTTTTCCGCAAGGGCCACATCAAATTGTACAAGGAATACATCCTGGGGTTCCTCCGTATCCTTGGGAACAACGGATTCCAGTGTAAATATCTTTTCGTAGTTGGCGATTTCAAAGGGAGCAGACGCACTGGCCCCCAGGCCCAGAGATACCTTGATCTCGTCCTTATAGAGGCTTCCGTTGGTGCGCAGAGGCAGAACCAAGTGCATGGTGTTCCCGCTGGTCCTGGGTATGTAGCCATCCTCATAGGCCCGGTCCATGCCGTGGTAAACATGTTCGGTGTCAATTTCCACCGCAGTCGGAATTTTTGAGGGCGTAGTCGGCTGAGTAGGCTCCGCGGGCCGAGACGGTTCGGTAGGTTCAGAGGGCTGCGTCGGGGAGGTAGGGGTTGTAGAGGGCTCTGTCGGGTCTGTTTCGGTTGATGTTGTCGGTTCCGTCGTAGGAGTCGTTGACTCCGTAGGCTGTGTCGTGGGTGCGGGATCGGACGGCTCCGTTGAAGTGTCCTCTTCTTCCTGGTCAGGTGTGCTTTCCCCTTGTGCGGCAACAGTTTCCTCGGTGGCCGTGGTATCGGCGGTATCCTCCGCCAAAGCGGAAAGCGGCATTGTCAGCACCAGTACCACGGCCAGCAATCCCGCAAAAATCTTCTGAATCATTTCTTTTCCTCCATCTTTACACACGCAGTTCTCGTGTCCACTGTACTTGCTTTGGAGCCGGGGCACCGCTGAGATAAATCAACACGCTGCCCTCCGGGCGGAGCTTCCGCAGAGTTCGCCATAATGTATCTGTATCCAGGTCCGGTAAATCATCCAGGAAGCCGTTGAACACCAGCACTTTGGGTTTACATATCACAGCCCGCAGAATCGCCCCATGGGCCTGCTTCCTGGCAGAGCATCTTCCTGGCGTATTGTAAAGGTCGTACAGCGGCAGAAGCTCCGAGGTCAAGCTTCTTACCGCCCTTAGAATTTCCGCATTCTCAATACCAGCCAAGCGCACTGGAAACACGATTTGGTCGATCATCCGCAGCTCTGGAATCCAACCCAAGCCTTGCGGGATCGCGCCAATATTTTCCCGCCGGAAGGCAGCCCCCTGGTCCGGTGTCAATGCGTACGGGTCAACACCATTGATAAGGACTGTTCCCGCGTCCGGCTCCCGCAGGCCGCAAAGAACTTCAAAGAACTGTTCGCTCCGCTTTGGAGAGCTGTTTATAAAAATGGTATCCCCGGCATCAGCTTCAAATGTCAGCATCCGTTCCAGATTACCTGCGCTTCGCAAATCCGGGATAAAGCTTGTCTCTATCAAATGTCCCATTACCGCACCACCGTCAAAACGCCAGCGTCCATTTCGCAGACCGTATCGCAGAGTTCGTCAATATCCACCTGATTGTGGCTTGCAAGGATCACGGTTTTTCCCTCTTCCCGGAGACCCTTAATGACGTTTCGGATATGTACCACACCGTGCTTGTCCAGGCCGTTAAAGGGTTCGTCCAGGATCAGCAAGCTGGGGTCCTCCATCAACGCCTGGGCGAACCCCAAACGCTGCCGCATTCCCAGAGAATACTTTCCCACTGGCTTCTTCATATCCGGGTCCAGCCCTACCTGTTCCAGGACGGCCCGGATGGTCAAGGCATTGGCCTTTTTTTGCAGCGAGGCCAGGATCTTTAGATTCTGGGTTCCAGACAGGTGGGGCAGGAATCCCGGCGTTTCAATGATGATGCCGATATCCTCCGGGAAATCCGTTTCCTTCCCCACCTGCTTGTGATTAACGTAGATCACGCCGCTGTCCGGCTTCAAAAATCCGCAGATACACTTCATCAGTACAGTTTTGCCGGAACCGTTGTTGCCCACAATTCCATGGATTTTTCCCTTTTCAAAGGAGTGAGAAACATTTTTCAGAACGTGTTCTTCCCCAAAGTATTTATTAACATCACATACTTCAATCACGTTTTCCATAGCTCACCCCTCTGTTCCTGTGAAGCTGAAATTGTACCGATTGGCTGCCCGGATAGAGGCAAAATACAAGATCACGGACAGGCCAATAAAAATGCAATAGGACTGCCACAGCCGTGGCAGCTTGTCATAGCCGAAATTGTGCATATGGTATGTGGCCTGGTTCAGTGGAGACAGCCAACCGATAATAACATTGGCAATGTAATAGGCTTCATCCGGCAGCTTTAGAATGAGCTGGATGGTGTCCGGCTGCATGAGAATTCCGTACAGACTGAACACCAACACACTGACCACACCCGCCGCCTGCCCGAACCGCAGGTTGCAGGCCAGCATCAGCAGCACCATGACGGAAGTGTAGCCCAGCATGAGGCCGAAAATAGAAATCATGCTCTGATAAGGCCAGCTCATTTCCAATGTCTTTACCAACGCCGGAATTGCTACACGCTCTCCGGCGTTGGTATAGCCGAGAATTGCCGCTGTGGGGCTCCACATATTGGCGGCGAAGGACTGTTGAATGGAAAGTATTACGGTACTTGCCAGCACAAAGGTCAGGTAGATCGTGGTAGCTGCCAGGATGTACACAACTTGTCCTGTGATCCAGGTTCTCCGGTCTGTCCGTACCAGGTAAAATGGAGTCCCGGAGGATAGGAACGGCATATCCGCAAAGAGCAGCACCAGCAGCACCGAGGATAGAAGGATAGAATTGCTGTCACCAAAGTTCCAGATGAACACCTCCACAAGCTGCATGGTGGTGTTATGCTCCACGGCGAAGGTCACGGCCTTGTCCGAAAGCAGGAAGCACAGAATGAAGGCCAGCAGGAAGGTCACCAGAATCCGGGGATTCCCCCGCCACAGGCGGAAGTTATATCCGGCGGTGGAAAAGGATTGACGGATTTCTTTCATAGTTGCTCCAGCCTCCTTTTTCCCCGGATGTAAAAGACCAGTCCACACAGGAACGTCAATTCCAGCAGGAACAGGGCTGCACTTCCCACCCCATAGGGCCAGACTTCCGGGTCAAGCCAGTTCTTGGGGTAGAGCAGCCAGGCATTGGGGAAGTACCGTTCATAGAGGATGACCAGCAGGTAGTATACGATGAAGGGAGATGCGTAGGCGATGTATTTGCTTTCCATGATGGTGCTCATGGTCATGCCGAGGGCGGCCCAAAGGCCGCCGTTCAGAAACAGAAGGATGATCTGTTCGATGATTTGTCGCCCCAACTCCGGCGGATTTTCCACGATCCGTTCCAAAGGCGTAAAAGTAATCGCTGTAATGCCCCATGCGGTTCCTGCTCCCAAAAGCACCGCATCTCCACCGCACAGCCAGCAAGTGATGCAGTGTCCCAGTAGGTAATCCGAATAACTGCCCCGAATGAGAAAAAATCGGGAAGCCTTGTTTTTTATGTCCTCCAAGTACCCTGCGGACAGGGGGATAGTGGCCAGGGCGGGGAGGAAGACGGAAAGGGTATCGGAGGAAAGGGCGGTGCTGATTAGCTCATTGTGGTATTCTTGGTTTATTTGCCCACCATTTTGAAGGATTCGTAGTACCGGTTGAGTATAGGTGAAAAAGATTATACCCATGGTAGCAATGGCTGTCACCCAGAATCGCAAACTGAAGCCACGATACAGTTGGGGAGAAACATTTATCATAGGCATACTTCTCCTTATAAAGATATCTCTTCGGAAATTCTACCAAAGTCACGAAATTAGTTGATGTATATTTCAATTACGGAACCATCCACAGCGTTTAATGCAATCAAAGGAACAATACGGTCATTCCATATTGTCTCGCCGCTTGCAGCGTAAACATTTCCTGTGTGCTTTCCGATATAATCAATCGTTCCTGATAATATGATGCCGGGGACGTAATAGTAGCTTTCGTCCGTACTGGGAACTTTAACCCGTAACATACCATAATCCATTTGACAGATATCAACCTGACACACAAATTCTTCACCTGCATCTTCTTGCATCAGATCAAGATAATCGGTACTCATGCCATACTCGTGATAGTCACTCAGCATTAAATGGTTTTTAGCCAGTTCTATCAGCTCATCAATGCTCTTTGTTGCAACGTTCTCATTTAGAATTTCCTTGATATCAATAGGAGAGAACATCGAAAAGTCCAACAAATCTCCATTAACAGAAAACTGGAAATTTGCGTCTGTCATATAGTAATTGGAAGCATAGACTGACATGCTTTTCAAATTGCCAATCTGAGGTACGCGGACTGCGGAAGTCCCGTTAAAGACAGGAACAGCGCTGACAATGATAATATACTCCGGAGTATCTCCATAATAGGTGGTATGTATGTAAGCCGTATCAATTTGCCACTGTCCCAAGTCCATGTCGTCCAGTATTCTCTCGGCCTTGGCTGTTACCACAGCGACATCCTCATCCGTTGGCTTTTCTGTGCGGCAGAACTTTGCTCGATATATCATTGAATCAATAGAAGATGGAGATCTTCCTTCGCCCAAATGCAGGTACATATTGTTCAGTTTGAAATCACCCATGTTTCTGGTTACAGCGCTAAAGGTATATTCAACCTCCCCAACGTTTGTAACAGCGTAAATGGCATCATTTTCCTGTGATAGATCCTGTCCGGCTAATGTTTCCGCCGAATAAAAGCCATAGGATTCTTTTTTGAAGGTCCATTCACACGCCTTCGGGGAGCCTGAGGGCGCGGCTTCATAAAGAGCGGAATATTTTTCAATAAACCGCTTAACATTATCTACAAGGGAAGCCGTGTATTCAGGCTCTCTTGCGCACAGTTTTGAAATTGCTTCCACATTGGCATATGGAGCCCATCTGTTGATTTTTTCCAGGATTTGCTCTTTTGTGTATTCCGGTTCAAATCTTGGTTCTGGTTCAAACCAGTCTACATCTCCCAGGAGAGCGGTTGCTACCCTTTTGACATCCGTCTCTGTCAAATAATGAGGTACAACTTCTACAACAGGATTGTTTACACCAGTGTATTGGCCGTTAAGATTATAAGTGAACATAACACTTTTGTCCGTACTGGCAAACTTATCTGTGTAGGCAATCGTTTGCGTGGCATCAACTGCAGGAATTTCACTTGCCGATTCAATCACACTGCTATCAAAAGCCCCGTCATTTTTGTTGACAACAGACTGTGTAGTAGGTGTCTGTTGGCAACCGTACAAGCTTATCAGCAGAACTGCCATTAACGCTGCACACCCCAGTCTTTTCATAAATCTGTCCATTGTGTATCCTTTCAATATGGTGGTTAATCATCCCACATTCTCTGAAAGCACTGGCCAAAATGGCCAGTGCTTAGAAGATATGCGTTTGCTGTTATGTAGCAAATACGTCAGTTCAATCGGGTACAGTATGAACAGCGTAATTAATATACGCTTGCGAACTTGCTGCCTTCGGTCCCATCAGTATTATGGTAGTAGAAGTTGTATACACCGCCAGAATACTTAGCGGTAATAGCAGTTCGTCCATTCATCCGAAATAAGGTAGGATTTCCGCTACTAGGTACGTACAAAACTTCCGCCATTTTTCCCCAAGTTGCATCGTTCACCTTACCGTAATTCGTATCATCGCTATCAACAATACCTGTGTCATCCTGGAACTCTTCAACAGCGAGCTTGGTATTGCTTCCGAATAAGCCGTCAACACCGCCGGAGTTGGCGACAAGATCTTCAGTTGCGTCGTTGTATTTCAAAAGAATACTCTGAACTGCCTTGGTGTATCCTGTCTGATAGCTGTCGATACTTGTCTTGGCGAATTTCTTAAAGCGACCTACCCATGTAGCACTAGCCGCAGATGCAGGAACAACCATGATGGTCATGACCATCATAACTGCCAGGGCTAAGGCCATGGTTTTCTTTGCCATTTTCATATAGTTCCTCCTTTGTTTTTGAGAAGTATTACCATCAACCGTCACCCCTTGCCGCTGATGGCCTACGGCAAGCTTTCACAACCTCCAGACGCGCGCCGTTCTAGAAGTCCAGGGCATATATGAATCGCTGATCAGGCAGATCCATATTTGGAGTGGTTACATATTTTGCCAACACTCAGCAAAACAGCTTCCAGGAACATGCCACATGTTATTGGATAATATAGCGCCGGAACCGTTAGTATGGCTGCCGCAATGGTGATTGCATCGCATACAATAAGCAGACTGTAGCTTATTCTTCGGTATTTTCTCCTGTCTTCTTCATCCAATGGTTTTTCATGGCTATCCAATGGGCTGAGCAACAGAATGCACAGGTTACTGAAAACGAATAATGGCAGGATTCCTACATTTGTGTTTTCAAGAATTTTAATTGTAATCACAGCTGCGCCCAGGGCAATGGTGGTGAGTACAGTGCAAGCCGCTTCTGTTTTGGCATGGATGCCCCCGGCATAGGTTCGCAGGGTAATGAATGCGACGAAGAAGACAGCACTCTCACAAGGAATTCCCAGGAAGAAACCAACAGCAACTGTCACCAGAAAGAAAAACAAACATGTAACCAGCAGGAAAAAGCCATAAACGTATAACTCTCGATCAACCTCCTCTACAACCGATGCTGCGACCAGGTTTTCCACAATGCACTCCGCAAGTGTGGTTGCCATTATTTGCTGTTTTTGAAGCGCTTTAGTGCAGCAGGTGCCTTAGGCTGGTAGATGCCCATGCAGGTTGTCTGGTTTGCATCTCGGCGCAGTGCATGTTCCGCAGCCTTTTTAGCAACGATTGCAATCAGGCTTTTTTTGATCTTCATAGCTTTCACCTCCCTCTGGCGACAAAATAACACGTCTTTTGCTGTTTTGCAATAGCCCAATCAAAAGTGCGGATTTTATGCGCAAAATTGCAAGAAATCACATTGTCAGTTGTAGATGTCTATAAAATCATCACAAACTAATTATTTTGCAGATATATTCTATTGTAGTTTGTTCTCGTTTCCTGAAAAACATGGTATTTTATCCACGGTGATCGATATGGATGTTGATAAAAAGCTAATTGGAAAGCGTATTCGGCACCGACGTGAAGTCGCAGGTCTTTCCCAGGAGCAGCTGGCTGAAAAGTTAGCGCTTTCCACCAACCACATTTCCAGTATGGAGTGTGGGAAAAGTCTGCTCACAACAAAACGGCTGTTGGACCTATGCGATATACTCGGCGGTACGCCAAACTACTATTTGCTGGGTGAGATTGAACCAGGAGCGGACCGGATAACCGCCCTTGTCAAGGAATTGCCTCCCGATGCACAGGAAATGCTTTGTCGGCTTTTAGAAACGTATCTCCACGGGTAGCTTCGGTTAAGCTTCTTTGCAAAAATGCAAGAAATCTTTGCAAAAATGCTGATTTTTCTACTATTCGCAGATTTGACGTTGCCCTTCAATAATGATAAAATAGGCTTACGATGTTGTGTCCCATCGTAAGCCTATTTTTATGAGGTATTCAAATGAAAATTTTAATCTGTGATGATGAACAAACCTATCTGAATACACTAAAAATTCATATTGACGAATATATGAAGAATCATCATATCCCCTGTACCATTACAGCAGTAGTTGATCCAATTCGGATTGCGCAAAACGATACCGCATTTGACCTTGCGTTCCTGGACATCCAAATGCCGGGAGTAGATGGCATCACATTGGCAAAAGAGCTGCGGCAGCGTAATCCAAAGCTGGCGCTGTTCTTTGTAACCAACTATGATTGCTATCAGGATGATGCTATGGACCTCCGGGCGTTTCGCTTCTTCGAAAAGCCCTTTAACGCCAATCGGCTGTATGCCGGCCTTGACAAAGCTATGGAATATATCGACGGGGCCTATGTGGACCTTTTCCTTTCCGAAAATGGGGCTATGCAGCGGGTGATTGCGGACGATATTCTCTATGTGACTCGAGACGGCAGACGGGCAAGTGTCATCACGCTGGGGAAAGTGTATTCCACAGCTGACAAATATGATGATCTCTGTGAGAAGCTGCCGCAGCTGTTCTTCTACCCTGTCCATAAATCTTATTTCGTCAATCTCCACTATATAGACCGCTACACCTACACAGAGCTGCTTCTTTCTGATGGGACCAAAATTCCTATTGCGCCCAGAAGACAATCAGCATTTCACAAATTCTGGTTTGAGTATTTACGGAGGAAATGATATGCTGAATCCTTTGTTTTCCCTCTGTGTGTATTTGATTGAGATGGTGATTTCCTACATTTTCTTTTCCTCCCTAGGAAAAAAGAAAATGGATACGCGAAAAGCAATCGTAATCGGCTTTCTTCTGTTTGCCTTTGGCTCTACGGTAAATGTGCTGTTTAAGAATAATGGTCCAATCAATGCGCTTACGACATTAGTAGTTAATATTGCTTTTGACTGCTTCTGTTTTGACAGCACATTTTTCAAGAGCTTTTTCTATGCCTTTATTCTCGACATTCTAAATATAGCTCTTGAAGTTGTTGTCATTACCCTTAGCTCTTTTATCATCAGCGATAACTTTTCTGGCTATAACAGCAACTTTCTGCTTCTTATTTTTCAAACTATAACAATCAAAACTCTGTATTTTCTTATCATACTTGTTCTAATCAAAATGATTCGGCCCGGAGATACACAAGATCCAATTCCTATGGATTTCCTCGTTTTTCCGGTATTGACCACCGTGTGTCAGGCGATATTTTGGTATATTTGCGCACAATTGGCAACGTTTTATGAAGTACAGTTTCTCTTATCCATTTCCAGTGGTTGCCTTTTCATTGCCACCGTACTCCTTTTCTTCACCTATTCACACCAAGTAAAGAAGGAGCGTCAGACCATACAGATTCAAAACGAACTGGATAGACTACAAACGGAGCAGTCCTATTATCAAATTCTGGATCAGCAAAACCAGCAATTGATGATATATGCTCATGATGCGAAGAAACATCTTGCTGCAATTCAGGCATTGAACGAAGACCCGGAAATTGGAAGCTATGTAACGAAACTGTCTGAACAGCTAAAAGATTACTCTAGGAGCCGCAACAGCGGTAATAAACTTTTGGATGTTATGCTGCACAAGTATGATATTGACTGTAAGATGCGGGGGATCACCTTTGAATACGACGTCAAGGTTTGCAATCTTTCCCAATTGGAGGACATTGATCTGGTGGCAATTCTTGGTAACCTGCTGGACAATGCGGTCACCGCTTCCGAGAAGTCTATTGAAAAATCTATTTCTCTGACCACTGTATACCGCAACCGTTACAGCGTCATCATCGTCAGCAACAGCTGCGATACACCCCCAAAACAATCTGGCCACCACCTGATTTCCACAAAATCCGGAGCCGGTTTCCACGGCTTTGGCATGAAAAGCGTTGCTAAGTCCATTAAAAAATACGACGGCGATTATGAATGGGATTATGATGCGGAGAGGCAATTGTTTACTGTTACCGTAATGGTTTCTACGCATTTATAAATAAATACGCCAAAATTTATGAAAGAATATTGGAGTCATCGGTGATTAAGTGCTACAACAGCATTGAAATTCAAATATTACAAAATAGAGGACTAATATGGAAGATACAGAGAAAAATGTTCTACATGTTGATGTTGCTCATCAACAGGATGAGAATTATATACCTCCAGTTCAAAGTGCAAATACATTGTTTAGGTTTTTTAAAAAATCGGACTACCTATATTCCACGTTAAGAAACAAGGCGTTAGTCCCACGTTTCTATGCTGAGAATGTTGACTATCTCTCGATTGGTTGCCATCAGATAGCGTACCCAATGGTATGCTTTTGCGACATAAACATCCACCGATTGAGCAATCATTTGGTAACATACGGTGGGTATGGAATTGCTTTTTCAAAACGCTGGGGAATTCATCAAGGAATACAGCCACTGCAGTATGTAAACTACCACTCGATTTTATGCAAAGACTTTTCAACCGCCTTCACATCAGCTATGCAGGCAGAGCAAACCATTCCGGCTATTGACTACCTTCTAACCCAAATGTTCTACCTAAAACCGATAGAGGGCATTATGCCACGGGACGGAAAAGAAATATCAAAGAATTTCACAGATGAGTGTGAGTGGCGATTCATACCTGATGTTTCTCAAATTAGTTTACCTTCAGCAGTTACTGACGATAACATGGCTAGTATAGGTGTTCTTAATAAAACAATAGCCGATAACGAATGCTGTTGGCTTAAATTTTCGCTTTCTGACATCAAGTATATTATTCTTCAAAATGAAGATGATTTTGTGGATCTATGTAAAATAATTAATGAAGTCACAGATGACGATGCGGTACGGAAGAAACTCATTTCTCAGGTGCTGATATGGGAAAATGTTAAGGAGGATTTTTGATGTTTTCAAATTTTAGAGATACTTTTATCAAGAAGCCCCAATTTACATCAAAAATACCCAATGCCGTTTTGAAAACCGTAGGTAAAACTCTGCCTGACGGCTTTCGGTATGTAGAGGATCACGACGGATACTGCCGTTTGGATTGCGATGGGAGCCTTGATATTTCAGGTTTCCATGTTGCATTGCCCAAAGAAGCCGAATCCGTTTTCAATTCGGACGTTCCTTATACATTTCGGAACTTGCTTACCTATTCGTACAACACACAGACGATAATCAAACTCTCCCCTGATCAGGACGGGTGCTACACTGTCAACGGGGAAAAAATAAAAGCCAATGACTTCATTATAGCCCCTCTGAAAGGTACTGAGATTTCTAATGGCTGCCTATATATAAAGGCTCCAGCATTTCCGGCCCCTTTTCCAATCGAAATTGCAGGCAATGGGTATGCGCTCACACTAATGCTTGAACAGCAAACAATAAATAGCATAGATAAAATGCGCTTCGCTTCAGTCGGGCAATCCGCATTGAAGATATCGTATATTTTGGATTTTGCAAAAGCGGATGGGACAATGCAGTTCAATATTTCGTTGTGTCCGTATCCGTCTGTTTCTGATGTTCTTGCTGCAAAGGAAATATTTAACGCATTTTCACAGGGAAATGGTACATTAGGTGGGGTGAAGATTTTCCCCAATAAAGACGTGTCATATCAGAGTATACCGGATGAAACATTGCAATTTTGGCGTCACCTTTATGAGATTGAAAATATACTAAATGTAAAATTTGATGCATCCAATGAGTTGACAATTGACGACGTCAAGAATGTTGATAAGCTATACCGTTGCCTTGTAGAAGGCAAACCATTCATCTCATATCAAAAGGAGATAACTCTGAACGGTTTCGTTGGTGGGAATGATGCCATGCAGAGTAAATGCAAGGAATATCAAGGAAAAGAAATTCTATTTGAGTATGGTGAAGAAGTAAAGATTGTCATTCTTGGGTTAACTTTAACTCTTTGGTCACTCGTTGATATTTTTGATGGAAAACTTGAAAACTCAATGCTACATTCTGACAACGGTTCCGGAAATTTTTCCGTGCAAATGCTTCCTGCAGATGGCAAGCGTATGTACATTTCAAGACAAATTTTTCTTGACCATGCCGGCCTTGAGGGTGTAAGGAATGATACCTCTCATTTTGAACGATTTCGTTCTGCAACTGAGCTAGAAAAATATTGAGTTTTCTAATTTTTCGCAGACACATGATAAGCCTTACATTAAGTATCTTCTAATAACTCCAATAATAGTTCAAAAATGGGTGTACAGAAAATCAGACAAGCTGAAAGGCTGTACACCCATTTCGTGTAAAATGCTCTCCGGACACACTACTATAATATGATTAGCGCCTATTAGGAAAACACACTGTCAAAGGGGTTCGTAGCGGGGGTTAGCCCGCTACTGTGGTATCTTCCGTAGTGTTGATTTCAATGTACTCGGCAATCTTGCGGAGCTCGTCAGCAAATTTGAATTTCACGCTGATATTGCCGTTTTCATAGACCTTGATATAGTCCACAAGTTCAACCAAGATTTCACGGTTGAGGGCTTCAATGTTCTGATACTTCATAAAGGCTACCAGTGCAGGATGCTCGTTGTCCACACCGTTTGCCAGTTCTGCGCGTTCAGCGTTCAGCCGGGTAAGCACCGCGGAAATATCAGAAGTCTGCCGTTCGTAGTCAGCCTTCATATCCCGGTATTCCTGCTGGGTGATTTCACCGTCTTTCCAGTCCTGATAAAGAGATTGCTTGTAGCGTGTTATCTTTGTCAGTTCCCGCTCTTTTGCAGCTATCAGATCGTCCAGTCTGTAAGACTGGCTTTTTTTGATTGGAGCGGAATTGATTTGCGTGACGATTTCCGAGTAGGAAACAGCCAAATGTACCTGATGCTGTACAGCGAACAAAACAGCAGCCTCCAGCCGTTCATGCTTGATTGAGTGCATGGTGCAGGCTGTCCGGGAACGGTTCTTGTAGGTTGAGCAAGAATAATATACATTGTTGTTCTTGCCAACGCATCGGGTAATGGCCCGCCCGCAATCGGCACATTTCAGAAAGCCGCTGAATAAATGTACCTCACGGCCTTTCGGGGAAGTACGGGTATCACGCTGTAAGAGAGCCTGTACCTTGTCGAAAGTTTCATAGTCGATAATGGCCTCATGCGTTCCAGCCACTTCCACCCATTCCTCGCGTGGAACAGCTTCAATCTGGTGTACCTTGTAGCTTTTCACCCGGCTTCGGCCTTGGGCTAAATCCCCGGTGTAGGTCGGATTGGTAAGAATGGAGTGGATCATGCGGACTCCCCACATAGGATCGTCATACCCTCTTGTCGAAACAGGCAAGCCCTTTTGTACCTTGTAAGCCGAGGGGCTCGGTACGCCGTGTTCGTTCAGGTACAGCGCGATAGCACGTTTTGATGACCCTTGAATAAGCATTGTGAAAATGAGTTTGACATTTTCAGCAGCATCGGGATCAACAATCAGCCTGTGCTTGTCCTTTGGGTGCTTTACATAGCCGTAAGGAGCAAATGCTCCGATATACTGGCCGTTGCGCCGTTTGTAATCAAATACCTGCCGGATCTTTTTGGAAGTCTGATAGCAGTAATTATCGTTCATCACGTTTGTAATGGGAACGATGATATTTGAAACGCTGTCGGGGTTCTTGTAGCTGTCCACATTCTCAGCAAGGCTGATAAAGCGAACACCCATTTGAACAAACA
Organism: uncultured Eubacteriales bacterium; assembly: GCA_900547405.1. Lineage (GTDB taxonomy): Bacteria > Bacillota > Clostridia > Oscillospirales > Oscillospiraceae > Faecousia. Next base: position 70,653 of record URGL01000006.1, read on the forward strand.
GGTTATCGATCAAACTTCCGGCATCGCTATAATTTCGTGCGAAGCGGGACAGGTCTTTTACTACCACGCAGTTAATTTTTCCGCTCATTACATCGGAAAGGAGCCGCTGGAAGTTCTCCCGGTTGGCGTCCGTTCCTGTGTGTCCATCGTCTACATATTCGGAAACACTTTCAAATTCTCCGATATGCTTCTGGTAAAAGTCATTGAGCAGATCACGCTGGTTGATGACGCTGTTGCTGTCGTCCTTTCCCTTTTTCAAGTCCTCCTTGGAGAGCCGGATGTATGCGCCCAGCCGCCAGCGGCGGACGGTATAAGAGGGAGAGAAACTCTGTTGCAATCCTCTGTTTTTTGTTCGTGCCATTGTTCCTCCTTCCCTATCACATTACATCTATATTATACCTCTGCTCGGGCGGGACAACAAGGATGCCTCCGCCTCGGGACACTTTGTCTCGAAGTAGAAACGGGCCATAACCGAAGTTACAGCCCGCTTTTTTGCCGGAGAAGGAAGTCCGTCAGCGTGTCCTGCAAGGACGGCCCGCTTTCCGCAAATTCAATTTTTACACCGATCCCGCCGATGCAAAAGCAGTATGGATTTTCTACCGCCTGCAAAAACAGAGCGATCCGCTCCTCCCGGGGGAGAGAGGTGTCAAAGATCATACCGCTCACATCCGGCAGGGACTCGGGAGCCACTGCGCCGATGTCAACGCTTTTCATTTGTTCCAGTTCCTTTGCCGTTAATCTCACGGTAAAACCTCCTTATCAAAAATAGGATACGCCTCCCGCATATCATGGGGAAACGCAAGAGGGCAGCACCCAAACGATGCTGCCCTCTTGCCTCACTCCATGTAAGTATAAAATAGAGAACGCCGCTCCCATTTTCTTGCCCTGTCTGTATTCTGTCAAGTAAAAATCCCTGGTTTTGCCAAAGCGAATTCCTTGGTATTGCCACGGGAATTCCCTGGTAATTGCCAAATAAATTCCCTGGTTTTGCCACGCTATTTTACCCGCATGAGAGCGTTGCGCAGGCGGTAACTCTGCCCCTCAAAGGTCAGCAGGTGACCATGATGTGCCAGGCGGTCAATCATAGCCGCAGCCATCTGGTCATCGGTAAAGATGGTGCCCCACTTGGAAAACTCCAGATTGGTGGTAATGATGAGACTCCGGCGCTCGTAGCAGCTTGAGATCAGTTGGAAGAGGAGCTGTGCCTGCTCCTTCTCCAGTGGAAGATAACCCCACTCGTCCAGAATTACCAGTTCCGCCCGGTCAATGGATTGTAGCAGTTTCTCCAGGTTGCCGCTGCGGCGTGCCTCATCCAACTTGGTGGCCAGAGACGCAGCAGTAAAGAACCTGGTCTCCAAGCCAGCCTCGCAGGCTGCAACGCCCAGAGCAATGGCCAGATGGGTCTTTCCGGTTCCAACCGGACCATAGAGGATCAGGTTGCGCTTCATACGCACAAAGTTGCAGCTGGTCACATCCTCTGCCGGCAAGGCCGCCGGTAAGCGCAGGGCTGTCCATTCATAGTCGTCCAGCGTCTTGCGTACAGGGAATGCAGCCCGCTTCAGCAGCCGTTCCCGCCGCAGGCGCTCCCGGTGAGCCAGTTCCTGGCTGAGCACCTGGTAGAGGAATTCCTCCTGCCTGGGGGTGGCCTCCAGTTCGCACATGGTCACCACCTGCTGGGTCAGGGCCAGCCGCTTGCAGGCTTTAGAGATTTCCTGCCGGATCAATGCCCGTTCCATCAGCACACCTCTTCTTTCAGCAGCTCATCATAGCGCTCCAGACCAGCATCATTGGCGCGCTGGATCCCCATGGACATGAGACCTGCCAGATACTCCGCACCAACCTCTTCGCCCTGACTTCGGCGAGTCAGCATCTGTTCCACGGCGTTGAGGGCAATATCAAAGTCATACCGGCCTGCCAACTCCTGCATCTGGGTCATTACCTGCCGTAGCCCGGCCTTGTCCATCTCATCCAGATAATCCCGCAGGGGACAGGGAATATTTTCGCGGACCTGGCTGTTGTGCCATGCCCCGGGTTTCCTGGCCAGATCCCCCAGCATAAGCAGCCAATCACCAGTGTCAGTACGTTTCCCGCCAAACTGCCGCTCAAAGGATGAGATCACCCGGTTTTTGCTGTCCAGCGGCTCTACCGCAAAGGCACCAATGCGTACCCACAGCTCGCTGTCTGCATATTGCGGGCCGATGTTGTAAAAGTGGCAGTTATCAATACAGAACTTCCCGTAGTGGTCTGTGGGCAGCCGGCGGTATTTGCAGCATTCAAAGGGCAGTTCCGGCAGATGCAGCAACTGCTGCTTGTCCTCCTGAAACAGCTCACACATGGGAATATTCAGCTTGTAGTGGTCCCTGCAGTTATCCAGTTCGCATTCCTCCAGCACCTGGGCATTGAAGTGCTCCAGCGACTCCGTTTTCGGAATGGGCACCAGAATATTACGGCGGAAGTACCCAACCTTGTTCTCGACATTTCCTTTTTCGTTCCCGGATCGGGGATTACAGAAGGTAAGGGAAAATCCATAGTGAGCCTTAAATCTTTGAAACAGTTCGGTGAGACGAATGACCTCTCCCATGCGCCGGCCTGCGCCGGTGGCGTTGTCAATCACCACACGCCGTGGAACTCCTCCGATGTAGTGAAAGATGTCCTTGAGCCCCTGGCAGAGGCATTCCGCCGTCTCACCGTGAAAGCACTGGAGGTAGCCCACATTGGAGTACGGGAAGGTCACCACCAAGTACTTTACCACGACACGACTACCGCGCACGTACATATCGCATTCACCAAAATCTGCCTGGCATTCGCCGGGATGCCAAACCAACTCCTGTGCTCCATGTCCCTGCCGACGTTCTGCCTTCCAGTCCGCCACATACCGGCTTACCGTTCTGTAGCTGCACGAAAACGCTGGGTCTTCCTTGACCAGGCGATCATAGATCCGTTTAGCCGTGTGCCGCTGTTTATGACGGTTTTGCTGGTCTTCCTCCAGCCAGACGCATATGGTGTGGATCCACGGAGCCAGTTTGCCGCATAATGGTTTTGGCTGCGGCACAGCGGGGCTGAAATCATCTTGCTTCATGTATTTTCGAACTGTCTTCGGATCTGCTCCTACCTGAGCGCTGATTTGATACGGCCCGAAGCCCTGGGCCTGCAATTCCTTGATTGCCGCAATTTCTTCCACGGTGATTGCCATTCCTTTCATTCCCTCCCAGCTTTTGCTGGGACTATTCTAACACACTGTCTGCCTTTTCCCTTTACAGGGATTTTCTTGTGGCAAGACCAGGGAATTTTTTTGGCAATTTCAAGGATTTTGCGTTGGCATTTTCAGGGATATCTTATTGTCTCATAACAGCCCTGTCAAAGACAACCATGCTCAGAGCGGCGTTCCCTCGCAGATAAGAGGGCGGCCCGGAGGGACAGGCGGCCAGCCTGTCCTATGCCGGATCGTGGCCGTGGGTTGGCCCGGCCCAGTTGCGGCGTTGGTGTTGTTCGCTCGTTCTTCCAAAGAAAAAGTCACAGCGCACCCGCCGCCCGGCTCCCCGGACTATGCCCGGGGCCGCCGCTGTTTATCTGCGAAAAGAAGAATATCTTCTTTCATAAACCGAGACATTTTTTCATCATTTCCAAGTGGGGAAAATGAAAAAATCAAAAAGTTTTTTTCATACGCTCAAGGCCACGCTTGATCGACTGGCGAACAGACTCCTCATGTACGCCCTCGGCCTCGGCAATTTCCTTAATCGACTTGCCAAGAATGATATGTGCGTCAATTCTGCGGCCCTGAATCTCCGGCAGAGAATTGAGAGCGTTCCACAGACGAAGAAAGGTTTCCATTCGTTCAAGGAGCTCCTGCGGGGTCGGCTCATGCAGGCAAGCGGAATATTCAATCCCGTCATCGCAGTCCAGAGAATACTGCGCCTTATGCCGGGAGAGCCGCCGCTGGTAGGCCATTTCGTGCCGGGCATCGGACACAAACACTTCGGCTACCTCGTCAGAAACCTCAATAAACTGATCCTGTGTGTACCAATAATAAAAATCCTTCAGATTGATTGTAGTCATAAATAAACCTCCGTTTCGGTGTTGGGTGGATGAGTGACCGAAACGGGGCTCGGTGGGGAGCGGCATCCCGGGGAGCCGCCCCGCACCTCGGGACAATTTGTCTCGAAGTACAAAAAAGCGCCCGGGCGGCATGAAGCCACACGGACGCATGAAATGATATAATAGTTAAGGTTCCAACAGATTTCGCATACATAGCCGGAATAACCCGGAGGCGGAGCTATGCTTTTTTTAGCTGGTGCAGGCTATGAGGACTGCGAAAAAGTAAAACTGGCATGGCGGCATCCTCCTATTGCCGCCGGAAAACTTGCAAAATAAAAGGGTTATCGTTGAATTTTTAGGCAAAAAGAAGCGGCGGCCTTGATTTCTCAAAACCGCCGCTGGGATATGTGGAATGAGCGCACAAAATCAACCTGCCCGGCAACGGTTTTTTTCTTTCCCCGTCGGGCGGGGCAGGCTGTCGTTGCTTATTGGATAAAAAGAAGCCGATAACCACAAAGGATTAAACCTTGTGTGTTATCGGCTCTGCGTCTATGCGTCTGGCTCTTTGATAACTGATGTATTTAGTTGTTTTACATTGATTAGCGTTTCTTGTTTACACTTTGGGCAGAATAGTGGAAAGTTTTTCAGTTCGGTATCTTCGCGTATCCGGGTTCGCGTTTTGTTTCCGCATATGGGGCATAATATCCAATGTTCATTCATTATTTTGATTTATTCCAATACTTAAATTAAATCCTTTTTATTGAATATCCTTTTTGAAAGAGCAAAAGATATGAACCATATACAAATTCCAACGCCACTATAAACAACTGCCAAAACTACCGGATTTAATTGCATAAATAAAGCTAATTTTGAGGGAACGCTAATCCCTTTTGTTATGTCAATAATAACAGGGGAAAGAAATAGCAAAAAGCACACAAACTTTGTCTTTTCATATCCAAACTTATATTGTATTGGAAGAAAAATTCCCATTCCAAACGCTTGAATTAGAAATACTAACGCGGCAGTTTGGGCAAAGTTATCAAGTTTAAGCTCTGGAACAAATTGCATTTCAACCAAATATGCGATACAGCAGATTACATAAATAATAAAATACAGTGCATATTTTGAAACAATTACTTTCCCTTTGGTATAAGGAGTTGAAGAAAGCAGAGCAGTTGCTTTTGGATATTGATTTTCTTTTTCGGATATTGCTAAATTAAACGCGACTGAAGAAATCAAAACTGACATTAACAGACTAATCATACCGCCCATTTGAGGCTGCCGCCATGCAAGTAATAATGGCAGGCCAAACGCTATTGCAATAACTCCCAAAGTATAACCTTTGACTATTGTCAAATCTTTCTTTATCAGAGGTATCAACATCTTATTCACCTTCCTTTACATACGCCAGCATTATATCCTCTATCGAGGCCCTTTCAAAAAGTACATCGGGATAAAGAGATTTGATTTTTGACGCATTGTCTGAAATTCCTGTAAATCCATATTTGCTTTTTTCAAAGTGAAGCATAAGCGATTTTATATCCGGGGAAAGATACTTGACATCACCTTTAACAACTCTAAATTTTTCAAGCAAGAAATCCTTTTCTTCTTCAAAAAGAATTTTTCCTGCATTTATCATTATCAACATATCTGCTGATTTATCCAAATCGGTTGTATTATGAGTAGAATAAAAAACAGCTCTACCACCTGGCTCTATATAGGATTTCAATATGTTAATAAACTGTTCTCTCATTAACGGATCAAGGCCACTGGTCGGCTCGTCCATAATGAGTAATTCTGCATTATGTGATAAAGCTAACGCCAAAGCGTACTTCATCTTCATTCCCTTAGACAATGTTCCGATTGTCTGCTCCTGCTGCAAAGAAAATCTTTCCAAATATTGTTTGTAGATGTGATCGTCCCATTCTGAATAGGCAGGAGCAAGTAAAGCTGTCATGTCCTTGATTGTCAATTCGTCATAAAAACAACCACTGTCAAACACAACACCTATTTTATCTTTGAATGTCTTTTCATCTGTTGAAATGTCTTTACCACGAAATTTGACTATCCCGCCATCTCTATGGATTAAATTCAAAAGTGCATTGATGGTAGTTGTTTTACCTGCACCATTCACACCGATAAATCCGGTTATACAATCCTCATGGATTGAAAAACTTACATTTTTCAGCTCGAAATTTTTATATGCTTTTTTCAATCCAGATACTTCTAAAATTGCAGCCATATCTTATACCTCCTCGTATAGAATATCCATCATAGCATTTAATTCATCTTTGGTGATCCCCATTGATTTTGCCGTCTGTATCATATCTTGCATTTTCTGTTCCACAAGACGGCGTTTAGTATCTCGCAATAGTTCAATATTGCTGGTCGATACAAAAGTACCCTTTCCTACTTGACTTGTGATAAAACCTTCTTTTTCCAGTTCCTCATAAACCCGCCGTATGGTCAAGACGCTAACAGACAGATCGTTTGCGAAGGCTCGAATAGATGGAAGTGGATCGCCCTCGACTAATTCCTCTTTCAAAATAGCATCTTTAATTTGGTCTTTGATTTGCTGGTATAGAGGATTTTCCGAAGTATTAGAAATCAATATCTTCACAAAGTATTTTCCTCCCGTGTTTTAATGTGATGTTCCTACATACACACTATACACTACAAACACAATAAAGTCAAGAATAGCTTACCGGAGTAACTTAAAAAGCATAAAGCGAAATAATTTAGCCCTTTATATCAAATTTCATTACATTCTCATAATCAGACCCGAAATGTACAATGATATAGGGTGATATGAGAATGAACCAAGATGAAAGAAGGTTTGACTTTCACGGCCTCGGGGCAGCTCTCAAAAGAGCCAGAGAAGAAAAGGGCTGGACACAAGCCTATGTTGCGGAATTAGTAGACCGTGACTCCCGTACCATTATGAATATTGAGAACAAAGGTCAGTATCCCAGTTTCGACCTTTTTGTTAAACTCATTACCATGTTTGACGTTTCAGTTGACCAGTTTATTCATGCGGACGGAGGGGCAAGGTCAAGTTCTTGCAGAAAGCACATTGATGTGCTCCTAAATTCTATGAATGAAAAAGAGCTTGTTGTAATAGAAGCCACAGCCGAGGGCATTAAGAAAGCCAGAGAAACGGAGGTTCCAGAATAAGGGCCTCTGTTTTTTTGCGCCATTTTTGGGGCTGCCGCTAAGTGGCAAGCAATGCCTCCGTGGCCACAAAGGCCCGGACGCTGCTTGTTGGGGCTCGCCCCAAACCCGTATCTTCGGGCCAACATGGCCCGAAGTATTTGCGTCGCTTTGCTCCTTGTTTTCATAACCTCAACGCTCCTTTTCCTGCTTTCTGCCCGGCTCGGTGTAGCCCAGCAGAGTATCAATATTTACCTTGATGGTGACGATCTCCTGCATATCCCGGCGCGCTTTCTGATACTCTCCATAAAGGCGCTTTTTCTTTGCCGTGAGCTTACGGCTTTCCTCCTTCAGCGCATCCATTTTCGGGAGCTTCGCCCCGCCCAGCAGACGGCGCATTTCCGCCTGTGCCGCTCGGTACAGTTCAATATCGGCCTCATGCTCCGCAAGGAATTTCCGGCTGTACTTGGTAGCCTTGTACTGCTCAAAGACCGGGCGCGTTTTTGCATACTGAACCGTTGCGGCCTTTAGCCCGGCGTTGGTTTTCATGGCCTGTTCCGTCTGCTTGATCTGCTCGGAAAGCGCATGGAAATGGTCGGTTGCCTCGGTGGCTTTCTGCGCCAACTGCTCATAATCAGTCAGGCCGTTGTCCTGTATATAGGCAAGGGCGGCGGCCATCTGCTTGATGTTGAACACCTTCGCCCACCGCTCGTAGCCCGGCCCCTTACCGGCAGCCAGCTTTGCTTGAATATCCACCGCCAGACTGATTT
>URGL01000007.1 GCA_900547405.1 uncultured Eubacteriales bacterium
GTATAATACCTTTTGTAAAACCACCATGCCGCCGGAGGATCCCCCCGCGGCAGAAAGGACACCTATGCAGCTATCAGCCAATAAACTCCGGGAGCAGCTGGCCCACATGAAGCCCATGCTGACCAACTGCTCCCTGGAGACCACCCGCCGGGGGCAGAATGCCCTGGGGGAACTGATGCGGGCGGCCCACCACGGCCAGGTGCGGACCAAACGCCACGATTTTGAGCACTTTCAGGGTGCCTGGGTACTGCCAAGAGACCTGCGGCGGGATGGAGTGATCCTGTATCTCCACGGTGGCGGCTACACCTGCGGCGGCCTGGACTACGCCCTGGGCTTCGGCTCCACTCTGGCTGACGAATCCGGTGCCAAGGTCTTCTGCGCCGCCTATCGTCTGGCCCCGGAGGCCCCCTTCCCGGCGGCGGTGGAGGACGCACTGGAGAGCTACCGATATCTGCTGGACAAGGGCTACGCTCCGAAGAAAATCTGTCTCTGCGGCGAAAGCGCCGGCGGCGGCCTGTGCTTCAGCCTGTGCCTGAGGCTGAAGGAGCTGAGGCTCCCACTCCCCGGCAGCGTCATCGCCATATCCCCCTGGACAGACCTGACCCTGTCCGGAGAGAGCTTCCTGACCAATCTGGAGCGGGATGTGTCCCTTTCGCAGGAGCAGCTTGCCTTCTATACCCGGTGCTACACCCAGGAGCCTCAGGCACCTCTGGCCTCTCCCCTCTTTGGGGACCTGACAGGCCTCCCCCCCAGCCTGATCTTCGTAGGCGGGGACGAGCTGCTGCTCAGCGACTCCCAGCGGATATACCAGGCCCTCCGCTCCGCCGGAAGCAGCAGCCAGCTGATTGTTCACCCGGAGCGGTGGCACGCCTATCTGCTCTACGGCCTTGCGGAGGACCGGGAGGACTGGAAAACCGTTGACGCCTTCCTCACCCGGCACCTGAGCCGGGAGCAGAAGCTCCGGTGGATGCGGCTGGACAACGCGGCGAAGATCTACCCCGCCGCCCTGCGGCAAAACTGGAGCAATGTATTCCGTCTCTCCGCCACTCTGGCCGAGGAAGTGGATACCAGGGTGCTCCAATCCGCTCTGGATGTGACGGTGCGCCGGTTTCCCTCTATGTGCGTCCGGCTCCGGCGGGGGCTCTTCTGGTACTATCTCCAGCAGCTGAACAAGGCCCCGACTATCCGGGAGGAAAGCAGCTATCCCGTCACCTCCATGACCCGCCGGGAGATCCGCAGCTGTGCCTTCCGTGTCATCGTCTATCAGAACCGTATCGCCGTGGAATTCTTCCATGCCGTCACCGACGGCAACGGCGGCCTGGTATTTCTGAAGTCCCTGACGGCAGAGTATCTGCAGCAGAAATACGGGGCCTCCATCCCCGCTACCCATGGGGTCCTGGGGCGGCTGGAATCTCCCAGCGAAGAGGAGCTGGAGGACAGCTTCCAGAAATACGCCGGGAACGTCAACGCCAGCCGGAAGGAAAACACCGCCTGGCGGCCCCGGGGCACCCGGGAATTGGACGGCTTCCTGAATCTGACCTGCTTCCGCTTTGACAGTAGCAAGGTCCTGGCAAAGGCTCACGAATATAAGGTCAGCCTCACCGCCTTCCTCTGCGCGGCCCTCATGATGGCCCTGCAGGATATGCAGGAGGAGCAGGTCCCCAATATCCGGCGGCGCAAGCCCATCCGGGTCCAGATCCCCGTAAACCTCCGGTCCCTCTTTCCCAGCAGGACCCTCCGGAACTTCGCCCTCTATACCACCCCGGAAATCGATCCCCGGCTGGGACACTACGAATTCGGGGAGATCTGTCAGGCCGTCACCCACCGCATGGGCCTGGATGTGACCCCAAAGATCATGAGCAGCCGCATTGCCACCAACGTCAGCAGTGAACGGCTGATGCCCATCCGGATCATGCCCTTATTCCTCAAAAATCTTGTGATGAAGGCGGTGTTCGATGCCGTAGGGGAGAAAACCGCCTGCCTATGCATCTCCAACCTGGGCAGGGTCACCCTGCCGGAGGCAATGACCCCCTATGTAAAACGGATGGACTTCATCCTCAGCACCCAGGCCACCGCTCCCCAGAATTGCAGCGTGCTGTCCTACGGAGAGGACCTGTATGTAAACTTTGTCCGTAATATCCGGGAGCCGGAACTGGAGTCCCACTTCTTCCGGGTACTGCGGGATATGGGACTGGGCGCGGAAGTCCAGACCAACGCCAGACAGTGAGGTAGAACTATGTATTGCATCCATTGCGGTGTCAAGCTGGCCGACAGCGAAAAGCGGTGTCCCCTCTGCGGCACCGTCCCCTTCCACCCGGACTTTGTCCGCCAGGAGGGAGAGACCCTGTACCCTAGGGACCGTGTCCCCAAATTCAAGGCAGGAAAAGGGGCGGTGCTGGCCGCCGTCACCCTGCTGCTGCTGATTCCCGTTTTCATCACCCTGATCTGCGACGTGAGCATTCACGGCCATGTCACCTGGTCCGGCTTCGTGGTGGGAGGCATTGCCCTTCTCTACGTTGCCGCCGTGCTGCCCCAGTGGTTCACAGCGCCCAACCCGGTCATTTTCGTCCCCATTTCCTTCCTCGCTGCAGGGCTGTATATCCTCTACATCGATCTGGCCGTCCAGGGCCGGTGGTTTCTCAGCTTCGCCTTCCCCATCGTTGGGATCCTGGGCACCCTCGTTACGGCTGTGGTGGCTCTTTGCCGGTACACCAGAAGGGCAGAGCTCTATATCTTCGGCGGAGCCCTCATCGCCCTGGGTGCCTTTCTGCCCCTGATGGAGTACCTGATAACGGTCACCTTCCACCTGCCCAAATTCATCGGCTGGTCCTGGTTCCCCATGGCCCCCCTGGTGGTCTTAGGCGGCGGCCTCATCTTCCTGGCCATCTGCCGCCCGGCAAGAGAAGCGGTGGAGCGGAAGCTGTTTTTGTGAGCGCCCTAGGCTTCCCTACCTAAGGAACTAAAAATACCCGAGCCCATGCTGGTGGGCCCGGGCATCTAAAAGGGGGGTGGTGGTAAGTACGAATCCTACAACGTACTTATCTACCTTTTCAGTGTAGCATAATTGAGCAGAATCCGGAAATCTCAAAACTGTGATATCATATTCCAATAGTGGCGTGCGTTTCTCTATTTGTTCCGTTCCTGGACCCACTTCAGAAATCCGCTCTCCAATGTAGAGATCGCACACTGAGGCTTATAGAGTAGGGCATTCTGATACACCGGTCCCTCCGGTATGTCCGTCTTCTGGACCAGTCCGGCAGCGTGCAAAAGGTCTTCCGGCAGGGCTTCAGACCAGAGGTAGCTATTGGACAGGCCCCCCAGGAGCTGTAGCTGCGACAGCCGGTCCGTGGCGTAAATGCCGTTTTTCTCCTTCTTTTCGGAATAGAGCCGGTCCCGGTGGAGAATTTCCGGATAGTTCGCCAAGTTTTCCCGGGTGACCTGCTGTTCCCCGGCCAGGGGATGATCCCGAGAGAGAACCACCCCGTAGCGCTCCTCCGACAGACGCTGGAGCACCAAGGAGCGCTCCTGAGCCTGCTCTTCAAAATAGGCCTGGTATTCCTGGCTGTAACGGATCACGGCGATCTCCACAGTACCGCCGCTGAGCATCTCCAAGGCCTGGCGGGGATGGCATTCCCGGATATAGGCATCCATTCGCTGACCGATCGACCGCTCCTCCAAATACCGCTGGGTCAGGGTCAGGCAGCGGTAGGACCTGGGTAGGCAGACCCGGAATCGGTTAGGCTCGCAGCTGTTGGGGCCTAGGTGCTCAATAAACTCTGCTTCCCGCAGGATGTTTCTGGCGTGGCGCAGGAATCGCTCTCCCATCTGGGTCGGGTGGACTCCTTTCCGGGTCCGTTCAAATATTTGAAAGCCCACTGCCGCCTCCATGTCTCGCAGCACCCGGCTCAGGTTCGGCTGACCCATATAGAGGTTGGATGCGGCCTGGGAGATGGAGCGGGTCCGTTCGACCTCCACCAGGTAGAGAAGTTGCTGTGTGTTCAGTGTCATGTCGGAACCCTCCTGATGTTCGTTTTTCTTTGTTCTATCCAATTTTTCAAAAAGAATTCGCGGCAGTCCAAACGAACTGCCGCGAACGTTTTTAGGCGACACAAACGCACAGGAGAAAGCCCCTGCGTTTTTCCTGCTCCTGTAGGTCTTCTGACTGATGTCTCAGACGAAATCCGTTCCTGCCTTCTCAGGTTTCCCCAATGACCGACTTCCACCGACGGGACGGACCTCTCGACACTTACAGCACCGTTTCGTGCGGGGACTTTCACCCCATTCCCTTTTTAAGCTCCAAAGCCGACCTGCGCACCTTGGAGCCACAAGAACCTAAGTTTTTTCCATTATACGGAATTGTCGGTGAAATGTCAAAGGGTTTCTGAATGAGCACTCACAAAAACAGCTTTCCATAATATCCGTTCATGATTTCTCTCTGCTTTTCATAAACCGGCCTGCGTGCCCCATCCGGCACATATACCTTGGGGTCCGCCACAGCCTTTTTCAGGGCCTCCTCGGCACTGCCGTAGAGCCCCAGGGCCACGGCGGCACTGACCCAAGCGCCGAAGGAGGTCTGCTCGGCGTGGGCCCGGTTGCAGGTCATGGGCAGGCCCGTCACATCGGCCTCGATCTGGCAAAAGGTGTCGAATTTTGTCAGGCCGCCTCCCACATAGACCGTGTGGGCCGGGGCGGTGTAGCGCTCCAGCACGTCCAGGTTGTTCCGGATCTCATAGCAGATGCTCTCCAGCAGCGCCCTGGTCATGTCGGCGGGGGTGGTCCGCAGACCCACGTTCAAAAAGCCGCCGGAGGCACCGGCGTTCCAGTCCGGAGTGCCTCGGCCCTGGAAATAGGGCAGAGCGATGCAGCCGTTGCTGCCGGGCGGAACAGCCTCCACGGCGGCATTCCGGGCGGCCAGATCCTCACAGTCCCCCAGGGTCCTTCCTGCCCAGTTGTAGAGGGCAGCGCAGGTAAGCATACTGGTTTCCAGCACGTATTTTCCCGGCAAGGAGTGGGCCCCGCAGATCACGTCAGTGCCCAGGTTTTCCGGCACCCGGTCAATGAACTGGAGCATATAGGCTCCTGTCCCGGTGGTGATCTCCATAGTCCCTGGGCGGCACAGGCCGTGACCCAGGGCGGCACACTGCTGGTCCCCTCCGGCGCTGACCAGGGGGATGCCGGCTGCTAACCCCGTCCGGCGGGCGTAGTCCTCTGTCACGGTGCCGATGACCGTACCGGGGGACACCAGCTCACAGAGCTTTTCTTCTTCTACCTGGAAGATATCCAGCAGATGCCGGTCCCACTGCCTGGTTTTCAGATTCATGAGCAGGCTCCGGCTGCCGTAGGTGTGGTCCGTGCGGAACTGCCCCGTGATCTTCAGGGTCAGGTAATCCGCAATGGTACAGATTTTGTAGGTTTTTTTGTAAATTTCCGGCTCCTCCCGGCGCAGCCAGGTCATTTTGGTGCCGGAGAACACGGTGTTGATCCGCGCTCCCGTCAGGGCGTAGATCTCCTTTTCTCTGGGCCCCAGGGCGGCTGCGATCCCCTCGTTCCGCTTGTCCTGCCACATGATGGCGGGACGCAGCGGCTCCCCCTGCTTATTCACCGGGATGATGCTGGACCGCTGGGCCGTCAGGCTCAGCGCGTCCACAGTCTGCCCCCGGTCCTTGGCCCAGGCTGCCGCGGCGGCACAGATCTCCGCCACCGCACTGTCAAAGTCCCCCGAATCCTGCTCCACCAGGTTCTCTCCGGGAAAATAGACGCTGTAGGTGACGGGGTGGATAAATTGGGTGTGCCCTTCCCCGTCATACAGAATGCCCCGGGCACTGGATGTGCCGACATCGATGGCTAATATGTTCATACTGTGATTTCCTTCCCTATAAAGAACGCGAACCGGCCTTGAAGACCGGTTCGCAGTGGTTTTACGCTTTTCCCCGGCGGCTCTGCCACTCCTCCAGGACCCGGTGGATGTGGATCGTCAGATACAGCGACTCCTGCCGGGAGAGGGAAATGTGAAAGCCGGAGTCCAAAAACTCCGCCACCTTACAGGCGCATTGGTATTCCCGGGGACACTGGGGAACGATCTGCTCATAAAGAAATTCCGTCAGCCCTTCGCTGAGGTCCAGGCCCTCTACCAGCCTGTGGGCCATGGCCTGGACATGGGTCAGAAACCGGCTGTAGGACACGCTGTTTTCATCGTATTCCAGGCCGAAGGTGTACTTGACGATTTCCAGCACGCCCTTGACGATTCTGTCCATAGGGCGGGTCTGGTCCCCTTTCCCTTGATCCTGCTGGGCGTTGATGAAGTGGAAGGCAATGCTTACGGATTCCTCCTCCGGAAGCTCCACCCCCAGCTCCTTCTTGACCAGCTCCAGAGCATACCGGCCTACATCGTACTCCTTAGGGTTAAAGAGCCGGACGTTGACGGAGTAGTACCCCGGCACCGCCAGATTTTCCTCCTGCCGCTTTACGGCAAAGGCCAGATGGTCCGTCAGGGACAAATAGATGGAGTCCGCCAGGCGCATCTGATAATGGGTCACAGCATAGTCCACCACCCGGCGGGTCAAATTGAAGATCCGCTCATCGGTCTGGGCCGCCAGCTGCAGGATGTTCCGGTTCAGCTGCCGGTCCCGGAGGACAAAGACCTGCTCCCCTTCCTTGGGGCTGATCTGCTGGCCGATGGATTTGCCGAAGCCAATGCCCTTGCCCATAAGGATGACTTCACCGCCCGGCTCTTCCACAGCCAGAACCACAGAATTGTTCAGAACTTTGACAACACGTATCAATGAAATCACCCCCTTTTTAGATTATCATAAACAAATGATGAGAAGAATGCAAGGGTTTTATTCCGGGTTCATTTTCCCGCTCGCGTAGGGGGCGATGCCCACATCGCCCCGAGACCTTGCGGGCGGCCCCGCCCGGTACAAACGCACCGCTCAATCGTCGAATCCCCGGGCGGATGTGGGCATCCGCCCCTACGCGGATACGAAGACCGCAGTAGAAACTTTACAGCTCCTCGCCGTTGGTACGGATGACGTTCTGATACCAGTAGAAGCTGTCCTTGGGGATGCGCTTGAGCTCCTTCACATCGAAGTCGTCCCGGTCGATGTAGATGAAGCCGTAGCGCTTCCGGAAGCCCTGGTGAGAGCTCAGCAGGTCCATCACAGACCAGGGAGAGTAGCCCATAAGCTCCACCCCGTCCTCCATGGCATCGGCGCAGGCCTGCAGATGGGAGCGAATGTAATCGATGCGGTAGGGGTCGTGGACCTTCCCATCCTCGGTCAGGGTGTCTGCCATGCCCAGGCCGTTCTCGGTGATCAGCAGGGGCAGGTGGTAGCGGCGGTAGTAGTCGTTCAGCACGATCCGCAATCCCATGGGATCGATCTGTGCGCCGTACTCAGAGGCGGCCAGGTTGGTGTTCTTCTCGTCCCGGCAGTAGCCGTACTGATCGAAGTCCACCTCATTTCCCCGGTAGACCCGCTCGCCGATGGGGTGATCCTTGTCGGCGGGCAGATAGCTTGCGCACAGGGTCCGGTAGTAGTTCAGGGCAATATAGTCGATCTTGGCGCTTTTCAGAATGGCCTCATCGCCAGGCTCCGTCTGGGGAACGATGTTTCGCTCCCGGAGATAGCGCATATAATAGCCGGGGTAAGCGCCTTCCGTGTGCATTTCCAGGCAGTAGTTGGTCTTCATCCAGTCGTTCATCTTGGCGGCCCACACATCCTCAGGCTTGTTGGTCAGAGGATAGGTGCAGGTGGAGGACACGGCGGGGCCTACCTTGCCGTCCTTGACGAGCTCGTGGCAGGCGTTGACGGCCAGGGCGTGGGCCAGGAACATATGGTAGTCCATCTGGGCCCGGATCTTGTCCGCCTTCCACTTATCCGGCTCTACGATGTTCATCCGCTCGTCTACCCGGATCATCAGGTTCTGCTCGTTGATGACCTGCCAGTATTTCACCCGGTCACCGAAGGCCTCAAAGCAGACCCGGGCGTACTTCTCAAAGGCATAGACACACCGGCGGTCTTCCCAGCCGTTGTACTTTTCCACCAAGGCATAGGGCAGGTCGAAGTGATACAGCGTCACAAAGGGCTGGATGCCGTTCTCCAGCAGGCAGTCGATCACATCGCTGTAGAATTTCAGGCCCTTGGGGTTCACTTCCCCATCCCCATCGGGGATGATCCGGGCCCAGGACAGGGAGAAGCGGTAGATCTTCATCCCCAGTTCCTTCATAAGGCCGATGTCTTCTTTCCAGTGGTGATAGAAGTCGGCTGCAACCTTGCTGTCTGCCTGCTTGGAAGAGCGCTTAAAGGAATTGAAGTCGGCCACGGTCATGCCCTTGCCGTCCTCATCCCAGCCGCCTTCGATCTGGAAGGCGGAGGAGGAAGCGCCCCACAGGAAATTCTCCGGAAATCTTCCCATAGCAGACTCCTCAGCGAACCACGGAGATCACCACGGGGCCCTCGGTGGCCACGGATACGCCGCCCAGGTCGTCGGCATTGGATACAAGCATGGCAACGGTGGTGTCGTAACCGGCCTTTTTCAGAGCGTCCAGGTCGAAGTGGACCAGCTTCTGGCCCTTCTTCACCTTCTGGCCGTTCTCCACGAAGGTCTCAAAGTACTTGCCCTGGAGATCCACGGTGTTCACGCCGATGTGCAGCAGCACCTCTACCCCGTTCACATTCAGGCCCAGGGCGTGCTTGGTCTCATACACCAGCTCCACGGTGCAGTCCGCGGGAGCCACCACATCCCCGGAGGTGGGGATGACGCCGATGCCCTTGCCCAGAGCGCCGGAGGCGAAAACCTCGTCCTTGATATCGGAAGCGGGGATCACGGTGCCCTCTACAGGAGCGGACAGCACCACATCGCCGGCAGTGACGGCCTTGGGAGCGGTCTTGGGGGCCTTGGAGCCAGGCAGGGGGTCATCCTCGAAGCCGACCACGTAGGTCAGGGCAGCGCCGCCGAAGAAGGCCACGCAGATGCCGATGATGTAAGCAATGAACTGGCTCAGCTGGACATCGGGGCCGTAGTAGGACATAATGGTCAGGATACCGTTGTTGGCAAAGCCGTAGTTGATGGCCCGGCCGATGCCCATAATGCCGCCGCCTACGGCACCGGCGATAACGGCGCAGATCATGGGCTTCTTCAGCCGCAGGTTACAGCCGTAAATGGCAGGCTCGGTCACGCCAACCAGCCAGGCACTCAGAGCGCCGGAAGCGGCAACCTGACGGGTATTGATGTTCTTGGTCTTCAGCATGACGCCCAGAGCGGCACCGGCCTGGGAGAAGTTGGCGGCACCGGCGAAGCACATCAGGGTGTTGTAGCCGGTGAGGGCCACATCGTTCAGGCCAATGGGAAGCAGGGCACGGTGGGCACCGAAGATGACACAGACGCCCCACAGTCCGCCCACCACGATACCGCCGAGGACAGGGCTGAAGCCGTACAGCGCGTTATACAGGAACTGGATCACATAGCCAACGTAGATGCCCACAGGGCCCACAACGGTCAGCATAACAGGAAGCATGACGATCAGGCAGATGCCGGGGACAAAAATCAGCTGCAGCACCTCAGGAATGACCTTTTTCAGCCACTTTTCCAGGAAGTACAGGCAGATGACTGCCAGAATAATGGGAATGACTGACTCGGTGTAGGCAAAAATTTTGGATTTTTCGCCCACTGTAAAGGCCATCTTAATGACCGGCAGGCCGAAGATGGTGGACTTGGTGGCCACATCCTGGACCATGGCATCGATGGTGGGATGGCACAGGAAGGCACCCAGCATCATGGCGATGACCTGGTTGGTCTTCAGTGCCTTGGCAGCGGTGTAGGCCAGGAAGACGGGCATGAAGTAAAAGATGACGTTGCTGGCGGTGTTCAGGATCACATAGGTGCTGGCGGCACTGTCCACCCAGCCCAGCTTGGCAACGGCGGACAGCAGACCCTTGATGAGGCCGGCCGCGGCAATGGCAGGCACCAGGGGGGTGAAGATCTCGCCCAGCTTCTGGATGAGCAGATTGCCGAAGCTCTGCTTCTCAGCGGGGACCTCTACATCGCCCTCGCCAACCATCTCGCCGCCCAGCAGCGCCACAGCCTGGTCGTAAATCTTGTTGACCTTGCTGCCCAGAACGACCTGGAACTGGCCGGAAGCCTCTACCACCTGGATCACGCCCTCCAGGCGGCTGACCACATCCTTGTCCGCCTTTTTGTTGTCCCGCAGCACGAAGCGGAGACGGGTGAAGCAGTGGGTCATCGACTTGATGTTCTCTTTGCCGCCGACATTCTCGATGATGTCGGAAGCGACCTTTTTGTAGTCCATACAGATCCTCCTCAAGTTTTTCCGAACAGACGCAAAAAAAGACCAGAACGATAAGAGCAAAGGGGAACCCCTTCACCACAAATCACTTCTGATCTTGCCCGCATGACCGGTAACACTCATCTGTGCCTGTTCAATTGATGGACTTACTTTACAACAATTTCACCTCATTTTCAAGGGGTTTCTGCTTTTTCTGCCTTTTGAACAAAATCAGCATTCTCAATTTGTTCACAATGCCCATAGGGCCCCTTTACAAATTATTTTCCATTTTTCTCTTTACACCACCCCGAAAGTATTATATAATACTCTCATTCATTATGAAAAGGAGCTGAAGACCATGACGGATCAGGATACTTTGACCTTCAACGTACCCGATGACAAGGAGAACATGCGGCTGATCCTGCGCAGTGTGTTCGATGCCCTGACCCAGAAGGGGTATAACCCCGTCAATCAGATCGTGGGCTACCTATTGACCGAGGACCCCACCTATATCACAAACTTTGGCAACGCCCGGAGCATGATCTGTAAAATCGACCGGGACGAGCTTATGCAGGCCCTGGTGCGGGAGTATCTGTTTGACCACAATTGAATTTCAGGAATTTGCAGGAGGTTTTATTTATGGCGGAAGAAAAGGTTCTCACCTACAAGGGGCATCCTTTGATGCGTAAAGATAATCTGATCTACTACGGCTCCATGGCCGATCCCTATATCGTCATGCTCCAGGTGCTGGAGACCAAGAAGGTGGGCGACACCGACTTCGCCACCCGTGTCTCCGTCCAGCTCCAGCTGACGGACCCCAGCGCCAGAAGCCGGGACCGGGTGGCGAAGAAGAGCGAAAAGAGCGACCTGTACACCGCTCTGGACGTAGGCTGCGTCTGGCTGGAGCGGGCTCTGGCCGGGAAATAATCAAAAAGACGGAATACGGGCATGTTCCTACCCCTGGTGCTGCCCAAAAGGCCGGTGTATCGCGATCAGACGATACACCGGCCTTTTCCTGTTACCCCATGACTTTCTCTATTAGGGATGCATAGCTGTCCACAATATCATAGGCTACAATTTTCCCCCACCCACTTGCAAATACCCTGCTTATCCTGTATAATAGTAGAATCTATGCGGGTCCCCCCCATTACTCCCGGACCCACCCGAAGACAAAGGAGATCAGTCATATGAAATTAGGTATTGTGGGCCTGCCCAATGTGGGCAAATCCACCCTGTTTAACGCCATTACCAATGCCGGTGTTCCGGCCGACAACTACGCCTTCTGCACCATCGACCCCAATGTGGGCGTGGTGTCCGTGCCGGATGAGCGTCTGACCTGGCTTGCGGACCTGCACAAGCCTAAGAAGGTGACCCCGGCGGTGATTGAGTTTGTGGACATCGCCGGGCTTGTGAAGGGCGCTTCCAAGGGCGAGGGGCTGGGCAACAAGTTCCTGTCCAACATCCGCACCACCGATGCCATTGTCCATGTGGTCCGGTGCTTTGAGGACCCCAACGTGACCCATGTAGAGGGATCCACCGATCCTCTGCGGGACATCGACATCATCAACCTGGAGCTTGTCATGGCTGACATCGAGATGGTAGAACGCCGCATCGACAAGTGCCAGAAGGCGGCCAAGGGCGGCGACAAGCGGTTTGTGAAAGAGGCTGAGCTCTTTACTGAGCTGCTGGCCCACCTGAATCAGGGCAAGCTGGCCCGGACCTTTGATTGCAGCGAGGAAGACATGGCCCTCATTGCCACTTCTGACCTGCTGACCCTGAAGAAGACCATTTATGTGGCGAATCTGGCCGAGGACGAAGTCAACACTCCGGAGCAGAGCCGCCACTATATGGCCGTGAAGCGGCTGGCCGACGAGGAGGGCAGCCAGATCATTCCCATCTGCGCCAAGCTGGAGGCAGACATTGCCGAGCTGGACGATCCTGATGAAAAGGCCATGTTTATGGAGGAGCTGGGCGTGAAGGAATCCGGCCTGGACCGGCTGATCCGCAGCAGCTACACCCTGCTGGGCCTCATCTCCTTCCTCACCGCCGGCTCCGACGAATGCCGGGCCTGGACCATCAAGAAGGGCACCAAGGCTCCTCAGGCTGCCGGTAAGATCCACACCGACTTCGAACGGGGCTTCATCCGGGCCGAGGTCATTGCCTTCGAGGATATGAAGGCCTGCGGCACCATGGCCAATGCCAAGGCTAAGGGACTGGTCCGCAGCGAAGGCAAGGACTACGTTATGAAGGACGGCGACATCGTCAACTTCCTGTTCAACGTATAATTTTTTCGGGGCAGCCCAATGGGCCGCCCCGATTTTTCTTATCCAAAATAAATAGCCTGTTCTTCCGCATCCACCCTTGCCTTCACGCCAAAGGGCAGAATGCACCTGGGCGTTGCGTGGCCGATATTCAGGTTTGCCAGGATGGGCTTATTGGGGTCCGCCACTACCTCCCGGAGAATGGCGTGATACTCCTGCAGGTAGGCTTCGTCCATAGGTTTTCCCACCAGAATGCCATTCACCGCTGCCAATACCCCGGCCTCTTTCAGAAATTCAAGGGCTTTTCGGTATTTTTCCGGCTTCATTTTCTCCTCGCAGGACTCCAGCAGCAGGATCTTCCCCTGCCAGTCCTGTGGAAACAGTTCGTAGCGGCGGCACAGCTCCGGCATGTCCGGGTAACGGGTGCCATCGAAGAAGTCAAACATGGTGTCCACGCAGCCGCCCAATATCTCTCCCTCGAATTGGGGGCAGCCCTGGAGGAGCTGGAAGCCCTCATTGGGGTGCTTCACTCTGGGGACCCCCACCTGGTCCGCCCCAAAGTCGGTCCGCTCCTCGTACCAGGTATCACTGGGCCGAACCTCCCGGATGGTCCCGGTTTGCAGCAGCTCCCGGAAATATTTTTCTGTATAAGGGAGCATATTCTCCTCCAACTCGCAGACATCCGCCAGGAAGGACTGGCCGTAGAAGGTGGAAATGCCCAGCTTGTGGAGCATAAAGTGGTTCACTGTGGTATCGGAAAAGCCCAGAAAGGTCTTTTTCGATGCCGCCTTTTTTAATTCGTCCTTTCCAAACAGGTAGGGCAGCAGCCGGTAGGTATCATCCCCGCCGATGGCGCAGAGGATCATATCGATTTCCGGGTCCCGGTAAGCCTCCAGCAGGTCCTGGGCCCGTTTTTCGGGATGGGCCTTCAGGTAAGCGATGCCTTTCAGGGCGTTGGGCAGGAATTTGACCTTGCAGCCCATGCTCTCCAGGCGTTTGGTTCCAATAGCCAGCTCATGGGCGACAAAGGGCTCCCCCAATGTCCCGGCAGAGAGGCTGACAATGCCGATGGTTTTCATAATTTCTTCCTCCTAATGGGTAGAAAACCGGGGCCGTCCCAAAGAACAGCCCCGGCAAAACAGTTATGGCTTACTTATTCCGAGTCTCCTCGAATACCTTCTTGGCTTCGGCAAAACCGGCCTTGGCACCGGCGATACCGGCCTTAGCCACATCGGTCAGCACATCGGCAGCAACCTGGGCGACTTCCTTGGCGTTCTCAGCGAACTCCTTAGCGGCCTCCTTGGCGGCTTCCTTAGCAGCTTCCCGGGAAGCGGCCTTGTCTTCTTCCGCAGTCTTCGCCTGCTCGGCCTTGGCAGCCTCCTGCTTGATGGCAGCCTGAGCGGCAGCCAGACGGGCGATGGGCACACGGAAGGGGCTGCAGGACACATAGTCCAGTCCCAGGGTGTTGCAGAACTCCACGGACGTGGGGTCGCCGCCGTGCTCGCCGCAGATGCCGCAGTGCAGCTCGGGACGGGTCTTCTTGCCCAGCTCCATAGCCATGCTCATGAGTCTGCCAACGCCGTTCTGGTCCAGCTTGGCGAAGGGATCATTTTCGTAAATCTTGGCATCGTAGTAGGCATTCAGGAACTTACCGGCATCGTCACGGGAGAAGCCGAAGGTCATCTGGGTCAGGTCATTGGTACCGAAGCAGAAGAACTCAGCCTCCTTGGCGATCTCGTCAGCGGTCAGAGCGGCACGGGGGATCTCGATCATGGTGCCGACCTCATACTCCAGCTCCATACCGGCGGCGGCGATCTCGGCATCAGCCGTTTCTACAACGGTCTTCTTGACGTAGGCCAGCTCCTTGACCTCACCAACCAGGGGGATCATGATCTCAGGGCGCATCTTCCAGTCGGGATGGGCCTTCTGGACATTGATGGCGGCACGGATGATGGCGCGGGTCTGCATCTTGGCGATCTCGGGGTAAGTGACAGCCAGACGGCAGCCACGGTGACCCATCATGGGGTTGAACTCATGCAGGGACGCAATGACGATCTTGATGTCCTCTACGGTCTTGCCCTGAGCCTTGGCCAGCGCCTCGATCTCGGCGGGAGTGGTGGGAACGAACTCGTGCAGAGGGGGATCCAGGAAGCGGATGCACACGGGCATACCCTCCAGGGCCTCGTAGAGCTTCTCGAAGTCACCCTGCTGATAGGGCAGGATTTTCTCCAGAGCAGCCTCCCGCTCCTCCACGGTATCGGAGCAGATCATCTCCCGGAAGGCGGCGATCCGCTCAGGCTCAAAGAACATGTGCTCGGTACGGCACAGGCCGATGCCTTCGGCGCCCAGCTCCCGGGCCTTCTTGGCATCAGTGGGAGTATCGGCGTTGGTGCGGACCTTCATGGTGCGATACTTGTCGGCCAGAGCCATGATGCGGCCAAATTCACCGGCGATCTCGGCATCCACAGTGGGGATCAGACCGTCGTAAATGTTGCCGGTAGAGCCGTCGATGGAGATGCAGTCGCCCTCGTGGAAGGTCTTGCCGCCCAGGGTGAAGCGCTTGTTCTCCTCGTCCATGGCGATATCGCCGCAGCCGGAAACGCAGCAGGAGCCCATGCCACGGGCCACAACGGCAGCGTGAGAAGTCATACCGCCGCGGACGGTCAGGATGCCCTGAGCGGCCTTCATGCCGGTGATATCCTCAGGAGAGGTCTCCAGCCGGACCAGGACCACCTTCTCGCCACGGGCTGCCCAGCTTTCCGCATCCTCAGCGGAGAAGACGATCTTGCCGCAGGCGGCTCCGGGGGAAGCGCCCAGGCCACGGCCAATGGGGGTATTTTCCTTCAGGGCCTTGGTGTCGAACTGGGGATGCAGCAGGGTATCCAGGTTCCGGGGCTCGATCATGGCCACGGCCTTCTTCTCGTCGATCATGCCCTCATCCAGCAGATCGCAGGCGATTTTCAGAGCAGCCTTGGCGGTACGCTTGCCGTTACGGGTCTGGAGCATATAGAGCTTCCCGTTCTCCACGGTGAACTCCATGTCCTGCATATCCCGGTAGTGATCCTCCAGCAGGGCGCAGACCTTGGTGAACTGCTCATAAGCCTCGGGGAACTTGTCCGCCATCTGCGCAATGGGCATGGGGGTCCGGACACCGGCCACCACGTCTTCGCCCTGGGCGTTGGTCAGGAACTCGCCCATCAGCTTCTTCTCGCCGGTAGCGGGGTCACGGGTAAAGGCAACACCGGTGCCGGAGTTGTCGTTCAGGTTGCCGAACACCATGGGCATGACGTTGACGGCAGTGCCCCAGGAGTAAGGAATGTCGTTGTCGCGGCGGTAAACATTGGCGCGGGGGTTGTCCCAGGAGCGGAACACGGCCCGGATGGCCTCGTACAGCTGCACCTTGGGGTCGGAGGGGAAGTCCACACCCAGCTTGGCCTTATACTCGGCCTTGAACTGGGCAGCCAGCTCCTTCAGGTCCTCGGCAGTCAGCTCTACGTCAAACTGAACGCCCTTCTTCGCCTTCATCGCATCGATGAGCTGCTCGAAGTACTTCTTGCCCACTTCCATGACCACGTCGGAGAACATCTGGATGAACCGGCGGTAGGAGTCATAAACAAACCGGGCAAACTTGGGGTCGGGGTTGCCCTTGATCATGGCATCCACAACGTCATCGTTCAGGCCCAGGTTCAGGATGGTGTCCATCATGCCGGGCATAGAGGCCCGCGCGCCGGAGCGGACGGAAACCAGCAGCGGGTTATTGAGGTCGCCGAACTTCTTGCCGTTGACCTCCTCCATTTTATCCACGTACTCCATGATCTGGGCCATGATCTCATCGTTGATCTTCCGGCCGTCCTCATAGTACTTGGTGCAGGCTTCGGTAGAAATAGTAAAGCCCTGGGGAACCGGGAGGCCAATCTTGGTCATTTCCGCCAGATTGGCACCCTTACCACCCAGAAGCTCACGCATGGAACCGTCGCCTTCTGTGAACATGTAGACATACTTATGAGACATAAAATACCCCTTTCCTATAGCAAGCAATGCTATTTTGTGTAATTCTTACACATTTCAATATCGTTAGTGCCAAAATAGTATACCACGGAGCACCCTCAATTGCAACAAGAATTCCCAATTCCAGGAATTTTTATCGGGATGTACAAAAAACCCCAGGTATTTTGTGCGTTCTGCCGAAATTAAAACATTTTTATCGATATTTTTTATCTATATTGTATCATGAAATAACAGCAGCGACACCCAGGTCACCACGTTTTGCCCGTACTGGAATTCCAGCCCGTTTGCCTCCAGCGTTGGAATGATATTGATACCCTGGCTCTCCACACAGGGGTGCATTTTATCCGGGTGACGGCAGGGCTTTCCGTCCAGAATGGCACACCTGGGGCAGATGGCGCAGGCCTCAGTGGAGAGAATATAAGGCTCTGCCCCCAGGGAACGGAGAATATCTCCCACCTGATCCGTCACGGCCTCATGGTCTCCCCGGGTGGCCAGAGTTGCCTGCAAATCGCTGATGTCTGCCACCTCGCTGATCGTGGAGATCAGCAGGCATTTGTTATAGCTCAGGCACTTCTTTTTGCATTCCGCCACCGTACCAACCCCCGGCGGGCAGGCCCAGGTCGTGCCATACATGGCGCACTCATGTTGGCAGATCCATCGCACCCGATCCGAAAATTCCAGGCTCTCCGGCTCCACCCAGGCATAAATATATAGCGGCAGCCCGGAAAGCGCCTCCTCCAGCTTTTGATCGTTCATGAAAATTCCTCCAGTATGTTCCGGCAGCCCTCCATCAGATCCTCATAAGTCTGCGCGAAGTCACCGGTGTACCAAGGGTCCGCCACGTCTCTCGGCAAAAGCTTTTGGATCTTCTCCGGATCCTGGGGCAGCAGCCGCTGCAAATACCGGCGGTTGCTCTCATCCATAAAATAGATCCGATCAAAATGCCGATAGTCCTCCATCGTCACCTGACGCGCCCGATGATCCCCGAGGGCCACCCCCCGGCGCGTCAGCTCCCGCCGTGCCGGGGGATAAATGGGATTGCCGATCTCCTCCCGGCTCACCGCCGCCGAATCGATCTCAAATTCCGCCTCTCTCCCAGCCTTTTTTACCAGATCCTTGAGGATATACTCCCCCATAGTGCTGCGGCAGATATTGCCGTGGCAGACAAATAATATTTTCATCATTTCAAAATCCTTAAAGTGTTCATTTGTCAAAGTGGGTGCATTTTTTAACGTTTACGGTAGGGTGTGCACCTTTTAACGTTTAACCAAGCCAGGGGTGTGCACCCTGGAACGATAGTGGGTGATGCTCAGCAAACTGAAATTTAACGTTCTCTTCTATGTCTATCAATAAGCAACAAAACAAACATAATAAACCATATCCCCCATGCAATAAAATAACCTATTCCTTTCAGCCAAACAATCTTATCTCTTTGAATTTTCTACATTACTCATTCTCGTCAATTGTCGTGAAATTTGCCTCAACCGGGTAGAACACTCCCCCACTGCAGTAACCACGCCAGCAACAAAAGGGCTGCAAGATTCAAAAAATTCCACAATGTAAACTCGCCAAAATACCGCACAGTCTGCGCGTTCCTTCTTCCTGCATACAGCTGAAACGTAATGATGCTGGCCATCGATGCAATAAGCGTCCCAAGTCCTCCCAGATTGGTCCCTACCACCAGAAGCTCTCCCTCCGGAGTAAAGCCGGAAAGCAGAATGGCTGCCGGGACATTGCTGACCACCTGCGATGCAAGAACAGAAACCAGAAGCTCATGGCCCTGCAGCACAGAAAGGATCGCACTGCGAATTTCCGACATATTGCCCAGATTGCCAATCAGGATAAAGAAAAAGACAAAGGTCAGCAGAAGGCTGTAGTTGACCCTGCGAAGAGCCTGCCTGTTATGAAGCAGCAAAACCACGGTCACCGCAAGAAGCACCAGCCAGATGCTCAGAATGCGGAGCACTGCCAGTACAGCTCCTGCGAACAGAACACCATACAAAGCCCAGCTTCCGGTTTGGACCTTCATTCTTTCTGCTTCCGATTCGCCCCCTCCTGCCGGAACGGCCCCCTTCGGAATCAGGTATGACTGCAGCAGCAATAGTCCGAGAGACAGCAGCGCATATGGCAGCATCAGCTGCAGAAATCTTCCCGTATCAATGCCGTAAAAGGATGACAGGAACAGGTTCTGCGGATTGCCAAACGGTGTGACCATACTTCCGAGATTCGCGGCGATGGTTTCCTGCACCAGGGTCAGGATCAATGTTCTCTCCGCAGCACCTCGCATAAGGAGCATGGTAAGCGGAACGACCGTCACCAGCGTCACATCATTGGTAATGAACATGGCCAAGACAAAGCAAAGCAGCATTAACGCTCTGGAAAGCTTCCGCTGGTCTGTAATACCTCCTGTTATTTTCCGGCTGATCCATTCAAACATGCCCGCCCCGGAGGCTCCGGCAACAATTGCCATCATACAGAGCAAAAGCGCCAGCGTCCGCCAGTTGAGATACCCCAGATATGCCGCAGATGGCGGAACTGCAAGGCACGAAAGTGCCGCCAGAACGCCCGAAATCACAAGAATTGGTTCTTTACGAATGAATGATTGCAAATTATCCACCTGCCTTCTTCCGATTTATCTCATAATACCATCACCAGCGTACCTGCCCCGATCAGTACACAGCCTGCAACCGCCTTCACCGAAACCTCTTCGTGCAGCAGTACAAACGCAAGTACGAGGGTGATGACCACGCTCAGCTTATCGATCGGCACCACCTTTGACGCCTCTCCGATCTGAAGCGCACGATAGTAACAGAGCCACGACGCACCGGTCGCGAGTCCGGACAGAATCAGAAACAGCCAGCTCTTTCGACTGATCGATCCAATCCCACTCTGCGCATGCGTCAGAAAAACCATTCCCCATGCCATCGCGAGAACCACCATCGTCCGAATCGCCGTCGCGAGATTCGAATTCACCCCTTCGATCCCGATCTTCGCAAGAATCGACGTCAGCGCCGCAAACACCGCAGACAGTAACGCGAAAACAAACCACATAATCGCCGCCTCCATTCAGGTCATTTCTTTGCGCTTTCCGAAAGCGTATGCCCCTATCATACAACTTCGGCCAATGTCTTCAACTGAAAATCGTCACCGCAGAAAACTGGAAGTTATCGTTCCTGTATTTCCTTGCCGCTGAGATACTCCACGTCGATTTCAAAAATTTGCACAGCCTTTCCTTCATGGGCAATTTCTTCATCAACTAACCGTTCGCTTGGATAGTATTTCATTGCAAATCGTTTTAACAGAGTTGTTGCTCTTGCACTGGATTCTACGAGGTGGCATCTGCCGAATACCACAACGCTCTGCACAAACGGTGCCCAATCTTCTTCTTTGATGGTTTCATTTCCATATACCGTGAAGCATACTTTGTCACAGGCACGCAGTGCATCTACTTTATGGCCTGCACGTGCTCCATGAAAATAAATTTTCTGCGCATCGTCATCGTAGACATAGTTGATAGGAATTGCATAGGGATATCCGTCATCTCCATTTACGGCAAGAACGCCACGTCGGCTGGACTGCAAAAGAGCCTTTGCCGTGTCGATGCTGATTTCATTTTTCTTTTTACGAATTGTTCTGAACATGGTATTATTCTCCTTCTTATGCTGATACAACTTTCGATTTATCATCGAGACGCTTCATTCCCATATCAGATGATAATCCCTTCCAGATGATCGCATTCATGCTGTATGATCTGCGCCGTCCAGCCGCTGAACTTCTGCCGGTGCTTCTGCATATTGAGTTCCTGATACTCCAGTTCGATCTCCCGATATCGTTCCGTCTTCCGGCTCCCGCTTAACGAAAGACAGCCCTCCTCTGTTTCATACCGGCCAGTCCTTTTCACGATGACCGGATTCAGCATCGCCACATCGATCGGCCCCATATTCACCACGATGATCCGCTTCCGCACGCCAATCATATTGGCCGCCATCCCCACGCACTCATGCGCATGCGCCTTCAGTGTATCCAGAAGATCCAGCGCCACCTGCCGATCAGTCTCCGTCGCCGGCTCCGATTTCTGTGAGAGAAAAAAGACATCTCTCATAATATTCTGTACCATTCCACTCCTCCGTCACTTCGTTTCTATATCCCCTGTCTTCATGCCAATGTCTTCGCCAGCAGTCCGTCACATCCCTCCGCGATCTGCGCCGCCCGCATCGGCGGATAAATCGCATTCCCGATCTCCTCCGTCGACGTCGCCGCCGAATCGATTACAAACTGCCCGGCAAGCCCACGCCGGTTCACCAGATCCTGAAAAATGTACTGCGCAGAAACACTGCGACAGATGTTGCCGTGGCAGATAAATAAGATTTTTACCATTTTTTCTTCCTTTTCGTGTGAATGATCAAATCCAGCAGGAGGAAGTGGTTTTCCCCCTGTTGTCAAGTTCTACGCTCCTATTTGTTTTCGCTTTGCCGGTTCAGTGCCAGCCCAATCAACCGGTCCGCCTGGTCCGCCATAAACAGGGGGATATTCAGCACATCCCCATCCAGCTTCAGATTATCCAACGAGAACCGCACACGGAGCTTCACCTGGTCCGGGAACAATTCTTTGAATTTTTTCAGGCTTTTGCTGGACGTATTGGCTTCCGATTTGACCTCCACCGGGAAAATATCATTCTCCCGCTGGATCAGGAAGTCCACCTCGTAGGGCGGATTGGTCTGGGTCCAGTAGCGGGGTGTGACCTCGAACTGTGGGATCAGGGATTGCAGCACATAGTTTTCCGTCAGCGCACCCTTGAACTCCGTAAACAGGCGGTTTCCCTCCCCAAAGGCTGTGGGGGCCAGCTGGGCCAGGCGGCGGAGGAGGCCCAGGTCTACCAGGTAAATCTTGAATGCCGACAAATCATCATAGGCCGCAATGGGCAGTCCCGGTGCGGTACTGCGGTACACCTTGTGGACAAGCCGGGCATCCACCAGCCATTGCAGAGCATCCTCGTATTCCCGGGCCCGGGCTCCCTCCTTCACAACCTTATAGAGGAACTTCTTGTTTTCACGGGCCAACTGCGAAGGAATGGACTTCCAGATCATGGAAATTTTCGGAAATTCGCTCACATTGGGGTGCTTGGCAAAGTCCCGCTCGTAGGCCCCGATGATGTTGCCCAGTGCCTCCTGCATAGCTGCCACGTCCCGTGCCTGGGTCCACATCAGGACCGGTTCCGGCATTCCGCCGGTGACATAGTACATCTTTAGCTTTTCATAAAGGGGGTTAAAAAACGCATCAGGGATTGGCTCCAGCTCGTCCACAGTCTCCAGATACTTTGCCAGGTTTTCGTCCCCATTGGCAACCAGGAATTCTGAAAAGGTCATGGGGTCGATCTGCATGAAATTGACCTTACCCACCGGAAAGGAGGAGGGCTTTGCCAGCGCAATGCCCAGCAGGGAACCGGCACAGGCGATATGATACTGTGGGGCGTTCTCGCAGAAGTATTTCATGGAATTGATGACTTTGGGGCAGTCCTGCACCTCGTCAAAGATGATCAGGGTCTTTTCCGGAACGATTTTCTGCCCGCTGGCCAGCATCAGATTTTGCAGGATGCGGTCAACGTCCTTGGTGGTTTCGAAGAACTGCTTGTATTCCTCGTTTTCATCAAAGTTAAAATAGGCGGTATTTTCATAGTAGCGTCTGCCGAACTCTTTTAATACCCAGGTCTTTCCCACCTGGCGAACGCCCTTCAGAATCAGGGGCTTGCGGTAGGGAGAATTCTTCCAGTCCAGCAGCTTTTTCAGAATAACTCTTTCCACCAGCGCTCTCCTCACATTTTTATTAGAATTTCCGTGGCCGAAATCACATTTTTATTATAGGCAATTGGCCACCAAAATACAACCCCATTCACAAAATTATTATAATTTTGTGAGGGGGATCATTGGTGCAAAAGCGGGAAACCCCCGCTGACCGTAATGATCAGCGGGGTGCTTGCTTCCTTGGAAAAGTTCATTCGCTACCTTCCAATTCCAGCAGCTTCCTCTTTTTGTCAATTCCACCAGCATAGCCGGTCAGGCTGCCGTTTGTTCCGACCACACGATGGCAAGGAATCATGATGGAGATTGCGTTGTGTCCCACCGCACCGCCAACTGCCTGCGCGGACATCCGGGGAAGTTTTTGCTTTTCAGCCAGCTGCCGTGCAATCTCGCCGTAGGTTGTGGTCTTTCCGTAGGGAATCTGTAAAAGGATTTCCCATACGGACTGCCGGAACGCGGAGCCGATGGGATGCAGCGGCGGCAGAAAATCGGGCTCTTTGCCGGTAAAGTAAATGTCTAACCAGCGCTTGGCTTCAAGCAGAATGAAGGTTTCTTTCTGTATGTGTTCTGCCGGAAGATTGTCGGCAAAATATTTTTCGCCGTCAAACCATAAGCCGGTCAGTCCTATTTCGTCCGCCGCCAGCAGGATACCGCCCAGCGGGGAATCATAATGCAGTGTGAATGTCATGTTTATACCTCAAAGAACGAATCGGAATCCTGCGGGGCTTTTGGGATGATACCCTGGTATTGGGGATTTGATGTGAACTCTGTCTGCATCTTTACATATGCCTCATCTACATAGTGATAGGTATAATCACTGTAAGTAAGGTAGTTACTACCGCAATGCAAAGTATTATAGCGCAGCCAACAGCAGGAAGTTTCATTCCCTTGAGATATTTCATTCGTTAGCCCTCCTTCTTGACTTGCACATAATCAGAACGTCGAATTGTCTGCCCATCAAGCGTTGAAGATATCAGGTTCACGGTCTTTCCCCCTCACAAGCTTTGCTTTCTCCGCTCTTTTCCTGTCACGATGTAGTATTGCTTCTTGTTTTCATACATTTCCGCATCTGCGGCTTTCAGAAGCGACTCAAAATCCGTGTCCTTTGTGCCGCTTATCGTCGTACCGAGGGACGCGGTAGCACCCAGTTGGCTTTTTGCCGTTTCCAGTAGTTTCTGAAACGCCGGATGGGTGATGTTTGGCAGAACCGCAATGAACTCATCTCCGCCAAGCCGATACACATGACTCTTTCCGAACACAGATTTCAGCGTCTGTGCGGCCTGCACAATGAATTTATCACCGGCGTCATGTCCCTTTTGGTCATTTATTTCCTTTAGGCCATTTAGGTCGCACATGACAACCGCCAGGGGAAAGTACTTCTCCAGCTTTTCTGTGTACGCCCAATCCAGTGCTTTTCTGTTTTTACAATCTGTGAGCTGGTCATATAATGCACTGTGCTCCAGTGCATCTGCATTATCGCGCAGTCTTATCATAAAAGAGATCATAAACTCGATCATATCTATCTCATTCGAGATCTCATGCAGTTTCTCTTCGGGAGGATTGTCCACACCGTAGAATCCGACCATCTTGCCGTTGATTTTGATTGGCCCTGTCACAAGGGTATTGACACCCTGAGGTTTCAGCCGTTCATAGATGGCTTCGCTTGTTTTTTTGCATTCTTCAATGTTATGGATGATGACATTGTTGGATTCTTGATATTGTGCAAACCATGTTTCAATGATGCCTTCATACGGCACATCCTGCAAGTTATCTTTTTCTTTGGATACGCCCGCTTTGCACCACTCATAGGTGTTGTCAAACGTTCCGCGGTCATTCTGTTCAAAGATGTACGCTCGATCGGCGGTCACACGCTGTCCGATATACTCCACCAGTTGATTCAGTACTTTGTCCGGATTTTCTTCTGAAGCGGCATACCGAACCATGTCCGTGAGGAATCTCTCGTAATTCAGGATTCGTTCCTGCGATTCGCGCTTGCTGACTTCCAACGTTTCCATTTCTTTACGGTACAGGATTCTCTGGAGCTTGCTTCGCATCATCGCGGCAGTCAGAAACATACTCAGCACCCCGTACAGAATAACATCCGCTAGGTTTTGGGATAGAATTGGGTTGTGCTGCGTAAAGAAAGCAAGTCCGCTATAGAGCAGCATACTGCTCAGAATCAGCCCGTTTATGACCGCCGCTCTGGCGGTAAACAGCAGCGGCGCTACCATCATGAACACAATGTAGTTGACAGTGAGCTCCTCCGGTGTAATCAGTGTTCCCGTAATAATGCCGAACAGCAGCAGCGCGGCAAAAAAGCTGTATACAACCAGTTCTTTCCCCAAGAAGCTTCTAAGTTGACAACGAGAAATGCAAAAATAGGCCAAAGAAAGGAACGTATAGACCAGATACACCCATTTAAATTTTCCGATACTCAGAGAAAACACACTCACCAGCGCTATGACTCCAAAGGCAACAAGCGCCACAACAGAATACAGCCGCATGGCTTTCCAGTTTTCTTCCCATACATCCTGTTTTACTTTCTCATAATCACCACAGCTAAACATAAACAACGAAACAATTTGATTCATATGTTTTTTCTCTCCATCCTAGCATATTCAGCAATTTTTCCATTGCCTTAATACGCTTTGTATTTTTTGCGAAGAATCTTCTGCGCCATTCGACAAGTTTTAACACAATTCATATTATATCCGACCAAACCAATATATTCAAGCTATTTCATCACGCCTACCCAAATCAGGTAAGCACTCGCATCTGCTCTACTCAGATTGGCTGAAGCATATCCTGTTCCCCCCGCAAAACCCGCCCCACTCCTTTGTATAAATGCTCCCCGTCCCGGTAATAATAGCCTAAAACGGGAAAGCGGGTGCTTACATGGCACAAAACAAGCGGGGGCGGCACAGTTTTATTCTGCCGGAGCCGGCAGTGATCACCGCCTGGGCCAGCGTGGCGGGAAAAAAGGAATCGGAAGGTCCCCTGAGCCACACCTTCGACAAAACCAGCCAGGACACCTATTTCGGTCAGAACAGCTGGGAGCTGGCAGAGAAAGCCATGCAGGAAACGGCCCTGCGGCTGCTGCTGGAAAAGGGGCAGCTGGAACGGTCGGAGTTGGACCTGGTGCTCTCCGGGGACCTGCTCAACCAGTGCATTGGCTCCGCTTTCACCATGCGCAATACAGGCACTGCCCACCTGGGACTCTACGGAGCCTGCTCCACCATGGCGGAGAGTCTGCTTCTTGGGTCCTTGCTCGTCTGCTCCGGAACCTTTGACCGGGTGGCGGCCATGACCTCCTCCCATTTTGCCTCCAGTGAGCGGCAGTACCGGTTCCCTCTGGGCTACGGCGGCCAGCGGGCCCCCACAACCCAATGGACCGTCACCGGAGCCGGGGCGGCTCTGCTCTGCGCCCAGGGGAAGGGACCGAAAATCACCGCCTGCACCGTAGGCACCGTCACAGACCTGGGCATCCAGGATGCCAACAATATGGGCGCCGCCATGGCCCCGGCGGCTTTTGCCACCATCCGGCAGCATATGGAGGACCTGGGCAAGCAGCCGGAGGACTATGACCTCATCGTCACCGGAGACCTGGGCCAGTACGGCAAGGAGCTGCTGCTGGAGCTGGGCCGCCGGGGCGGTCTGCCATTGGGAGGCAAGCTTCTGGACTGCGGCTGCATGGTCTTTGACAACACCGCCCAGGATGTCCACGCCGGAGGCTCCGGCTGTGGGTGCAGCGCCATCACACTCTGCGGCGAACTTTTGGGGAAGCTGGCCGCCCGGAAGCTGAAGCGAATTCTTTTCTGCGGCACCGGTGCTCTGCTTTCCCCCACCTCAACACAGCAGGGTCTGCCCATCCCCGGGGTGTGCCACGCCGTGGTCATCGAAGGAGGGCAATAAACATGGACTATGTAAAGGCCTTTGTATGCGGGGGCGCTCTGTGTCTGATCGGGCAGCTTCTCATCGATAAAACCGGCCTGACTCCGGCCAGGATCCTCGTGAGCTATGTGGTGGCCGGTGTGGTTCTGAGCGGTCTGGGGCTCTATGGGCCCTTTGCCGACTTCGCCGGGGCCGGGGCAGCAGTGCCCCTGACAGGCTTCGGCAACACCCTGGCCAAGGGCGTCCGGGAGGCCGTGGACCGGGAGGGCTTTCTCGGCATCTTCACCGGGGGACTCAAAGCCACGGCAGGAGGCATTACCGCCGCCATTTTCGCCGGGCTTCTGGCAAGCCTTCTGTTCCGGCCCAAGGATAAATCATGAAAATTGGGGCAAACTACCTTCGCGGCCAAATACCGCGGATATTTTCAGGAGGTTCTTCAGGATGAATCACAAAGAAAATCGCAATCAGAATCAGAGTCAGAACCAGAGTCAGCAGAGCAAAGGCCAGGATCAGAACCGGCAGTAACCAAAAGCCCCGGAAGGCAGCCGCCCTCCGGGGTCTTCTTATACCTCAGCAAACCTTCCCAATCGGAAGAAATACAGCAGGCATTTTTTCACGGGTTTTTCATAGATCCGCTCCATGGCCTCCCGGTAGGTCTCCACCTGAAGGCGATAGCGCTCCACAGCCTGGGGCAGATCTTCTTCCTCAATGCGGTCCGTTTTGAAATCTACGATGGTGATGCCGTCCTCCTCCAAAAGGGCGCAGTCCACCACGCCCTGGAGGAGGACATGCTCCCCCTTCAGGCCGG
This sequence comes from uncultured Eubacteriales bacterium, assembly GCA_900547405.1. GTDB lineage: Bacteria > Bacillota > Clostridia > Oscillospirales > Oscillospiraceae > Faecousia. The sequence continues at coordinate 27,052 of URGL01000007.1, forward strand.
GACCGTACTTTTCGCCCTGGTCCAGAATGGAGAACTTGAATTCCCGGAGTACGTTGCCTCCCAGACGGACGCGCCAGCCCAGGTCCGTTTCAAAAAACCGGGCAATGGCATCGCAATCGATTTTTCTGCCCTCTTCCGCCGTCAAAAAGCCCTGGGCGACCATGCGCCCCACCTCTTCCTTCACGCCCTTTGTACTGCCGCAGGCATCGAAGTGGAGATATTGCATGGCCCGGTGCATGGCGCTGCCGTAGCTCCTGCCGTCTTGCCGGGCAGCCGTGAAGGAGGCCCTCCGCCAGACCCGCTGGGGCTTCTTTTCCTCCGGCGCGTCCTGGGCCGCCTCCTGATCCTTTTCCCGGCCCTTCCGTCCGGTGGCCGTCTGCTTGGAGGCCGCCCGGGTAGCGGCAGCATAGGGATAGACGAAGGCCAGGGCATTTTTCAGGGTCTGCGCCGCATCCCTTGGGATGGCGGCTGCCTCCCGGGGCTCCTGCTCCTCCACCGTCTCCCCCTCCTCATGGGTGTCCAGATAGCGGATGACCCAAGGATGATCGCTGACAGAACCCGGGAGGGTCACATCGCTGAGCCCCCGAAGCGCGCCTGCTTCTGTACGGTGCAGAGCCGACAGCAGCACCCAGTCCCCGGGGCACCGGGCCTCCCGGCACAGGTCCTCCCGGCCTGTCAGGCCCAGGCGCAGGGCCAGCTCCCGCACATCCTCCGCCGCCTTTTTTGCGGCGTAGGTCATAATCAGCCGGTCCTTGGCCCGGGTCATCGCCACATACAGTACCCGTAGTTCCTCGCTGACGGCCTCTCGGTTCATTTTTGCCGAGATAGCCAGTCTTGCCAGAGAGGGATACCTGACCCGGACCGCCGTATCCGCCACCATGAGCCCCAGGCCCAGTTCCGGATCACAGAGCACCCCTTCCCGAAGGCTCTCCTGGTTGAATTTTCGGGACAGGCCGCACAGGAATACCACGGGAAACTCCAGGCCCTTGGACTTATGGATACTCATAATCGTCACTGCCCCGGACTGAGGCGTCCCGGCCCGGAGCAGCCCCTTCTCCTCCTGGGCCTCCAGGTGCTCCAGGAACTGCTCCAATGTGCATAGGTTTCCCTGCTCATAGTTCACCGCCAGTTGGAAAAAGGTCCGCAGATTCTCCTTGGCCCTGTCCCCTCCGGGCTGGGCAGCATAAACTCCATCCAGGTTGGTCACCAGCAGCAGGTGCTCCATGAGCTCCGTCAGGGAGCTTCTCCTTGCCTTTTTCCGCAGTTCCTCCAGCTCCTGCCGGAAGGAAACCGCCTTTGTATCATCACTTGCCAGTATGGCGTCGTAAATGGAGCCATCCTTTTTTCCGCTTCTGATCCGTGCCAGGTCATCGGCGGTGAAGCCGAAGGCTGGGCTTGCCAAGGCGCTGAGAAGGGGAATATCCTGCCGGGGGTTGGAAATGGTCTGCAAAATAGACCGCAGGGTGGCCACCTCCGGGGTTTTCAGCAGATCCTCCCCGGCCCCCGTGGCGCAGCGTATGCCCGCCTTTTCCAGCGCCTGCCGGAAGGCGGCTCCCAGGGAGCCTGGGGACCGGAGCAGGATCACAATGTCCTCCGGTGTGACAGGGCGCAGCCCCTCTTTGGTCCGCACAAGGGTTCCACGGTTCAGCATTTCTCCGATGCGTCCGGCCACAAAGGCTGCCTCCTCCCGGTTGGCATCCTCCTGGGCCTCCAGTGTATAAAATTCCACTCCGGCGTTGGGTAAGGGTTCATGGGGAATGCCCTCCCGCAGGGCCTCGGCCTCCCCGTACCAGAGGCCTCCTACATCCTGACTCATGCAGCAGGAGAACACCTGATTGACGGCCTCCACAACTTCTCCGCCGGAGCGGAAATTGTCGCTGAGGAGCACCCGCCGCCCTTGCCCCGGCTGGGCCTGGGCCGCCGGGCCGTAGCGGTTGTACTTATCCAGGAAGATCCCGGGATCCGCCAGCCGGAACTGATAGATGGACTGCTTCACATCCCCCACCAGAAAGCAATTCTGCTTTTCCCGGGTAATGCTGCCGAAAATGGCATCCTGGACGGCGTTGGAGTCCTGGTATTCGTCCACCAGCACCTCCCGGTACCGCTTTCCGATTTCCCGGGCAGCGGCAGTTGGGCCGTCCCGGCGAAGACCCAGCAGCAGGTCCAGAGTTTTGTGCTCCAGGTCTCCGAAGTCCAAGACCCGGCGCTTCTTTTTGAGGGCCCCATATTCCTTCCCGAACCGCCGCACCAGGGTGATCAGGCCCTGCTGGGCCAGGCCCATCTGCTCCAGGTCCTCAAGAAGGGATTTCGAGTTCCGGGAGAAGATCTTCCCCTGCTTGGCAAGTCCCTCCTTGCAGGCCTCCCGCACCGCCTTGATCTCCTCTTTTCTCGGCACCGGGTCTCCTTTTCTGGGGAAGACCAACCGGCCAAAGGAAATCCGGATCCGGTCCACAGCCTCATCCCAGGTGCTGCTCTCCCGCAGGTGCTTCAGCTGATGCAGCGTGTCCGCCAAATTGTTCTGCACCGTGGGGGCCTCCCCGGCCAGCTCCACGCAGCGCTCCAGGGCAGCGATCTGTCCGTCCAGAAAACGAAAGAGGTCCTCCATCAGGAATTTCCCCCAAGGAGTTTCCTCCGCCCCCTCCGCCTGGGTCAGATTGCCAAGGAGACATCCATCCAGCCAGCTCTCCGGGTCCGGATGGCATCGGGCGCTGTCATAGACCTTGGTGATGAGCTCCGGCAGGGCTTTGTCCGTCCGGCCCAGGCCCTGCGTATCCGCGAAGGCCCGAAATCCGGCATCCTCCAAAAGATCTATGTAGGCGTTGTCCAGCAGATCCTTCAGCACTTCTTCCCGAAGCTCCTGGCAGGCGTTCTCGTCTGCCACCCGAAAATCGGCATCCAGATCCAACCGGTAGGCGTATTCCTTCAGAATGTCTCCGCAGAAGCCGTGGACCGTGGAGATTTCCGTCAGATAGAGGCGCTGCAGCTGCTTTTGCAGGTGCTTGTCCTCCGGGTTTGCCGCAATGTGTTCATTCAGCTTCTTGGCGATTTTGGCCCGCAGCTCCGAGGCAGCTGCCCTGGTATAGGTGATGATCAGAAATTCATCCAGGTCCGCCGGATCTATAGGATCCATCAGGTAGCCCATAAGCCGGTCCACCAGGACCTTGGTCTTGCCGGAGCCGGCGGCAGCACTGACCAAGAGCTTTCCGCCCCGGTTCTCTACCGCCTCCCGCTGGGCAGGGGTCAATGTTTCAGCCATGGGTCTCCTCCTTTTCCACCTGCTCCCAGAATTCCTGGGCTTTCAGGGCTCGGTAATTCCGCCGCTGGGCCTCCTTCTCCGGGTGGCACACCGGCGCATAGGGGCAGAACCGGCAGGCATCATGGGCCGTACCCCGGCTGTAGGGATTGGGGGAGACACTTCCGGAGGCAATCTCCGACACCATGTCTGCCAGCAAATGAAATACGTATCCCTCCAGCAGCCGGAACTGCTCCGAAGTAGCCAGGCTTCCCGTCAGACTTCCGTCCTTTTTCTCCACCACCGGCAGCCGGTCCCCCAGGCCCTCCGGCTCCATAGCCCCCAGGACCCGGCGGTCCTCCAAAAAGAGACCGGACCTGGAAAAGGCTTTGACCCGCTCCTCCTCGGCCTCCGCCGGATCCAAGGGGGCATCGGCCTTCAGATAGGGGGCCCGGGCAGGAAAATACTCCACGCCCCCAGGCCGCAGGCCCTCCCCGAAGAGGTCCCTGCTCCCATGCCCCAGGGCAAAGAGATACAGCAGCATCTGCAGGCCAATGCCCTGAGAGATATCGCAGTAGTCAAATTTTTTCTGTCCCGTTTTGTAGTCCGTTACCCGAAGGAATCTGCCCGTGGTATCCTCCCACAGGTCCACCCGGTCCACAAAGCCCCGCAGAACCGCGGGCATGGCGGAATTGGGAATGGCAATGGCGGGCATCTGCCCTCCCTTGCCGAAGGCCACCTCAAAGCCCACAGGCTGAAATGCGGCGGCGTTAAGCTCCTTCCACAGCTCCTCCACGATCATATCCAGCTCCCGGTTGTTCCGCTGAAATAGGTAGGTAAGCCGCTGGGAGTCCATGTCCCGGAATCGTTCTCTGGCGTAGGCATCGGCAAAGCCTCTGGCCAGCGCCAAGGTATCCTCCAATGACACCCCATGGAAGCCTCCCCGGTCCATCACAGCCCGGCCTGTCTGCTCCAGCACGGCGTGAACGTAGGTGCCGAACTCTGCCGGGTCCACCTCTGCCGCCTTTCGTTCTTTTGCCCGCAGGCCGTATTTCAGGAAATATTGCAGGCGGCAATCCTCCTGGGTATCCACCTGGGAGGCGGAGAGCTCCAATCGTTGGCCGTAGAGGGCCTTTACCGTCTCCTTTTCCAGTCCCCCCAGCCGATAATCCGCCCGGTCCCGGGTATCCCGGTAGCCCTCCTCCGCATCCAGGGCCTTCGCCAGAGTCTCCTGGCCCCACCTGGCCAGCCAGGCCCCCGCCTGCCGCCTGTCGGCACAGGCAAATTCCATAGTGGGGGAGACGTTTTTCACCCCTCCGGCCATCTCTCCCAGACGCGTGAACAGATAGGAGGGCTGCTCGGCACTGCAATAGACCCGGACGGACTCCGAGGCCCCGCAGAACACGCCGTAGATCTCGGCAAATTCTTCCTGAATACCCTCCATAGCGCCGCCGGTGAGGGTCAGTCCCATAGCCCGCAGCGCCACCCGCTCCTGGTCCGTCAATACGCCCTTTGCGCCGGAGTAGCCGGGCATAGCCCCCTCCTGGGCCCCCAATATTAGCAGATGCCTACAGGGATGGCACCGCAGCGCACTGACGCTGCCCATCTGCACAGCATCCAGCACAGGTGGGATGGTGCCCACATCATACTGGCTGAGCAGCAGCCGGAAGAGCCTGAGAAAGTGCTCCGGCTCCCAGTGGGTCTCCCCCAGCACATCATACATCTGCTCCAGAGCGGAAAGAAGAATTTCCCACAGCTGGTTCAGGATCTGGGCGCTCCGATTGTCCCCGGCCTCATCCATTTCCTTGGCCTGGGCCTCCAGCTTTTCTTCCAGACAAATGTCCTGCAAGAAAGCGTATAGGGCCAGCACCTGCCCCTTCAGATCCCGGGCCGATTCAAAGCCCCGGCTGAGCTTTGCCAGAGGCTCCATTACCGTTTCCCGCAGGGTGTTCAGCTCCTCCAGCCTGGCCTCGGCATCCCCCTCCCATTTTCCGGCCAGACCATCCGGGTGGCTTTTCCAGCGGGATAGCCAATCCTTGCCCCGGATGCGCCAGATAAAGGCATAGTTTTCCACCTTGTCGCACTGGTCCGCCGTCAGCGGGGACATGCTGGAGCGGAGATACCCCATAACGCCCCGGGGCTCGAAGCCGGATACCACCGCGTCCAGGGCGGAGAGCACCGTTGCAATGACGCTTTTGGTCATGATCTCCTCTGTACCCGCCTGATAAATGGGGATGCCCATGCGCTTGAAGATCAGTCCAGCCAGCCCCCCGTAGGCCCCCATGTCCGACACCACCAGGGAGATATCCCGGCACCGACAGCCACTACGGATCAGTTCCGCCGCCTGCTCCGCCGCCGCCATGGTCTCCTGCCAAGGGTCAGCAGCCTGATAGACACCCAGCCGCTGTGCCGGGATATTTTTCGGCAGACTTCCCTGGAACAGTTTCTCACGGACGGGAGACAAAGGATCCGGCTCCTGGGGCAAACGCTGAATGTCTACCTTTACTCCCCGCCGGTGGGCGATTTTCAGAAGCTCCTGGGCCGTCTCCCCAGCCTTTTCAAAGGCAAGCAGCTCCGTTCCCGGCTCATCGCAGTTGAGCGCCACGGTAACGGAAGGACTAAAGCACATCAGGTGCTCCAGAATGGCCAGATTCTGCCGGGTGAAGTCCGGAAAGCCCTCTATGTAGAATACATGGTTCTCCGCGTAATCGCAGTCCTCCAATTGCTCCAGGAGCCAGGTCATCCGGTCTCTTGGGTCCCGTTTGCCCTGGGCGCAGAGACCGTCGTAGCCCTCCATGAGAAGACCCAGCTCCTCCAGCTTCTGGGCAAAGGCTCCCTCGCTCTTTTCCGCGGCCCGCTTCAGGTCCTCGGGCGTAATGCAGCAGCGCTTGAATTCGTCTACCCCGTCCACCAGTTCCTTCAAGAATTCCGGCTTGCTCTCTAAGGCCGCATAGGCCTTCAGACGGCTGGACAGGATCCGGGCCGCCGCCGCCATGGCCACTACCCGGCCGCCGCCGTCCAGGCATTCCCGGTCCAGGGCCCCTACGGCATCGGACACACTGCGGCACAGCCGGGTAAAGGACAGGACCTCCGCATACCGGCTGGCGGTATCCCCCGCCGCGGCGCACAGGGCTCGCTCCGCCTCATGGCTCACAAGCTCCGGCACCATATATACCCGCCCGGGCTTTCGCTGCCGGACATCATCCGCCAGCTCAGAAAGCACCTGTTCTCTCAGTGCTTTCCAGTCTTTTCCCAGTAGTAAACGAAGCATGGATTCGCTCCTTCCTTGTCTTCTTATCTTCCCCTGGGGGAAGGTGCTTCGTTCAGGCGGAGGAGGGGCGGTACAGCCCCGGTTCTCCTTACCGCCCCACACCCGTCAGGGCTTCGCCCTGCCACCCTCTCCCAGGAGAGGGCTTTTGCGTTCTTCCAGCCAATTCTCCAGCTCCCCAAGTTTCTCCAAAAAGAAGAAGCGGATTTTCGGCTTTTCCTCCGTCAAGGACGTACTCACAGACTCCTCCTCCCAGGTCTGTGGGAAGAGGACTCCCCACCAGTTGTGGCCGCGGCCTTCACCGATGGTCACCCGCAGAGTCCGATACACCCCCGCCGGCAGGCGAAAGCCATCACCGCGGCGCTGGGGGAAGGTCTCCCGTTCCAGGGTTACCTTGGCTGCGTCCGTGCTGCCGGATTCCGCCAGGGTCTGCCGGGTCAGTTCTTGCAGCTGGGGCAGCTCCGCCTCCAGCGCATCCCAGGCCTCCTCGGAGTCGGCATCCAGCAATTTCGTTTCCAGGGCTTCCAAAAGCCTGTTTCGGACCTGCAGCTTCACCGCCTGATCCGCCGGATCGTCCGAGGCCCCGACTACGTGGATACGGACCCACTGATCCGACAGCACCTGCCGGTCCGCCGCAATGCCGCCCAGGTAAAAGCAGCCCGCGGCCAGGGCACAGAACAGGAGAAAATGAAGCAGCTTTTTCATACAAAACACCGTCCAGAGAGATTTGTACTCATTCTGGACGGGTTTTGGTGGAATTATACAGGCTTTGCCAGGAAAACCTGAGGATAGTTGTCTTTCAGCATGCTGCAAATCACGGCGGCCACCTCAAAGTCCGGGCAAATGGCAAACACGGCACTGCCGGAGCCCGTCATCTGCTGGGCCATAGCCCCGTAGGTATTGCAAATGGATTTGATGTAGTTCAGCTCCAGATGATCGTTCGTCACCACCGGATCAAAGACGTTGTACACATTCTCGGCGATTTTTTCCATATCCCCCGCCAGCAATGCCGTCTCCATGGCCCGGTTATCCGGATGGTGGGCAATGGCCACAGTGTCCAGCTTTCCATAGAGCTCCGGGGTAGACACGGAGAAGTCCGGCTTGCAAACCACGAACACGCAGTCCGGAAGATCCGGAAGCTTACGCAGCCGTTCTCCTCGACCTTCCACCATAGCCGTGCCGCAGAGCACGCAGAAGGGCACATCGCTGCCTACCTGCGCCCCCAGCTCCGCCAGAGCCAGGATGGACAGGGGAGAATCATAGTGCCGGTTCAGCGCCCGGAGCACCGCCGCCGCGTCGGCGCTGCCGCCGCCAAGGCCGGCCTCTGACGGGATCCGCTTGGTGATGCGGATGGCAAGGCCCTGAGGGTCAATTTTCAATTGCTCGCAGAACACCTTCGCCGCCTTCCAGGCGAGATTCCGCTCATCCTGGGGCAGATCCTCCCGGGAACAGGAAAGGCTCCAGGGCTTGCCGGTGCCCACATCGATCTCCACATCGTCCCGAATGGACAGGGTCTGCATCACACTCTGGAGGTCGTGGTAGCCGTCTTCCCGCTTGCCCAGTACATCCAGGGTCAGGTTCACCTTGGCAAAAGCGCCTTCATAAAGGGTCGTCATAGTCAGTCTCCTTCTGTCGTTTTCCGGTTTCATGATACCGGATAAAATTCTTTCCTGCCCAGAGAAGGCAGGGGCTTACGGCAGCATATCATGCTCCGCCAAAATTTTCTCCATGATTTCCAGTCGGCCATTGAAGAAATCCCGGTTGCTTTGCAGCCGCTCATGGAATTTTGTCTCGTCGGAATTGAAAAAACGCTGGAAATAGGTCTTCATTGGCTCCGTGAGCCAGGCTTCGTATTCGTCAATATAGGCGCTGACCTTCTCCCCCGTCAGGTATTCCCGACCGATGCGCAGGATGCCCGCCCCCAGCTTTTTGCGGAAGGTCTCGTTCCGGCAGAGGCTGCGGAAAAAGCCGGAGTCGTCCATGGCGGTCTGCACCGTGTCCAAAGTCAGCTGCCCCCGGGTCAGGCCGGAGGAATCCATATCATAGAGGAGATACCGCCACTTTCCGTCGGCGTAGCCGGGGCCGCCCTCTGTGACGGTCCGCCACAGGTGGATGTTCCCCTTGGGCCAATCGTAGTTCCGGCCGCAGTAGATTTCCACTGCGTAGAGGTCCAACAGGCTCTGCTCATCGAAGAGCTCCTGAAACCGGCGGTAGTTTTCTTCCTGGGTCATATCGGCGTTTTCTACAAACTCCATTGCGTCTTCATAGAGATTGAAATTTTCCTCTTCCCCGTTTTCCAGCTTTCCCGCTTTGACGCTGAGAACATCCCTCTTTTTTACATGATAGGTCTCGGAAATGTAGGTTTTGTCGTATTTTTCCGTAAGATTATAAATGCCCCAGTATTCTCCGTTCAGAAACACCAGGCAGACCTCATAGTGCATGGTGCCATAGCTGAGTCCCCGGGTCAGATCGGAGACCAACATATTCTGGACCTTGCCATAGTAGTCGTTGGAGCCGGAATGGAGGGTGATCTTGTGGGGATCGTAGCCGGTGCCCCAGAAATCGTAGTCAAATTCATTGGCCCCGCCGTATTCCTCCCGGGCATAGAGATTGAAGCTCTTGATCACGGCCTTCCGGTGCCAGCCCCCCATAATGCGGATGCCGCAGTCGGTCTCATACAACAGCTTGCCATCGGTGCCGAAATACTGAAAAATTGCTTCCCGCTCCCATTCCCGGCCCTTGTTGTAGTAGTTTCCCGGGGCTTGGTCTCCCCAGCCCTCTTTCAGCTCGTCATAGGTCCGGCCCCGGACAAAAATGCCGGTGTCGTAATCCGTCAGATTTTCGGGATCCGTAACAATGGAGACGACCTTGGTGGTGCCGTAGCCGGTCTTATTCTGGAAGCCTACAAAGTAGCTTGCGCAGATGGTCTCGCTTTTGTTCCCTGCAGCATCGTAGTATACAGCCTTGATGACGGTGCACTTGTCCACCTTTTCCTCCGGGATCTGGGTATCGATCATCTCCGGATGGTCCTGCCCGTAGGAATCCAGATCCTCCCGGGCAGAGAGGGTGTTTTCATTCTCGGAGGCATCCCCGACGGGGATCTTCTTTTTGGTATATTGCAAAGAAGTCCGGTCCGGTTCGGAGCCGTCCAGGGTATAGTAAACTTCCCGGCTGGGAGCCTGGATCTCCAGCAGAAAGGGCTCATCGTAAAAGCCTGAGGGTCTGGAGAAGGCAAAGCGCACCGCATGGCCATAGAGCAGCACTCCCGTAAGTGTCAGCACACTGAGAAGCACCAGAAAAACGGCGAATCTCTTTCTCGCCATTTTACACGCATTCCTCTTCCGGCAGCCGGGTTGCCGCCCAGGCCACCCCGCCTACGTCATAGGTCCGGCACAGATAGTACTTGGAGAAGGCCGTCCGCTGCATATCCTTCAGCTGGATAGCATGGAGGAGCCAGTCCGGCAAGTATTCGTCGTATTTCACTTCCAGCAGATGCTGGCCCGTCCGCTGGACAGGGCGGCGGCACAGCTCCTTCTCAAAGAAGGCGCCGATATCCGGAGAGGAGAAAATATGGGTATCAAAGGTCACCCGCACATTGCCTGCCCTGCACACATAGGGCCGCCGGTCGTAGCCCACGATCACCTTGGGGGCAAAGCCCTTGGTGGCGATCAGATAGGAGAAGCGGTTGAGCAGCTGCGGGGTGTCCTTGGTCACAGGCACCGGACGGCCTGCCGTCAAAAGGTCAAACTGTTCCCGGGTCAGGGGGCAGATGTCCTTGTGGATCATATCGTTTTCCTTCACCTTCCGCTCCAGAGCTAGCCGGGAATCATCACAGTTGTAGGCCCGGATGCGCCACTTCTCCCGATGGTTCACACCTGCCAGATTCTCCAGCACAGAGGAATCGTAGGGATCGTCAAAATAGATACTGCGGATATGATACATTCCGTCGGCTCCGGCATGCTCGTCCGGCTCCATGGCGACGTTCAGCCGGTGCTCCAGGACGGTCAGGTCTCCTTGAGAGCAGATGTACTTATACTCGTGCCGAAAGGTTTCCAGTTCTTCCATAGCCTCACCTCAGCCGTGGAGACCCCGGGCCTGACGGTCCAGATCCTTGCCAGCAATCAGGAGCTGGGTATCGTAACGGTATTCCATAGTGTTTGTCTCCTTTGCGTAAAACCAGTTTGGTGACATTATATCCTATTTTCAGGGGTATTGCAAGGATAGAAAATCGCGCACCGGCGATCCAGCCGGTGCGCGAAGGGAACTCTTTGCTCTTTAGAACTTGCAGCGGACGATGCAGCTGACCTCCTGGTCGCCATACTTGGCGGTGATCTTGGCGATGCCCCGGCCCATGGCGGTGACAACGCCGTTGTTCACGTTGGCAATGGCGGAGTTGCTGGTTCTCCAGGTAACATCCTCGGCACTGAGGTCGCAGTCCAGCTGGAGGGTGTAGTACACGCCCAGGCGGGAGAAGGTGATGTCGGAGCGCTTCAGCTTCAACGTCACATCGCCGGAGGAGGACTTCTTGGTCTCTTCGGTCTCCTCGGTGGGGGCCTCGGTCTCTTCCGTGGTGGGCTCCGTCTCCTCGATGGCTACGGTGACGGCGCACTTGATCTGCTGCTCGCCGCAGGTGACCACAATATTGGTGCTGCCGTTGCCCACAGCGGTCAGGTTGCCGTTCTCGTCCACCGTCACCACATTCTCATCCTCAGAGGCATAGGTGATGGTGTCGGTGGTGTTGTCAGGGCTGGCGCTGGCGTTCAGCCGGTACATCTGGCCGGCCTCAGTCAGCGTATCCACAGCGGGGGCATACAGGCTGGTGCAGGGCACGGTGGTCTCCTCGGTGACTTCCTCGGTAGGGATGGTTTCCACGGTCTCCGCCACAATGGTGGGGCTGGTGGTCGCCTCGGTGTCTGCCTTCTTGCCGGGCAGCAGGAACTTCACGACCAGCACACCGGTAGCAATGAGCACCAGCACAATGAAGATGACCAGAACCACCACCAGGCCCGTATTGGTCTTCCGGGGAGGCTCTCCCATGCCGGGGTTCCCGCTGCCATAGTAGCTGGTATCGTCCTCCTCCGCCTCGGTGGAAACGGACTTGCGGCCGTTGGCCTCGTCAAAGTCAAAAATCCGTCTGCCCTGCTGGGCCCCGCCCATCTTCGGCTCCCGAGGGGTGTTGACATCAAAGTCCCCCATATTTGCCTCTGCCTTGGGTTCCGCCCCTGTAGGCGACCAGCCACAGATGGGGCAGTTGGATGCCGTATCCGGAAAAACGGTACCGCAAACCTCGCAAGTGATCTTACTCATGGATGTTCCTCCTTACCATGGGCTCCCCGCCAGGCAGGCGACAGATGACCCAAGTTTTTCTTTGCCCGTGGCCCATGCCACAGGTCCCCTTTTATCGTCAAATTATATCACCATTTTTTCCGGATTACAAGAGGGACAGCCCAAATCCTTTCTGGTATTTTTTCCTTTGGAGGGCTTTTCTGCCTCTGCCTGTTTTTTCTTCCTCCCAAAAAGCGGCACAGCCGCGGTTTGTACATAGAAAAGTATTGATTTTTCGGAGGTTTTCCGGTATGATATGGGGGTTAAGGAGGCGATCTATATGTCCCAAGAATCGTTGGCCTCTCCCCTTCTGGATGGGTTCCGGCTAGGAGCCCCCATGAGTGAGCGCCCGGGCGTTCAGTGCTGCCCGGCGATGAAGGAGAACTCCGATCAAAAATATATCGTAAAGATCCTATCCATGCCCGCGTCCCAGGTTCAGCTGGATGCCCTGCTGGTAACAGGCGCTTACAAAGATCCTGCCGCTGCCCTGGACTATTTCCGCCAGCAGGCAGACGACACCGCGGCGGAGGCGGAGTTCCTCCAAAGCCTTTCCAAGCTGGAGGGCTTCGCCGGCTTTGAGGGCTGGCAGGTGGTGCCCATGAAGACCAACCGGCTGGGCTACCAGGTGTTTTTGGTGAGCACCTATGGCCGCACTCTGGAAAAGGCCATCCGCCGTACCGCCATCACCCAGCTTCAGGCGGTGAATCTGGCCATTGACTTATGCGCCGCCCTGTCTCTGTGCCGTCGGGCGGGCTACCTGTACATCGACCTGAAGCCCTCCAATATTATGGTGGAGGGAGACCACTTCAAAATCGCGGACCTTGGCTTTGTATCCACCAAGTACCTGAACTACAGCTCCATGCCGGAGCGCTACGTCAGCGCCTACACGGCCCCCGAGGTCAAAGACCCCATGTCCGCCCTGAACACCACCCTGGATACCTATGCCCTGGGCATGATCCTCTACCGGCTCTTCAACGGCGGTGTGCTGCCGGAGCTTCCCGATGACCCTGCCCGGCCCCTCCCCGCTCCTGCCAACGCCGACGAGGCCATGGCCCAGATCATCCTCAAGGCCTGTGCCCCCAAGCCGGAGGACCGGTGGCAGGACCCGGCAGAGCTGGGTCAGGCCATTGTGACCTACATGGAGCTGGGCACCGTTGGGGATACCCCCATCAGCCAGCCGGGCCAGGAGCCCGCCGCCGCGGCTCAGCCGGAGGCCACTCCGGTACCGGAAGCACCGGTCCAGGAGGTGCCGGAAGGGCCTCAGCCGGACCCTGCCGTGACCCAGGACTCCACCATCCGGATGGATATCCCGGTCTCTCAGCCCGCCGGGCCTCAGGCCCCGGTGCTGAGCCAGTCCACCATGCGCTTTACCCCCGGTGCCACCGCTGTGGCGGATGTGCCGGAGGCCGCCGGGCCGGACTTCTCCCTGCCCCAGGACCCGGAGATCCCTCCGGAGGATCCCCAGGAGGATGTGATCTTCCCCGTGGTCACCGCCGAGGCTCCCCAGCCTGTCTTCGACCTGGACAGTGAACTCAGCGAAGTCAACGACATTTTGAAACCCCAGGCTCCCCGCTACCCCACCATGACTCCCCGGCCTGTCCGCAAGCCAGTCATGGAGAATGTGACTCCCGTCACCATATCGGACAAGCCCCGCAGCAAGGCCCCTCTGGTGCTTCTCATCCTGGTGGTGCTGGTTTGCGCCGTTGGCTTCTTTGCCCACTGGTTCTACAATAATTTCTATCTCCAGCCCATCAACGCCCTCACCGTCTCCGGCACCCAGGACGAGCTGGTGGTCACCGTGGACACCCCCCTTTCCGACAGTCTGCTGACCGTCCACTGCACCGATGTCTACGGCAACAGCCTGGAATCCCAGGTAGAGGGCGGCAAGGCCCTGTTTACCGGCCTGTCCCCCAACTCCCTATATAACATTCTCGTCACCACCGAGGGTCTGCACAAGCTGACAGGCCAGATTTCCGACGTCTTCACCACCGAGGGCCAGACGGAGATCGTAAGCTTCACCGCCACCTCCGGCCAGGACGAAGGCTACGTAATGCTGAACCTGACCGTCGACGGCCACGACCCGGAGAGTTGGGTCGTTTCCGCCAGCTGTGAAGGGGAAGACAACATCATGCAGAACTTCACCGGTCACTCCGTGACCCTGAAGGGCCTGACGATAGGCAAGGAATACACCTTCCAGCTCTACACCTCCGACAATTCCAAGCTGGCCGGTCAGACCAGCACCCGGTTCAAGGTCGTCAGCCTGGTCACCGCCAACAATATGGAGGTCATCTCTCGCCTGGGCGGCGATCTGACCGTTGGCTGGGAGGGTCCCGCGAACATCACCGTGGACAGCTGGACCGTCCGGTGCTATGCCGACAACTATGACCAGAGCCAGACCGTTACCGGCACCATCGCCACCTTTACCGGCACCAGCAACGACAAGGCCTACACCATCGAGGTCACCGCCGCCGGGCAGACCGAGCCCACCCGGCTGACCATCTCCGCCAATCCCATTACCGTTGCCTCCTTTGAGGTAACGGAGTCCGATGAGGGCACCCTGGACGTGAGCTGGACCTTTGACGGCACCGCTCCCGCCGATGGCTGGCTGCTGGTATACTCGCTGAACAACTCCGAGACCTCCAGCGTGGTCAAGTGCAGCGAGCCGAAGGGCAGCATCTCCCCCATGATCCCGGACACCACCTATCACCTGACCTTGCAGCTATCCGATGATACCTCCATCTTCAACAGCAGCACCTCCTACACCACCACCGCGGCGGAGCCCTTCTCCACCCAGGGTCTGTCCGCCGACAAGATCAAGTCTCAGCTATTGAAGACACCCAGCCAGAGCGGCTGGCTGGCCGATGATGTAGCCAGCGAGGACTACACCACCGTCTTCCAGTCCGGCGACAAGATCTCCATGGTCCTGGAGGCCACCGTGAAATTCTACGTCCAGCATGAGGATATCCAGGTGATGTACGTCTACCGGGATTCCGCCGGCAACCCCATTCCCGCTCTGGTCTCCCAGAGCACCATCGACTGGTACGATCTGTTCTTTGACGGAAACTACCAGCTGGGCGAGCTGGATCTGCCCAAGGCCCCCACCGATTCCGGCAGCTACTCCGTCACCGTCTATTTCAACGGTGCCCCCGTAGCCAGCAATGAATTCGTGATTTCCTGAATTGTCCAAAAAATCCGCACCCGATGATGGGTGCGGATTTTTTATGTGCGTCTACCCTCTTAATGGGCAAACTGGCTTTCGTACAGCTTGGCATAGAAGCCGCCCTGCCGGAGAAGGGACTCATGATCTCCCTGCTCAATGATGTGGCCATCCTTCATGACGAGGATCACGTCCGCCTCCCGGATGGTGGACAGGCGGTGGGCCACGATGAAGGTGGTGCGGCCCTGCATCATGGTGTCAAAGGCCTTCTGGATCCGGATCTCCGTCCGGGTGTCGATGGAAGACGTTGCCTCATCCAGGAACAGCATGGGCGGCAGGCACAGCATGACCCGGGCAATGCACAGCAGCTGCTTCTGGCCCTGGGAGAGGGACCCGCCGGATTCCCCGATCACCGTATCGTAGCCCTGGGGGAGCCGCTTGATGAAGCTGTGGGCATGGGCCTGCTTGGCGGCGGCCACCACCTCCTCCATGGTTGCCTTCGGCTTGCCCATGGCGATGTTGTCCCGAATGGTCCCGGCCTTCAGCCAAGTGTCCTGGAGGACCATACCCACACTATGGCGCAGGTCGGCGCGGGTCATATCCCGGGTATTGACGCCGTCTAACTGGATGGTTCCCCCCTGGGGGTCATAGAACCGCATCAAAAGATTAATAAACGTCGTCTTTCCGCAGCCCGTGGGACCCACAATGGCAATACGCTGGCCGGGCTTGACGGAGAGGTTGAAGTCATCGATCAGGGGCTTGTCCGGGGTGTAGGAGAACTTCAGGTCCTGGATCTCCAGACTGCCCTGGGTCTCTTCCGGCTTCCGGGGATGCACAGGCTCAGGGGTCCGGGCCGGGGCCTCGATGAGCTCCAGCACCCGACCGGCACAGGCCAGGGCGTTCTGCAGCTCGGTGACCACACCGGAAATCTCGTTGAAGGGCTTGGTATACTGATTGGCGTAGTTCAGCAGAATCGTCAGGCTGCCAACGCTGATGCCGCCGCTGAGGCAGAAGAGGGCACCGGTCAGAGCTACCAACGCATAAACCACGGAATTTACAAACCGGGTGCAGGGATTTGTCAGGGATGAGAAGAAAACCGCCTGTAGAGAGGCCTTGTCCAGCCGCCCGTTGACCTCATCGAACTTTTCAAGAGAAGCCGCCTCATGGCCAAAGGCCCGAACCACCTTGATCTGACCGATGGCCTCGTCCACCAGACCCGTGAGCTCCCCCCGGGTGGAGCTCTGTAGGGTGAACATGGAGTAGGTCCGCTTGGCAATAAAGCCCGCAACCACGAGAGACAGGGGTGTCACCAAAATGACCACCACCGCAATGATGGGGTGAATGGACAGCATAATGATCAGCGTGCCCAAAATGGTCATGACTCCGGAAAAAAACTGGGTAAAACCCATGAGCAGACCGTCCGCAAAGGTATCTACGTCGGCAATGACCCGGCTCACCAGGTCCCCCTGGGACTGCTGGTCCAGGTAGCTCAGAGGCAGCACCTGGATGTGCCGAAAGGCCTCGTTGCGGATGTCCCGGGTGACCTGGAAGGTGATCCGGTTGTTGATCTCCCGCATACCCCATTGGACGATGCCCGCGGCCAGAGCGCAGATCGCAACGCCCATAAGGTAGCCCTTCATCAGCGAAAAGTCAACTTTTCCCGCCTCCACAATGCAGTCAATGGCCCGGCCGATGAGAACCGGGATATACAAAGACATGACCACCGACACTGCCGCGCTAATGAGCGACAGCACAATGGCGAAGGTATGGGGCTTCAATCTGCGAAGGACCTTTTTTAAGGTAGAAGTCTGGGTTGCGTCAGCCATTTTCCGCTGCCTCCTTTGGGAACTGAGAATAGTAGATCTCCTGATACACGGGGCAGCTTTCCAGCAGTGCCTCGTGGGTGCCCTTGCCCACCAACCGGCCGTCATCCAGCACCAGGATCTCATCGGCGAATCGGACGGAGGCCGCCCGCTGGGAGACGATAAAGGTGGTAGGGGGATTCTCCATAGCCCGGATGGCCATACGCAGATTGGCATCGGTGGCGTAGTCCAGGGCGGAGGCACTGTCGTCCAGAATCAGGATCTTGGGGCGCCGCACCAGCCCACGGGCAATGGTCAGCCGCTGGCGCTGGCCGCCGGAGAAGTTCATGCCCCCCTGTTCCACCGGCTCCTCCAGTCCTTTGGGTTTTCCCTTGACCACCTCTTCGGCCTGGGCCACCTTCAGGGCATCCCACAGCTCCTCTTCCGTAGCCTGGTGATTGCCCCACAGCAGATTTTCCCGGATAGTGCCCTGGAACAGCACCGCCTTCTGCGGCACCAGGCCGATCTGACCGCGAAGACTCTCCAGGTCGTAGTCCGCCACATTCTTCCCATCCAGGAGCACCTGCCCCTGGGCAGCGTCGTAGAGCCGTGGGATCAGGTTCACCAGGGTGGTCTTGCCGGAGCCGGTGCCGCCAATGATACCCACGGTCTTCCCCGGCCCGGCGGAGAAATCAATGTCCGTCAGGGAGGCGTCACCGGCACCGGCATAGTGGGCCGTTACGTTCCGGAATTCCACAGCACCCCGAATGGTCTGTCTCTGGCTGCCCTCCCGCTGATCGTTTTCGATGGTCAGCACCGCGCCGATCCGGTCGGCACAGGCAGCAGCCTTGGTCATGTTGATGATCAGGTCCGCCATTTTAATGAGCTCCACCAGGATCTGGGACATATAGTTGTAAAGGGCGATCACCAGGCCCTGGGTCAGGATGCCGTTTTGGACCCGGATGGCACCCACATTCACCAGGATGACAATGGCCAGGTTGATGACCACGTAGGTCACAGGGTTCATGAGGGAGGAAATCCGCCCCGCCACCAGCTGGCTTCTGGTCAGGGCCTGGGTCCGCTCCTCAAAGCCCTCGATCTCGCTGTCCTCTTTGCAGAAGGCCCGGAGGACCCGGACACCGGTAAGGTTCTGCCGGGTGGCAGAGGTCACCTGATCCAGCCCGCCCTGGACCTTCTTATACTTGGGCATGGTAATGAGCATAATGCCAAAGACAATGACGCACAGCACCGGGATCACCCCAACGAAGACCAGCGCCGCCTGGGCATCGATGGTAAAGGCCATGATCATAGCGCCGAAGACCACAAAGGGAGACCGGAGCAGCAGCCGCAGCGTCAGATTCACGCCGCTCTGGACCTGATTGATGTCGGAGGTCATTCTGGTAATGAGGGTAGAGGTGCCCAGGCCGTCGATCTGGGTATAGCTCAGCCCCAGCACGTGCTCCAATAAGGCATGCCGCAGCCGGGTGCAGAAGCCCACCGCCGCGCTGGCGGCAAAATACTGGGCAGTCACAGCGCACAGCAGGCCCACCAGCCCCAGGCCGATCATGACCAGGCACATCCGGATGATATAGCTTTTATCCCCGCCGCCGATGCCCGTGTCCACAATGCTCGCCACCACCAGGGGCACCAGCAGCTCCAGCCCCGCCTCCAGCAGCTTGAAGAGCGGTCCGAGAATACACTGCTTCTCGAATCCCCTCATATATTTGATGATCTGTTTCAACGCATCCACCTCTTGTTTTGGTTTCCGCCTTATCTTAGCACATTCCCCTCCTCTTTTCAATTAAGGATTTTATCTCATCTGCGCCAGTTCCTTTACCAATGCCCTTCTCTGGCCATCATTCGCTTCGTGCCCGAAGCTGACCCGGACGGTACCCTGGGCAATGGTCCCGGCGCTTTCGTGGGCCAGGGGAGCGCAGTGGAGTCCCGCCCGGACGGCAATGCCCCGTTTGCCGAGATAGGCGGCGATCTCCTCACAGTCCCCCTTGCCCTGGAAGGACACAGTCCCCGCCTGGTGCTCCCCGGCAAAGACCCGGAAGCCCAAATTGCGAAGATCCCGGGATAGTTTTTCCGCCTGGGTGTGCTCCCGGCGGAAAATGGCATCCGTGCCTTTTCTTTCCACTATGGATATCCCAGCCGCCAGCCCTGCCGCCCCGGGGACATTCAGTGTCCCCGGCTCCAGACGCTCCGGCAGATCCTGGGGCATTTCATGGCTTCTGGACTGGCTGCCGGTGCCGCCGTAAAGCAGGGGTTTCCCCGGCTGACCGCACAGCAGCAGCCCTGTCCCCTGGGGGCCCAACAGGCCCTTGTGCCCCGGCATGGCAATGAAGTCCGCCCCCAGCTCCATGCTGACCTTCAGGCTTCCCGCCGCCTGGGCGGCATCCAGAATAAACGGCACCCCCGCCTCCCGGCAGAGGGCTGCCAGCTTCTCCACAGGCAGGATGTAGCCGAAGACATTGGACACGTAGGTAAATACCGCCGCGTCCACGCCCCGTCGAAGCTCCCGCCGGAAGGACTCCAGGATCTCCTCCCACTGAAAGAGCCGCCTTCCGGCAATGCGCAGGTCCGCCTTTCTGGCGTATAGGGGCCGGACCACGGCGTTGTGCTCAAAGCCGGAGATCAGCACCCGGTCCCCCTCCTTTACAAGACTGCCGATGGCAATGTTCAGCCCCTGGGTGCAATTGGCGGTCAGCACCACCTGCTCCGGCTTGCAATGAAAGAGCCGCCCTGCCGCCTCCCGGCAGTTCAGCACCAGGTTGCCCGCCTCCATAGCCGCCCCGTAGCCTCCTCGCCCCGGATTGGCCCCTTGTTCCAGGGCCCGGGCAACAGCCTGCGAGACCTCCTGTGGCTTGGGGAAGGAGGTGGCCCCGTTGTCCAGATAGATCATAGGGCCAGCTCCTCCGCTCTTCCTTCCCGGGTGAAGCCGTAGACCTTCCTCCAGGAGATATCTTCCTGCCGCAGGATATCCAGAGCCCGGTGCAGGTCCTTTCCCCGCAGCCGCAGGCCGTAGCCGCAGCCCTGATCCTCCATCCATTTTGGGGTGCGCATGACCGTGCAGCCAATGCCACGGCGTGTCAGACTCCGCTCTCCCCTCTGGGCATAGGTCACCGAGCGGAAGGTGATCAAATTCTGATTCATACAGCAAAACCTCCCAGGCACATTCTATGCATGGGAGGTCTCCTTTGCTATATTCTCTTATAATTCGTCAAGCAGGCACACAGCGTGGCAGGACATTCCTTTGCCCTCACCGGTGAAGCCCAGGTGCTCCTCCGTGGTGGCCTTGACATTCACCCTTCCCAAGTCGATCCCCAGGGTTTCGGCAATGTTTTCCTGCATCCGGGGGATAAAGGGCCGGAGCTTCGGGCGCTGGGCGATCATGGTCACATCGATGTTGCCCACCTTGTAGCCCGCTTCCCTGATTTTCTCTCCCACGCATTCCAGCAGCTTCCGGGAGTCCGCCCCCTTGTAGCGCATATCCGTATCCGGGAAATGGAGGCCGATGTCCCCCAGGCCCGCCGCCCCCAGGAGGGCATCCACGACGGCGTGAAGCAGCACATCCGCGTCGCTGTGGCCATCCAGCCCCAGCTCATAGGGGATCTCTACCCCGCCCAAAATCAGCTTCCGCCCAGGCACCAGGGCGTGTACATCATATCCGTGTCCGATCCTCATTTCTTTTCCTCCAACAGCAGTTCGGCAATTTTCAGGTCCAGAGGGGTGGTAACCTTCAGGTTCCGCTCCTCCCCTTCCACCAGGCGGACACGCATACCGATGTGCTCCACGGCGGAGCAATCGTCCGTAAGGGCTGTGCCCTCCTGTTCCGCCTTTTCCAGCGCCCCCAGAAGCAGGTCCCGGTCCATCACCTGAGGCGTCTGTACCGCCCGAAGGGTGGCGCGGTCCGGGGTAGCGGCAATGAAGCCTCCTTCAAAGATCTTGATGGTATCCTTCACCGGGATGGCCGGGGCCGCTGCCCCGTAGCTGTGGGCCGCCCGGATGACCTTGTCGATAAGCTCCCCGGAGACAAGAGGCCGGGCCCCATCGTGGACGGCCGCCAGCCGGACCTCTTTGGAAAAGGCTAGCAGCCCCAGCTTCACCGACTCCTGGCGGCTGCTTCCGCCCTGCACAACGGAGCGGATCTTGGTAAATCCGGAGCAAAGCTCCGCAATGGGCCCCATTAGGTCCTCCCGGGTGACAATCACGATTTCCTTCACAGCCTCGCAGTCCTCAAAGGCCCGGACCGTCCGCAAAATCATAGGCTCTCCCCCCAGGGAGGCCATCACCTTGTCGATGCCTCCCATCCGGGAAGCGGATCCCGCCGCCACGATCACCGCCCCGCAGTATTGGGTTGGCAATACCTTTCTTGCCCTATTCGCCGCGTCCTTCAGGGTCATAGTCACAGCTCCTTAATGAGTTTTTTATAGTATTCGCCCCGGACCATAAAGTTCTTGAACTGGTCAAAGGCCGCACTGGCAGGACTCATGAGCACCACGTCACCGGCTTCCGCCGCCTGGGCAGCCGCCAGGGTGGCCCCGGTAAAGTCGGCGCAGTCGGTGATTTCCGGGAACCCGGGCCTGTACTCCGGAGCCGACTCCACCGCCTGGCGGATCTTGGGTCCGGTGGCACCGCCCAGAAAGAGCTTCTTCACGTGCTTGCAAATTTCCGGCCCCAGCACATCGTAGGGAATGTGCTTGTCGTAGCCCCCGGCAATGAGGATCACCTTTTCCGGGAAGCTCCGCAGCCCCGCAATGGTGCGGCTGGGAGAGGAGGCAATGGAGTCGTTATAGAATTTCACGCCGTCCTTGACCCGCACCAGTTCAATGCGATGCTCCACGCCGCCGAAATTCTTTGCCACGGAGCAGATGCATTCATCGCTGACCAGTCCCTCCACCGCCGCCATGGCAGCCATGTAGTTTTCGATGTTGTGAACACCGGGCAGCAAAATATCATGCACATTGAGTACCCTCTGCCCCCGACGCACAATCCAGTCCCCCTCCTGCCAAACGCAGTTGGTGGGCGCTTTCCGGGAGAAGAAATGGGTCTCCCCCGCCCCGGAAAATCCGGCGGTAATGGCATTGTCTGCATTGAGCACCAGCAAATCCCCCGACTTCTGGAAGCGGAAAATATTCTTCTTTGCTTCCACATATTCTTCCATGTCCTTGTGGATATCCAGGTGGTTGGGGGCCAGGTTGGTGATCAACGCCCGCTGAGGGCTGCGCTTCATGTCCATAAGCTGGAAGGAGCTGAGTTCCACCACAGCGAAGTCCTCCTTGCCCATCTGGCGGCACAGAGGCAGCAGCGGTGTGCCGATGTTGCCCCCCAGCCATACCCGTTTGCCGGAGGCCTTCAGCATCTCGGAAACCAGGGTGGTGGTGGTGGTCTTCCCGTCAGAGCCCGTCACACCGATGATCTGACAAGGGCAGACCTCAAAGAACACCTCCATCTCCGAGGTCACCTGAGCCCCCCCGGCACGCAGGGCCTGGATCGCGGGGTTTCCCGGGTGCATACCGGGGGTCCGGAAGAGAATATCCGCCTCCACACCGTCCAGGTATCCTTCTCCCACCCGGAGCTTGCAACCCCGATTTTCCAGCTCCAGCACCTGGGCATCCAGCTTTTCCCGAGGGGTCCTGTCGCAGCCCGTCACATCGCAGCCGTATTCCAGCAGCAGCTCTACCAGAGGCCGATTGCTGACCCCAAGCCCAAGCACCGCTATTTTTTTACCCTTCAAAGAGGAAAAATAAGATTCAAACGCGTCCATATGTATCGACTTCCTTATATCAGCAGATGATAGGGTCAGTATACCCTGAATTTGTATTTTTTTCAAGACAAAAAGAAATAGCCCTTGATCTTCTTTTCTTTCTCGAAGATCAAGGGCTATCTCTCTTCTGTCTTGGGTTCTGTCATTTACGTAACCTCTGCTTTCTGCGGTTTAGAAGGAGAGACTGCTTAGTACATTGGACTCACTCCTTTTGTGTCTGTATCTTATCATGAAAGATTCCACTTTGCAAGATGGGATATTGCACAGAAAAGACATAAAAATCTTGTAGTGTCTGCGGATGGACGAGATCCACGGTCTGTGGTATAATGAATATGTTGGGCACTGAACAGGTATTGGTTCAGTGCCCAACATTTTTTAGAATGACACGTACCCTCTTTGCAACAATGACCGCTTCCCGGCGAGCTGTGCCGCGCCATAGAGGCCCGCCATATTGCCCAGGGCCGCCTGCCGGATGGTCACCCCACGGAAGCCAGGGATCAACCGCTCCTCAGCCAGATTCTTGGCCTTTGCGAACACAAGGGGCTGCTCCATAATGCCGCCGCCCAACAGTACACAGGGGATATTGTAGCAGTGGACCAGGGCGCAGATCCCTGCCGCCACCTCCTCCAGCCAGCGGTCCAGGACCTGTCTCAGCGCCGGGTCCTCCTGGCGGGCAAAGAGCTGCCTGCCGTTCTCGATGGCAGGGTCCACCTGCCTTGCCCCGGCGATCAAGGCCGTCGTAGAGGCATAGCGCTCATAGGTCCCGGAGAAGGGGTCTCCGGCCACTAGGGCCTCCGGATGCGTAATCAGCCCTCCCAGCATCACACCGGCGCTGGCTCCTCTGCCATAGTAGGGCTTGCCGTCCAGCACCACACCGCCGCCAATGCCGGTGCCGTAGGTCAGGCAGATATAGTCCGGCGTACCCATGGCCGCCCCCTGGGTGCCCTCACCCAAAGCGGCGGCATAAACATCATTGACAACGGCGGTAGGCTTTCCAAACCGGCCTTCAAAAAAGCCCTTTACATCTGTCCCCGTATATCCGGGAATATTCTCGTTGGCGTAACGGATGACCCCGGTATCCGGGTCCACCTGTCCGGCGGTGCTGACACCAATGGCATCAAAGTCCCCCAGGGCGGACAGGAGTTCCGCCGCCCGGTCCAAAAGGCCCGGTTCCTTTGCCCGTGTCGGCGCTTCTCGGAGGGGACCGGCTGCACCGTCTTCAAACAGGCAGGCCTTTATATTGGTGCCGCCAATATCCAATGCTCCAATCCGCATGATTTACTTCTCCAGAGCCGCTACGAAGCGCTTGGTGATGAGCATGGGCCGGGTAATGGCGGAGCCCACCACAGCGGTCATAGCACCCAGATCTATGGCCTTGCGCAGCTCCTCAGGGGTGGTCAGGTTGCCTTCCGCTACCACAGGCTTTCCGGACTGCTCCACCAGGGTGGAAATCATGTCGTAGGGCGGCAACTGGCACCCGGCAGTATAGGGGGTATAGCTGGCCATGGTCGTGCCGATCAGGTCAAATCCGATTTCGGCAGCGTGGAGGCCCTCCTGGATACTGGAGCAGTCCGCCATAAACAGCTGGTCCGGATACTTCGTTCTGGCCTCGGCAAAAAGCTCGTCCAGGCTTTTTCCCTGGGGCCGGGTCCGCTTGGTAGCATCCAGCGCGATAACCTCCACTCCCGCGGCGGCCAGCGCGTCGATT
The DNA here is from genome assembly GCA_900547405.1 of uncultured Eubacteriales bacterium. Lineage (GTDB taxonomy): Bacteria > Bacillota > Clostridia > Oscillospirales > Oscillospiraceae > Faecousia. The sequence goes on from URGL01000007.1 coordinate 51,314, forward strand.
TCCGCCATGGTGGGGGTGATGTACACATCCGGATGGTCCTCATAGACCTTCTTGATGATGCCGATGATGGGCAAATCTACATTCTTGCGGATCTCCAGAATGTCCTCCACCGTATTGGCACGGATACCGGCGGCACCGCCCCAGGCGGCAGCCAGCGCCATCCGGCCCATGATAAAGGAGCTGTGCAGGGGCTCCTCCGGCAGGGCCTGGCAGGAGACGATGAGCTTTCCGCCAACTTTTTCCCGAAACTGTTCAATATTCATAGCATTTTCTCCTTATTGTCAACAACGCCCCACGGCCCAAGGGCTGTGGGGCGAAAACCGTTCCTCCACCGGTAGTGGGCCTACCCGGCGAAAAATCGAAGGCGGTCAGTGAATATACTTTGCGATCAGGGTGTCAATGGCTTCAGCACAGGCATGGACTGTATCCATATCCTCCGGCTGCAATGCGTAAAGCGGCTTGCGGACACCGCCGATATCAGGTCCCCCCTGAATACGCAGAATTTCCTTGATAACGGCATACATATTGCCTTTGCAGGAGCACATTCTTTCGATGACCCGCAGACAAGCGTCCTGGATCTCCCGGGCAGTTGCCAGATCTCCCTGCTTGTAGAGCCGATAGATGGCAAGGTACAGCTCCGGCATCACGGCGTAGGTCCCGCCAATGCCGCCGACGGCTCCGGCCGCCAGACCAGGCAGCAGCTGCTCATCCGGACCATTGAAGACAAGGGCTCCTGTCCTGCGCCAGGTCTCAATGTCCTGGGTGGGCATAGAGGAGTTCTTCACGCCTTTGACACAGGGGTTCTCCAGCATTTTTTTCAGCAAGCCCTCGTTCAGGGCGATTCCTGCCAGCTGAGGAATGTTGTAAATAATGAAATCCGTATGAGGAGCCGCGGAGGAAATATCATTCCAGTACTGGGCCACTGCGTAATCCGGAAGGTGGAAATAGATGGGCGGAATGGCGGCGATGGCATCCGCCCCCATCTGCTCCGCATGTGCCGCCAGGGCCATACTGTCCGCCGTGTTGTTGCAAGCCACATGGGCAATCACCGTGACACGGCCCTTGGCCACAGCCATAACATTCTCCAGAACAACCTTCCGCTCCTGGACCCCCTGGTAGATACACTCTCCGGAGGAGCCGCCCACATACAAGCCGTTCACGCCCTTGCCAATCAGATACTCCGTCAATGCACGGACCCGTTCGGGGCTGATGGCGCCGGAGTCATCGTAGCAGGCATAAAATGCCGGGAAGATACCGGTGTATTTTTCGTTGCTCATTGATTTTTTCCTCCATATTCCTGAAGTTTTTTTGCATTCTGGGCAAATTTGGGGGTCTTCCCCTCCAGATAGTCGTCAATGGCCTGGGCCATAATAATGAGGGACCGGTCGATGGCTTCCCGGGTCTCCGCGCCCATATGAGAAGTGATCGTCACGTTGTCCATAGTCAGCAATGGGTTGTCCTTTTCCGGCGGCTCCTGTGCCAGCACGTCCAGCCCAGCCCCAGCCAGATGGCCGGAACGCAGGGCCTCAACGAGATCCGCCTCGTGGATGACGCCGCCCCGGCAAGTATTGATCAGATAAGAGCCAGGTTTCATCAAATCAAACAGCTTTTTATTGATACTGTCCCGGGTTTCCGGGGTGCAGGGAATGTGCAGACTTACAATATCGCTTTTTTCAAACAGCTCCTCCCGGCTGCTTACCAAGGTCACATTGGGGAATGCAGACACATCGGTTACATACGGGTCGAAGGTCAATATCTTTACCTGGAAACCGGACAGCATCCGAGCCAGGTGCTTTGCAATATTTCCGAAGCCCAGAAGGCCAACGGTTTTCCCATCCAGCTCCCGTCCCTGGGGAGGAGGTGGCCAGGCACCTGCCTTGATTTTTGCGGTGCAGAGTGTAAATTTGCGCAGAGCGTTCAGAATGTGCAGCAGCGCCACCTCCGCCACGGAAGCGCTGTTGGCTCCCAGTACATTGGCAACTAAGATCCCATCTCGGGCGGCAGCGTCCAGGTCAATGTTGTCCAGGCCCATGCCAAACTTCTGGATAAAGCCCACACGGCCCTTGATCTGCTCCAGAGTTTCCTCATTCCATGGCTCCATGCCACCGATAATGATGTCCGCATTCTGCGCCAAAGGAATGTACTTTTCTCTGTCCTTTCCCACCGCCTTGGCCAAAATCTCACAGCGGCCCTCAAAATGCTGATAGAGATATGAAAAATCCACCAGCTCCGGGTCAATGTTGATCCAAATCTTTTTCATATGCGCTTCTCCTTTTCAAAAATGCCGGGGACGGGGCCGTCCCCGGCATAAAGGTTATCGATTGATTTGGGCAGACAGGTCCTCAATGTTGAAGATCTGCTCCTGAATAGCAGCTTCCGCGGTGGCGGTGCCGGTAGCGACCTGGTTAAAGACCTTCTCAAAGGGGAACATATACATGTGCTTGGCAGCTACTGCCCGGCCCTCCAGGGTAGCCACAGGCCAGCCATAGTAGCCAGAGGCATTCTCCGCATAGCTCAGCACGGCGGCATTGACACCCTCGGACCAGGTGGGGTTCTGCTTCTCGTCCTCAAAGACGGGGGCATAGACAGGAGCTACCTGATCCATATACTGATCATACCACTCCTTATCCAGCATATAGTGCAGAAAATCCTCAGCAGTGTCCATATCCTTGCAGGTATTCATAATACCAAAGCCACGGTTAAAGCTCATGTAAATGCCGTTGGCGGAGCCCACCACAGGGGCAGCAATATAGGTATTTGCCAGCAGGTCCTTGTACTCCTCATTGTTGGCCATAGCGTTGTACAGGGTAGGCGCGTTGAAGACGATGGCCGTCCGCCCGGCCAGATAAGAGCCGTTGTTTCCGCCGGAATCCCAGGTGGTAGCATCGGGCGGGATCACCTTTTCCTGATACAGCTGGCCATAGAGCTCGGCAGTCTTGGCGAAGGTGCCGTCCTCGGAATTCACAGAGCCATCCTCCTTGAAGAGGGAGCCGCCTTCATTCCAGACCCACTCACGGAACATATTCTCATCGTCGTCATCGGTATCTCCGCAGCCCATACCAAGGCCGTAGAAATCGTTATCAGGGTCAGAAACCGCTCTGGCCGCAGCTACAACTTCTTCCCAAGTAGTGGGCATCTTGGTAATACCGGCAGCCTCCAGCTTGTCCTTCCGGACAAACATCATGGTGGTGGAGGAGCAGAAGGGGACAAAATAATGGCTGTCGCCGATCTTGGTGCCGTCATAGGCCGCCTTAAAATAGGGACGATCCGCATTGATCTCATCTACCAGTTTGGATACATCTACGCAAGGGATGTCAGGATAGTAGTTGACCAGACGGGTAGCATCGGCGGAAATCACATCCGGCACACCCACGCCGGCCTCAATGGCGGCGTTCAGCTTGGTCACAAAGTCCGTGACGGCTACCAACTCGCAGGTGACATTTACGCCCTTGTCTTTGCCGTACTGCTGGACGCGTTCTACCATGTAGTTATTGGCATCGTCGCTGAAAATCTTCTCCACCCAAACAGTCAGGGTCTTCTCACCGGCCGCCGCAGTGGCAGCAGTCTCCCCACTGGTGGCTGCGGGGGCGGCGCTGGGGGTCTCGGTGCCAGAGCTGCCGCAGGCCGTCATGGACAGGACCATCAAAAGCGCCAAAACCAGAGATAGTGCTTTCTTCATCGTTTTTTCCTCCATTTTGTTTTATTTTTCTCAGACAGCGTCTGAAAGATTACTGCTTTACGCCTCCGGCGGTTGCGCCGCCCACCAGGCTGCTGGATGCCAGCATATAGATGATGATGATGGGAATGCATGCCATAATGGCACCCGCCATCAGCTGATTCCAGGGGGGCATGTCTCCATAAATCAGGCTGGAAATCACCAGCGGGAAGGTTTGCACCGTGGCCGAGGTCAGGTTGACCAAGGCATACAGGTACTCACCCCAGCACATAGCAAAGGCAAATATCGTTGTGGAGATAATACCGGGCAGTGCCAGGGGGAAGATGATGCGGTACATGATCATAAAGTGGCTGCATCCGTCCATCATCGCCGCTTCCTCCAATGCCACAGGTATAGACTGCACATGGGGGATCAATATCCATGCCACATAAGGAAGGGTGAAGGTGGGATAGATGAGGACCAGTCCCCACAAGGTGTTGGTCAGCCCCAGCCGCGCCACCAGGATGTAGAGAGGAATGTAGAGCACTGAGGTCGGCAGCATATAGGTAAACAGCACTGCCTTCGAGAGCACCCGCCGGCCCCGGAATTTGGTCCGGGCCAAGGTGTAGGCCGTGGGGTATGCTACCGCAATGGACAGCAGAGACACCACCGTTGCCACCAAAAGGCTGTTCTTGATCGCGTTCAAGAAGTTTGTCTTCGTCAACAGATAGCTGTAGGCTTCCACGGTGAAGCGCTTGGGGATCATGGTGGGGATCTTCTGATAGATCTCACCGTCAGATTTCAAGGAGGTGCACAGCATCCAGTAAATCGGAAACAGGGCTACAATCAAGCACAGTACAATGAATACACGGCTCAGGATCTTACTTGTTCTCTTCGCTTTCATGGCGTCCTCCTTTTCTCTTTCTGGGTCTGTCGTCCACAACCATCTTCCGGGTCAGGGCGGAGATCAGCAGAATCAGGATCGGCATTGCCAGCACGGACACCGCAATACCCCGGCCCAGCATCATGCTCCGCATTGCGGTACGATAGCTGTAGACATTCATGACCTGAGTCGCCCCGTTGGGGCCGCCGCCGGTCATCAGCCAGATGGTTTCGAATTCGTTGAGGGTCCAGATGGTGGACATCAAGGTGGAGAGTAGAATCACGTCCTTGATTTCCGGCAAGGTGATGTGGATGAACTGTTGGAACATATTTGCGCCGTCGATCTCTGCCGCCTCATAGTAGTCCCCGGGGATGGTCTGCAGTTTGGCCAGGATCGATGTTCCGAAGAATGGCGTTCCCCGCCAGACATTCGCAACGATTACCGAGATCATGGCCAGCCCCGCGGAGCCGAACCAGATAAGGTCTGAATGGATAATGCCGAAAGTCTTCAGCAGGTAATTGGCCACGCCGCCGCTGGGGTTGAATATCCATCTCCAGTTGTATACAGCCACAATGTTCGGCAGGGTCCAGGGAATCATCAGCAGAGCCCGGACCAGATTTCTTCCCTTGAAATCCGTATTCAGCGCCAGTGCCATCAGCAGGCCGAAGAAAAGCTTGCCCAGGATTGCGAAGAACGTAAACACCATGGTGTTCTTCAGGGACTGAAGGTATTCCGGTGTTTTCAGCAGCCGCCGATAGTTCTGCAAGCCGATGAAAACCTCTTTTGTGCCGATCATCTTGTTGGTCAGACTCATGTAGAGTCCCCAGGCCATGGGGAACACCAATATGAGCGCCAGATAGAGGATCAGCGGAGCGTTGACCAAATAGGCAAATCTCGTTGCCCTGCGCTCTCGCAAAGTGTAGCCTTTCAAGATACTGCTCCTTTCTCTGGGTCCCATTGCCCAAGGGGCCGGGACCATGCCGATGATTCTCCGGGTGGAGGGAACCGTGTCTCTCCGCTTCCGTTGTAAATATATTACTCAAAAAGAAAACTTTTTTCAATATCCATTTATAACAAAAAATATTTTTATTTTTTGTACGATTTGCAAGGGTGTTTTTTTCACAAAAAACTTGCAAAATGAATGGAGCCTCTTTATAATAGAGATAAAGCCATCTGACAGCCTCATATTTGGCACAACAGAATCAACGGGAGGGCATTTCCATGGGAGAGCAGAGCGTCTGCGACCTGATCGTCAGCAAATATGATAAGCTGACAAAGCAAACCAAGACTGTAGCGGACTATGTTCTGGCCAATCGAAAAGAAACCCAGTACATGTCCATTACCACCCTGGCAGAAAACTGCGGCGTAGCTGATGCCACGGTGTATCGGCTGTGCCGGACCCTGGGCTTTTCCGGTTACAACGACTTCAAGCTGGCGCTCGTAAAGGGGAACGGCAAGCGGCCCCTGGATATGCCCCTGGGGCTGGATGGCAATGTGACCATGGAGGACAGCATCGGAGACATGAGCAAAAAGCTCTATTCCGTCAACGCCTCCGCTCTGGCCGATACCCTGACCCGCCTGGACCCAAGATCCATCGACAAGGCTGTGGATACCTTGAAGAAAGCCCGCAGCGTCTACTGTCTGGGCTTCGGCGGTAGCATGGTCATTGCCATGGAAGCCGTCAGCCGGTTTGCCACCATTACCAACAAGTTCCGCCAAATTTCCGACACCCATATGCAGGCCATGGCCATTGCCCTGTCCGGGCCGGAGGACGTGATATTGCTGTTCTCCTTCTCCGGCGCCACCCGGGATATATTTGATGTGCTGGAAAACGCAAAAAAGCGGGGCACAAAGATCATCCTTGTGACCCACTTCCCAAAATCCCCTGCTGCCGCCTACGCCAACACCATCATCACCTGCGGCGTGGAAGAAGGCCCCATGAACGGCGGCTCTATTGCCGCTAAAATCGGCCTTCTGTTTCTCATTGACATTCTCTTCAATGAATACTGCCGCAGAGATCCTCAGACCACCGCCCAGCATTTGGACGCCACCACCCACGCCGTCGCCGCAAAACTAATGTAGTTTTCTATTCACAGCAAGGAAGGACAATATTACTATGAAACACATTGTATGCTTTGGTGATTCCAACACCCACGGCTATTGCGCCGATCCCGCCGACTGCGCAGATGGCGGGGACCGATTCAATGAACAAGAGCGCTGGACTTGCCTGCTCCAGGAAAAACTGGGCCCCAATTATCGGGTCCTGGAGGAGGGTCTCAGCGGCCGGACTGCGGTTTTCGAAGATCCCATCCACGAAGGAATGCGCGGCCTGGACGACATTCTTTCCTGCCTGATGAGCCATGAGCCTGTAGACCTGCTCATTATCATGCTGGGGACCAACGATACCAAGAGTCGCTTCGGTGCCAACGCAGCCGCCATCGGCATCGGCATGGGCCGATTGATCGACAAAGCCAGATCCATACCGGCCTGGCGCAAAAGTCCAAACATCCTGCTGATTGCCCCGCCCCACATTGGTCCGGGCATGGAGCAATGCCCGGGCTGCGAAGCCATGGGGCTCGGCTGTCCGGAAAAATCCGCTGCTCTGGCACCCCATTTCGCGGATGTGGCCAAAACCCGGGGCTGTGCTTTTCTGGATAGCGAGGGTGTGGCTGAATTCAACAAGATTGACTGTATGCACCTGACCGCCAAAGGTCACCGTCAGCTGGCGGAAAAGCTGGCGGAAATCGTGCCGACACTGATCTGAAAAAAGTCCTCTGCCATGGGTGACAAATCGCACATGGCAGGGGATTTTTATCTGTCCGCCGGAAACACAATACCCTGTCGGCGGCGCATTTCGTCCATAATTTCCAGGTTTACGAATGATGTTTTTTCCAGTATAATGAAATCATGAAAATTTCAGACCTGTTGAAGGAGGCTACCTTATGAAGCTTGTTATTCTGGACGGCTACGCCCTGAACCCCGGGGACCTGAGCTATGACTGCCTGAACCAGTTTGGAGCGGTCACCGTCTACGAACGGACGGACTCCGAAGAAGAGGCCATTGCCCGGATCGGGGATGCCGAAATTGTACTCATCAACAAGGTGCCCGTCACCGAGTCCCTTCTGGCGGCCTGCCCCGGCATCCGCCTGATCTGCGTCCAGGCCACCGGCTACAACGTGGTGGACTGCGCCGCCTGCGCCAGGCGGAATATCCCCGTGACCAACGTGCCCACCTACGGCACCGCCGCCGTAGCCCAGTTTACCATGGCCTTGCTGCTGGAGCTGTGCCACCAGGTGGGGCTCCACAATCAGGATGTCCACCGGGGCGGCTGGACCGAAAACGGCAGCTTCACCTACTGGCTGACCCCCCAGATGGAGCTGGCCGGGAAAACCATGGGCATCATCGGCTTCGGCCGCATCGGCCAGGCTGTGGGAAAGCTGGCCCGTGCCTTCGGCATGGAGGTCCTGGCCTACAACCGGAGCCGGTGCGAGGCAGGGGAGCAGATCGGTACCTATGTGGACCTGGATACTCTTCTGGCAAAGTCCGACGTGGTGTCCCTCCACTGTCCCCTGTTCCCGGAGACAACAGGCATCATCAACGCCCGGTCTATCGCCAGGATGAAAGACGGCGCCATCCTGCTGAATACCTCCCGTGGCCCCCTCGTGGAGGAAGCCGCCCTGGCCCAGGCGCTGAACGCCGGAAAGCTCCGTGGGGCGGCAGTGGACGTGGTTTCTCAGGAGCCCATTGTGGAAGGAAATCCCCTTCTTGCCTGCAAGAACTGCATCATCACCCCCCACATGGCCTGGGCCCCGGTGGAGAGCCGCCAGCGGCTCTTGGATACGGTGGTGGAGAATATCCGGGCCTTCTTAGATGGAAAGCCCCAGAACGTGGTCAATCTGTAAAGGCATCCCGGCAAAGCCGGGCTGCTCCCAGCGCTCGAAAATAGGCTGAAAAGGCGGAACCCCCTCTCCTGCCCGGAGAGGGGGGTGCTCATCTATAGAATTCAGGATCCAGTCATCATCCGACCCCAAGCCAAGAAAATTCCGGTTCTCCTTCTTCCCTGTTTCGTCTTTCAGGTACAGCTTCAGCGGTCTGCTGGTCTCCAAGGCCTTCAGGACATCCTGGAGCGCGGCATTTTTCAAAAAATACAGCTTCAGTCCACGCTTATTCTTCCATCCCCCGCTGCTTCTTATAGCCCTCGCCCCAGGACCACATAGCATCCAGCACCGGCTTCAGGCTGTAACCCAGGTCTGTCAAGGTGTATTCCACCCGGGGCGGGACCTCTGGATAAACCTGCCGATGAACCAGGCCGCTTTCCTCCATCTGCCGCAGTTGGGCGGTGAGGACCTTCTGTGACACCTGGCCGATGGACTTCCGTAGTTCTCCAAAGCGCTTGGTCCCGGGCAACAGATCCCGCAGGATCAACACCTTCCATTTATCACTGATGAGCGTCAGCGTGGTCTCCACAGGACAGGCAGGAAGCTCATTTTTTGCTTTTGCTTCGATCATTTTAATCCCTCCGAAAAAATTTTTGGGAAACGCCGAAAAGCCCTGTAATGGCGCAATCGTTCCTTTCCGGTAACTATCCATTAGTTTCTATTTGGTAACTACAGCACAATATTGTGCTTACTTTACGAATTTTCCGTATGGTGCTATTATACTTCCAGCGAGTGAAAAACGCAATACAACAATACGAAATCTTTGGAGGTACTTATCATGAACAAAGTCGTAGAATTTCTGAATGCCAACCCTGTGCAGTATCTGGCTACCGTCGGCCGTGACGGCAAGGCAAAGTGCCGTCCCTTCATGTTCGCGGGCGAACTGGACGGCAAACTGTGGTTCTGCACCAACAACCAGAAGGACGTTTACAAGGATATGCAAGAGAACCCGGAGGTGGAGATTTCCGTTTCCAGCCCGGAATACGCATGGATTCGCCTGCACGGCAAGGCTGTGTTCGAAAACAACATGGCCGCCAAGGAAATGTGCATCCAGAACCCCATCGTGAAGGGTCAGTACGGCGAGGCTACCAACCCCATCTTTGAGGTGTTCTATCTGGATAATGCTCACGGCGTTATCGCTGACTTCTCCGGCAACCCTCCCTACGAGTTCCAAGAAAATATGCAGCAGCCTTAAGAAATATAAAGGCTGCTGCAATTCTATAATGAGGGGTATTGAAACGATGCAGAAACAAGACTATTTGGAATTACTGGTGGAAAATATCCACTCCACCACCATTGCCACCATCGGCGCAGATGGACATCCCCAGACCCGTGTCATCGACATAATGCTCTATGACGAGCAGGGCGTGTATTTTCTTACCGCAAAGGGAAAGGCGTTCTATGCCCAACTTATGGAGCAGGGCTACATCGCTCTGTCCGCCACCAAGGACAAAATCTCGATCTCCCTGCGCGGGAAAATCAAAAACATCGGCAGCGAGAAGCTGGATGAGATCTTCGAGAAAAACACCTATATGCAGTCCATCTATCCCGGTGATACCCGCAGTGCGTTAGAGGTGTTCTGCCTGTACGAAGCGGACGGAGAATATTTTGACATCAGCGACCCGGCGCACATCGTCCGGGACAGCTTTACCATCGGCAAAGCGGCACAGGAAGCACCGGGCTACTATGTGGGCGAAGGCTGCATCGGCTGCAAGCTGTGCTATTCGGTCTGTCCGCAGAAGTGCATCGACATTACAAAGAAGCCTGTGGTGATTGACCAGCACCACTGTCTCCACTGCGGACGGTGTGCGGAAATCTGCCCCAAGCAGGTGATCGAAAAGAGGGTTTGACTATGAATCAGAGCGAAAAACGGCTGTTCCTCATACAATCTCTGCTGGATGAGCGCCCCTCCTGTCAGAAGCAGATGATCCCGGCAGATTCCGAGCGGCAGAAGATTTTACTGCGCGGGCTGATGAATGTCCGCGGAGCCTATCCGATTGGAACGGAGTTCCTGCAAGTGCAGGACGAATATCTGCAAGGCGAAACCGCCGCAAAGGGCATCACGGATATTGCCGACCTGACGCCCATTCAGTCGGGACTGTATCTCTGGCAGGGCGATATTACGACGCTGAAGTGTGATGCCATCGTCAATGCGGCAAACTCCGGCATGACTGGCTGCTATATTCCGAACCACCGCTGCATCGACAACGCCATTCATACCTATGCGGGCGTAGAACTCCGCCTTGCCTGTGAAGAATTGATGGAGCAGCAGGGCTATCCCGAACCCACCGGACAGGCGAAAATCACTCCGGCGTTCAATCTGCCCTGCCGGTATGTACTGCATACGGTCGGGCCGATTATCGACGGGTGCGTGACCAAAGCAGACAAAGAACTGCTCGCCTCCTGCTACCGCTCCTGCTTGGAGCTGGCAGCAGAAAACAAGCTGGAAAGCGTGGCATTCTGCTGCATTTCTACGGGAGAATTTCATTTCCCCAATGACTTGGCGGCGGAGATTGCAGTAGCGACAGTCAAAGAATTTCTCAAAAAGCAAACCAGTGTCAAGAAGGTGATTTTCAATGTTTTCAAGGATTTGGACAAAGCAATCTACGAAAAGCTGCTCCGAACCGATGGAACGGCTGAAAGCAGCATTACAGGACTGTGATGCCGTGGTCATTGGTGCAGGTTCCGGTCTGTCCACGGCGGCGGGCTTCACCTACACCGGCGAACGGTTTGAGCAGCATTTTTCTGATTTCGCTCAGAAGTACGGCATTCGGGATATGTATTCCGGCGGCTTTTATCCCTTTGCCACACCGGAAGAACATTGGGCGTATTGGAGTCGGTATATCTACATCAACCGCTATCAGGATGCGCCCAAGCCGGTCTATGAGGATCTTTTGAAGCTGGTACAGGACAAGGATTATTTTGTCATCACCACGAATGTTGACCACTGCTTTCAGAAGGCGGGCTTTGACAAAAAGCGGCTGTTCTACACGCAGGGCGATTACGGTCTTTTCCAGTGCAGCGAGCCGTGCTGTCAGGAGACCTTTGAGAACGAAGCTATAATCCGTGAAATGGTCAAGCGGCAGGAGAATATGCAAATCCCGACCGAGCTTCTTCCGACATGTCCTCACTGCGGCAAGCCTTTGACCATGAATCTCCGCTGTGATGATACCTTCGTAGAGGACGAGGGCTGGCATCGGGCGGCGGCGCGGTATGAGAATTTTCTCCGAACCCGCGCGGGGCAAAAAATCCTCTTTCTGGAATTAGGCGTAGGCTACAATACGCCCGTTATCATCAAATATCCGTTTTTGCAGATGACGGCGAAGAATCCTAACGCAATCTACGCCTGTATCAACCAAGGGCAGGCAGTTTGCCCACAGGAGATTGAGCAACGATCAATCTGCATGAATGCAGATGTTGGATACATTGTATCTTTAGCTGTATAACAAAAATAGCGGCAGGGATTTCTCCCTGCCGCCGTGTCCGTTATGCATAGATCAGATCATTATTGACGATTTCCGTTGCCGTTTCTCGTACTGCGTTCATCCGCTGCACCCACAGCATTTGGTTTTCTGCTTTCAGCTTTTCCGTTACATTTTCTTTTTCGGCGAAGTCTTTTACCAGCCGGAGAAAAAGGTCTTGCGCCTGCTCATCAACATCGGCAACAAAGGAAAAACTGTTTTGCACGGTATCGTTCACGATACGATGAGCGATGATACAGGTGGAAAAATCGCACTCATTACCCCAATGTTTTATATTAAAGATTTAATATAAACAAAAAGAGCTAACAGACTTCAAAAATCTAATAGCTCTTTGATTATTCTTATGATAATTCAAATAATGTTGCCATTTTGTTGCCACAGAGGGCATTAAGGCTTAGAAAACCGCATAACTACGGGCTTTTTCACGGGTGAGAAATCATTCCCACTCGCTCCCTGAAACCGTGACCTAAACGATTTTGTATGTGTAGTTTAGCTCAGATTATCGGGATTACTTAGATTATCCAAGAATTACGGTGTATCATAATTCCTGTTGTCATTGTGTTGTCGGGCAGAGGGATTATCTGGTCGTGAAACTGCTTTTATACTCTTCGCCCCATGCCCACATGGAATCCAGAATAGGCTTCAGGCTTTTACCGAGTTCTGTCAGCGAATACTCCACTCTCGGCGGAACTTCTGCGTAGACCTTGCGGTTTACCAGTCCGCTCTCCTCCATTGCTCGGAGCTGGGCGGTCAAAACCTTTTGAGACACATTGCCTACGGACTTTTTCAGTTCCCCGAACCGCTTCGTTCCCGGCATCAGGTCCCGGAGAATCAGAACCTTCCACTTATCCCCGATGAGGGTCAGCGTGGTTTCTACCGGGCAAGCAGGAATCTCTTTTTTTGCTTTTACGTCATCCATATCTGCAACCTCGAAAAATTATTTTGAAGCGCCGAAACGCCGGAAAACCCAGCAGCGGCGCATTTGTTTCTTTGCGGTAACCGTCCATTAGTTTCTCAACGGTAACTACGGCACAATATAGTGCCTACTTCACAAACAGACTGTACGGTGATATTATAATGCCAACGAAAGAAAAAAACAACCTTTCGAAGTTAAAAATCATCAAAATCCATTTCGGAGGTACTTATCATGAACAAAGTCGTAGAATTTCTGAATGCCAACCCTGTGCAGTATCTGGCTACCGTCGGCCGTGACGGCAAGGCAAAGTGCCGTCCCTTCATGTTCGCGGGCGAACTGGACGGCAAACTGTGGTTCTGCACCAACAACCAGAAGGACGTTTACAAGGATATGCAAGAGAACCCGGAGGTGGAGATTTCCGTTTCCAGCCCGGAATACGCATGGATTCGCCTGCACGGCAAGGCTGTGTTCGAAAACAACATGGCCGCCAAGGAAATGTGCATCCAGAACCCCATCGTGAAGGGTCAGTACGGCGAGGCTACCAACCC